>NZ_JBFULL010000006.1:0-420967 GCF_056400345.1 Microbacterium sp. P5_B6 | reverse complement strand
TCCCGAACCCACATGGACACCGAGGTAGGGCTGGCACCGACCGCTTCACCGATCTTGCGCGTAGTCAATCCCACGTCCGCCGCCTCCACCATCAGTTTCAGTCGACGTTCCGTCGCGCTCCGAATCATCAACTCGGTTTCTCGGAGTTGATCGAGCAGTTCACCAGCGCGCGCTTCGTCTGTGACGACCTTCGGGGAACGACGTTCGCGGCGCAATGGGAGCGGCGTACTCATAATGCTGTTCCGTTCGGCTTGACGAGCGTCGGAACGGCACTTGCACGACCCACGGGCGCGTGAAATGATCCGACGCGAAACTCGCTCGGACCCGGGGTCGCACTCTCGGTTTGTGTAAGCGCAACGCGTGACTGGCAGGTCGCGTTTAGAACGGTCAACGGGGACCGCTCTGAGTTGTGCTCTAGAGCAATCGTAGCCATGCGCATCACCAGAGTCCTCGAGCCGTCCCTGCGGAGGAGCGACGCTCCCATTTTCACTCATATGCGAGCAGAAACACGGTTCTTGGCGCCGGACTGTGCGTCGAATGGTTCAACCGTCGACGAGGGTGCTGGTCGGTCCTGCGTCAGGACGTCGCTTGGGTAGACCGGTTCCATTACGCCGCTTGCTCTAGTCGTCCACGATCAGATCGTTACGACACTGATCAGCGCCGTCACCCCGCAGGGCGTCGAACGGCTCGAACACCCCCAGGGAAGCGACCGCTTCCTCAGGCGCTCGGCCGCCGATCATCGGCGTAGCGCGGGGCCATCGATTCCATCTGGTCCATGACGAGCTTGATCGCCTCGGGCTGCTTGTCGGGCGGGTATTTGTACTTCACGAGCAGACGCTTGATCGACGACCGCAGCTTGGCACGCACGTCGTCGCGCACGGTCCAGTCGGTCCGCACGTCTCGACGCATCACAGAGACGAGTTCGCGAGCGATCTGCGCCAGCACATCTTCTCCCTGCACCGTGACGGCCGACTCGTTCTGCGCGACCGCGTCGTAGAAGGCCAGTTCGTCGCTCGAGAGAGGGGGCGAGAAGTGCTCACCACGGGATGCCTCAGCAGCGACATCCTTCGCGAGCTCGACGAGCTCGGCAATCACCTCGGCTGCGGTGAGCTGCTGGTTGGTGTACCGCTTCATGATCTCGGCGATGCGCTCCGAGAACGCCCGCTGGCGGATCAGGTTGCCCTGCGTCGAGGCGGCGCCTGCATCGACGAGCGACTTGCGCAGCGCCTCGATTGCGAGGTGCGCGTTCGGCGCTGCCTGCGCCTTGGCGAGGAACTCGGGTCCGAGATCGTCGAGCGAAAGCCGGGGTAGACCGGCAGCGTCGTAGATGTCGAGCACGTCGCCTGTCGACACGGCCTCGGCGACGAGTCCGCTGAGCAGGCGCTCGATCTCCTCGGGCACGGGTTCGTCGCGCGACTGGCGGTCCATCGCGTCGAACTTCGCCATCCAGACGCGCACTTCCTCGTAGAAGGCGATCTCGTCGTGCAGTTCGGCGAGACCCGTGCGTCCCGAACCCAGTGCCCACGCGCGGGCCAGTGATCCGCTCGCCGCCCGGTAGCGGTTCGCGAGTCGGTCGCCCTCCAGCGATGGATCGTTCAGCGGGTTCGCGGCGTCGCGCAGGTAGTTCGTCGCCGTGGTCGCGGCGGCGATCATCGCGCGAGGGCCGCCCCGCCGTACAATCGCCCGCCAGTCGCAGTCGGCTAGCATGTCGCGGATCTGCGCGACGAGCTGGATCGCGATCGCGACGGCTTCGTCGACATCGCGGCCGACGGGTTTGTTCGCCTGATCAGTCGCGGTGTACTCCGACAGCGCCTTGGCGAGGTTGTCGGCGAGCGGCGCGTAGGCGACGAGGAGCCCGTCCTCTTTGCCCTCGAATGTGCGGTTGACGCGCGCGAGCGTCTGCATGAGCAGAGCGCCCTTGAGCGGCCGGTCGAGGTAGAGGGTGTGAAGCGGCGGGGCGTCGAACCCGGTGAGCATCATGTCCTTGACGATCACCAGCTCGAGCTCATCCGTAGCATCCTTCAGGCGATCCTTGATGGCCGCGTTAGCGGAGTCGCGCCGCACGTGGTCGCTCACCGGGGGCTGGTCGCTGGCCGAACCCGAGTAGACGACCTTGATCTTGCCGCCGTCGAGGGCGTCGGAGTGCCAGTCGGGTCGGAGGGCGACGATCGCCGCGTAGAGGCGTGCGCAGATCTCACGCGTGCCGCCGACAATGAGTGCCTTGCCGGGCGAGCCGACAAACGGCACCATGCGTGCGCGCCGCTCCTCCCAGTGGGCGACGAGATCCTGTGCAAGGGTCGCGATGCGCTCCGGCGAGCCGTATACAGCGTTCACCACTGCGACGGATGCCTCAATCCTGGCGCGCTCGGTGTCGTCCAGCCCGAGCGTGTACTCGTCTGCGGCCCGGTCGATGTCCTCTTCGGTCGTGCCGTCGGCGAACGAGACCTTGATGAGACGCGGCTCGAAGTAGACGGGCACGGTCGCACCGTCATCGACGGCGCGCGTCAGATCGTAAATGTCGATGTAGTCGCCGAAGACGGCCCGCGTGTCGCGCTCGGCGAACGAGATCGGGGTACCAGTGAACGCGATGAGCGTCGCGTTGGGGAGGGCATCGCGCAGGTGCCTCGCGTAGCCGTCGAGGTCGTCGTAGTGGCTGCGGTGTGCCTCGTCGACGACGACGATCACGTTGCGACGGTTGGTGAGCAGCGGATGCTGCGTGCCGGCCTTCTTCTCGGTATCCGACAGTCCGAACTTCTGCAGCGTCGTGAAGTAGATGCCGMCGGTGACCCTTTGGCTGAGCTCATCGCGCAGCTGGGCGCGTTCCTTGACCTGCACGGGCTTTTCGGCGAGCAGCAGGCTGCGATCGAACGTGCGGAAGAGCTGTCCGTCGAGCTCGTTCCGGTCGGTGACGACGATGACGGTGGGGTTCTTGAGCTTCGGGTGCCGCGACACGAGGTTCGCGTACAGCTCCATCTCCATCGACTTGCCCGAGCCCTGCGTGTGCCACACGACGCCGGCCTTGCCGTTGGTCTCGACAGCCTGGATCGTGCTGCCGACCGCCTTCGTGACCGCGAAGTACTGGTGGGGCTTCGCGATTCGCTTGACGAGTCCGTCCGAGCCCTCGTCGAACGCTGTAAAGCTGCGGACGAGCTGCAGGAACCGCTCCTGGTTATAGAGGCCACCCAGCGCATCATCCAGGGGCAGCACGTCGACCGCCCCTTCCATGCGCGGCTGCACGAGTGGCAGACCGTCGTCGTCGACGTTCCAGGGTGCGAAGTGGTTGAGCGGGGTGAACGGTGTGCCGTACTTCGCGTCGATCCCGTCGCTCGCGAGGGTGAAGACGCAGAACCGGAAGGCCGTTGGGAACTCCCGCAGATAGGTCTGCAGTTGCGCGTGCGCCGGCGCGACACCGGTGGATGCCGAGCCGGCCTTCTTGAGCTCGATGATGCTCAGCGGCATCCCGTTGACGTAGAGCACGATGTCGAAACGACGATGCAGATCGCCCTGGCGGATCGTGACCTGGTTGACGGCAAGCCAGTCATTCTGCTCGGGACCGGCACCGAGCAGACGGATGCGTGGATTCTGCTCGATGCCGTCGGTGTCGATGTAGCTGATCGGGTAGCCGCCGGTGAGGTACTCGTGGATGCGGTGGTTCTCGGTGATCGCGTCCTGCGACTTGGGCGTTGCGATCTCAGCGAGCGCCTGCTGCAGGTACGGCAGCGGCACCGTCGGGTTGAGCCTGCGCAGCGCCTCGAGCAAGCGGGAACGGATGAGGAGCTCGTCCCACGTCGCACGCTCACCCGTCCCGGGGGCGATCTGCTCGCCGCCGAGCGACCGCCAGCCAAGCGGCTCGGCGAGCGTATCAAGAGCCGCGATCTCCCAGTCTGCTTCCGAGATCCCAGTCATGGTCTGGCGTTCTTCTGCTCGAGCCACTTCCTGCTGATGTCAAGGATGGTGGGGGCGTATTGTGCCCAGGAGTCACCGATCTTCGTCGGGTCGAGCTTGCCGGTGTGCACCTGTTCGCACAGGCGCATCCACGCTTCACCGGTCGCTGCAGTGAGCGCGCCGGCCACGCCTGCGTTGATGACGTTGCCTGCCCCTGGGATCAGTTTGATGAGGCTGCGCGCGAGCGCTTGCCCCGTGAACTGCACGCCCAGCTGCGCAAGTGCTCCGGCCGACATCATCGTCTTGAGTTCGAGGTCGTAGATGACGGCGATGCGCCCCATCATTCCGAGTTGGATCGACGCGAGCGCCACGGCGTCTGCGATGGGAATCGGGGTCGCGGCGGCCGCAGCGGCCAACCCCACTGCCCCTGCGATGACCGGTCGAACCATCTCGCGCTTCCACGGGAGGTTGAGTCGCTGTGCGATGCGAAAGGCATCCTTCTCGTTTTCGGGCGAGAGGGCGAGGGTCTCGGCGACGAGCTCACCGAGACCGTGCCCCTTGCCCTTTCCGTGCTTGTCGCGGGTGGAGGTCAGCAGTACGCGCTCATACGGGATGCTGATGGGCTCGCCGTTTTCGTCGACAGGGCTCTCGAGCCATTCGACGAACTTCTTGAGATCCTGGGCGACATCACGCTTTCCCGTGATCGGATTCTTGATCCAGTCGACCTTCGTGAGCACGAGGATGACGGGCAGACCCTGCGCGCCGAGCTCGCGGATCATTTCGATTGCCGACGGGAGCAGTCGGGCGGAGTGGGCGGCCACGCAGTACCAAACGACCGAGATCTGTTCGATCGCAGGGCGTGCCTTGATCGCCTTCAGATGACCGTCGAGCATCTCGCGGGGAGACGTCGCAGAACCCATCTCGAATCCCTCGATGTCCCAGATGCCGAGCGAGTCGTCGTGGTAGTAGCTGACRCCGCGCGTCACCGGGAACCCGATTCCGACGTCAGCCAGATTCCGACCGAACACGGCGTTGACGAGCGAAGACTTGCCTACTCCGGAGTCGCCGATGATCGCGAGGTTGAACCGGCCGTACTTCGACTTCGCCTCCGAGGTCGCGTCAATGAACGGCTTCTCGTCGAACTCGGGTGCGCTGCTGGTGCCACTGGTCGGCTCCGTCGCCATGATTCGGCCTTCCTTCTCTTCGTCGGGTTGGTTACTGGAGGTCATTGCGCGAACTCGAACTCGAGCGTGACGTCCGGTGCGATCGCCTCGGCGATTCCGGTGTAGAAGGTCCGCGCCTGTTCTTGCAGGGTCTCTTCGTTGTCTTCGATGTACTGCTGCTCGAAGTCGGCGTTCACGATCTTGTTGATCATCTCGGTTTGACTGATGTCGGGCGTCGTCCAACTGAGCAGTTCATTGTCGGCGACAGCAAGCTCGAAGCTCTGGTCGGTGACGCCGATGACGATGAACTCGGGAATCGAGATGAGGTACGAGTTCTTCCCCGTCTCCTCGATGACCACTTTCTCGCCGTCGATCCCGAGTTTCGCGTCAAACCCGTACTTGAGGAACGTTGCTCGGCCGCTGCCCGGAATATCGAGTCCGAGAAACTTTCCGTTGGTCTTCTTCCCTTCGATGCCCTCGACGCCCAGCACCAGCAGCGTGACTTCCTCGGCGCGGGCGATCGACCGAAGGGACTGCGAATTGCTCTCTTCAGAACTCGCTCCGAATACGGTGACGAGCGGCTTCGCGAACACGAAGAATGCCCCGCCGACGATGACTATGACGGCGATCAGGGTCAGCACGAGCCACAGGGGCACCTGCTTGTTGGATGTGCTCATTCGGGTTCGTTGTTCCTTGGGTCTGTTCGGGGAGGGATTCAAATTCCGGCGGCGGATGCTGCCGCTTCCGCATCGCGGACGCGGAGCCTGCCCGACATGAGCTGGGGGAGGAGTGCGTCGCGCGTCGCGATGAGCGTCCGGTTTTCCGCGGCCAGCGCGACGCGGGCTGCGAACACGGGCTCCGCTTCCGACTCGAAGGATGCAATCGCCTCGTGGTCAGGGAGAATTGCTGACTTTCGAGCGATGTCGCTCTTGTTCAGGTGAATCACGGTCGTCGCTGACTTCTCTGACTCAACCTCCGCCAGCGGCGTCCTAATCGCTTCACGCACTAGCGCACGACCAAGGGAAGGGTGAGAAAATCGGCATACTCGCTGGTTCAGAAGGCCGGGTTCCCCAAGCCACGTAGTTGCGCGGAACTCCGCATCCATACCGACCACGATGTCGCCGGCCTGGACGACCACCTCGCGCGGCCGCGACTCAGTCGTCCACACCTGTGATTCGAATGTCTTGAGATCTCGGATCCGGATCAGCGGGCGACCGATCCCGGGATCGACGAAATGTGCGCCGCCGAACGGCTCCCCGAAATCGATCACAAACTCCTTTATCAGCGGGGCCTCGACCGCCCCCGCTCGGACCGCGTGACGATACCGACTCTGCAACCACTCGTCTGCTGTTGCGGCGAGAGCAGTGTTGGCTGCGATCTTGTCGTCGAGGGCGCCCAGCACCTGAGCGATCCTCTGCTGCTCGGGAAGCGACGGGACGAGCGCGGCGAGCGACCCGAACGATTCCCGGGTGGTCGATGGAATTGCCGAGCCTGAGTCGAGGCCGTTGATGTCGGCGAGTTGCAACGAGTAGTAGGCCCATCGAAGGTCGAGGGGACGTTTGGGCGCGAGGTAGAAGGCTGTGTCGATCACCCAATAGTCACCGGGTGAGTAGTGAACACCTCTGTACGCGCCCTTTCGCCCGATGATGACGCCCGGGCCAGTTGCTTGAGCAACGTCCGTGTAGCCGACTGCGCCATTCGTACCGAACACTCGCACGCGACCCATCTGAGTCCGGTAGTCGCGAAGAGCCTTTCCGTACCGGAGGTCCGCCACCGCGCCCCAAGAGGTTCGTTCCCAGTCGCTCAAGAGACTCTCCCCAGCTGCTCGCGAACGAGCTCAGCCAGCCGCGCCGACTCTTCGAACTGCACCTCGAGCTCCGCGCGGAGCCGTGCGAGCTTCTCCTCGATCGGCTCACCGTCATCCTCGACGTCGGCCGCTCCGACATACCGCCCCGGCGTCAGGGTGTAGTCGGCGGCCTTGATCTCGGCGAGCGTCGCCGAGTAGGCGAACCCCGGCACGTCGGCGTACTCGCCGACCGCGGCATCTGATTCGATCCCGCGCCAGGCGTGGAAGGTGCCCGCGATGCGAGCGATGTCCTCATCCGAGAGGGCGCGCTCGGCGCGGTCGACCATGTGGCCGAGGTTGCGGGCGTCGATGAAGAGCACCTCGCCGGCGCGGGCGCCCTTGTCTTTCGCGAAGAACCACACGCACACCGGGATGCCCGTCGAGCGGAACAGCTGCGTCGGCAGTGCCACCATGCACGACACGAGGTCGGCCTCGACGATCTCGGCGCGGATCTGGCCCTCGCCGCCCGAGTTCGTCGACATCGAGCCGTTGGCCATCACGACGCCGGCCTGACCGCCGGGTGCGAGCTTCGAGAGGATGTGCTGGATCCATGCGTAGTTGGCGTTGCCCGCTGGTGGCACGCCGTACTTCCAACGAGGGTCGGACTCGCTGCGCGCCCAGTCCTTGATGTTGAACGGCGGGTTCGCCATGACGAAGTCCGCCTGCAGCTCGGGGTGCAGATCGCGCGCGAAGGTGTCGCCCCAGCGCGAGCCGAGGTTGCCCGACAGGCCATGGATCGCGAGGTTCATCTTCGCCATGCGCCACGTGCGCTCGTTTAGCTCCTGGCCGTACACCGAGATGTTCGAGCCTTCGCCCTCGTGCGCCTCGAGGAACTTCTCGGCCTGCACGAACATGCCGCCAGACCCGCAGCACGGGTCGTACACGCGCCCGTGGGTCGGCTGCAGCAGCTCGACGAGCACCCGTACGACGCCGGCCGGCGTGTAGAACTCGCCGCCCCGCTTGCCCTCGGCGGCGGCGAACTTCTCGAGGAAGTACTCGTACACCTCGCCGAGCAGGTCGCGCGCGCGGCGTCCCGATGCCCCGGACTGCCCCTGCCCCGCGAACCTCGCCGAGTTGAGCAGGTCCAGCAGTTCGCCCAGCCGGCGCTGATCGACGTTGTCGCGGTTGAAGATGCGAGGGAGCGTTCCCGTGAGCTGAGGATTCGTCTGCATGACAGCATCCATTGCCTCGTCGATGAGCAGTCCGATCGACTTCTCGGGTGCATCCAGTGAGGGGCCGAGCCCTTTCGCGTTCTCAGCGAGGAACGCCCACCGCGCATTGGCCGGCACCCAGAAGACTCCGCGGCCGGTGTACTCATCGGTGTCGTCGATGAGGTCGGCGATCTGGCCCTCGTCGTAGCCGTCGGCGGCAAGCTCGGTGCGGATCTGAGCGCGGCGCTCGTCGAACGCGTCGGAGACGTACTTGAGGAAGACGAGCCCGAGGATCACGTCCTTGTACTGTGACGCGTCCATCGACCCACGCAGCTTGTCGGCGGCCTTCCAGAGCGTGTCCTTCAGCTCCTTCATCGTCGACGGAGCCTGCGGGGCGGCTTTCGGTGTGCGGGGCATAGTGTCCTTCAGTGTGAATCGGATGCCGCGTCCGCGGCGTTGTCGGTCAGTGTCACGGCGCCGGAGACAACCCCCGCGGCGAGCAGTTTCGCATAAGTGTCGAGGGCCTCGATGCGCCGAGCGAGTGCGTCGCGGCGGGTGGCGAGGTCGGAGAGGGCGGCGCGGAGCGGCGCGGAGACGTGGGGGGCGACGCGCCGCAACCGCCACCGGCGCCATGCCCCCGGCCCACCCGAGGAGCGGTCGATGTCGGCCGCGACCAGCTCAGGCACGAGGCCGCCGGCGTCGCCGCCGTCGATGCGCAGCACCCGAGCGGGGTGGACCACGATCTTCGATCCTTCGGGGTCGACCCACGCGCGCGGCGTCGGCGCGGTGCGGAACACCACGTCGCCGGCGACCGTGAGACGGGCGGACGGATGCCGCGTCGCAAACATGAGCGGATCCACACGCCGATCGCCGATGCGCGCCGGGTCGTCGAGGTCGTCCGCGTGCACCGCGACCAGGCCGGTGGCCGAGGTCTCGTCGGGCGTGACCCGGGTTCCCGGGAGCATCCGCAGATGCCGTTCGGCGATGAGGGTCTCCACCAGTGCGGCAGGTGCGATGGCGCTCGGCAGCGCGGCGGGCACGGCGGCGGGGGCGTCGTCGCCGAGATCGGCGCGTGCCTGATCCAGCAGCGCGGGCAGGTCCCGCGCCGAGGGGCCTTGGGCGGCAGGCGTCTTCGCTCCTGCGACCAGCGAGCCGCGAGAGGCCTGCAGGGACGTCGTGCGGACCGGTCGGGTGAATCGGAAGGAGTGCGCCCGGACGTCGCGGGCGCTTCCCATGGCAGCAAGGACATCACTCGTTAGATCCGCGCGAGTCGCCGGGGTGAGGGGGGATTCCGTCAGGTCGGCCACCGCGGTGAAGCGTTCGTCGACCGGCACATCGCCCGTCTCGCGACCCAGCACCCAGAGTGCGAGCGCCTCGCGCGGGGCGGAGGTGACGAGGCCCGCAGGAAGCTTCACGATGGCGCGGACACGTCCCGATCGGAGCACATCGGTGCGCGCCAGTGAGTCGGAGTGCGCGACCGGCTCGGTCAGCACCCCTGCCGGCGCGATCACGACCGCGCGATCGTGATCGCGCATCCCGAGCACGAGATCATCGATGGCCTGGAGCACGTCGGCCGTGGTCGTCGTGGCGTCCGAGGGCGGACGCGTGACAGACAGCTGGGGCCCGACCGCCGTGAGGGACGACTGCGGCAGCACGATCCCGTCGCAGAGAAGTCGTCGACGGATGCCGCGTCCGTCCGGGAGCGAAGGCAACACCAGCTCGACGTCGTCGCCGAGGTGCGCGCAGAGCTGTTCTGCGAGCGACGGCGTGATGCCTGTGCTGAGGACGAGTTCCGATGCCGGGTCACCGAGGAGCGCCCCGGCCAAGGCGACCAGCAGGGCTTCGGCGTCGGGTGTCAGCGGACCCGAGGATCCTTCCGACGACCTGGTCGCGGCATGCCGTCGCTCGAGGATCCGGGATGCCTCGAGCGGCGAGTAGGCCGCATCCGCAAGGAGGTCCGCCCACTCCGTCCAGTCGGACCGGGCCGTGGACGCCTCCGCCGCCAGGCAGGAATCCTCGGGATCAGCCGCGACGGCCCGCCGCTGAAGTTCGTCGAACTCGGAGCCGCCGACCGGCTCCCCCGACATGGCGCGAAGGGCGAGGAGCGCATCGACAGCTGCGATGTGCGACGCATCCGCGACATCGAACCCGGTGGGCGTGGCAGACGCGGCGGCGTCTGCGACGGCATCCGAATTGTTCCCATGATCCGTGCGCGCCAGCCACTGCGCGATCGACATCGCATCGAAGAGTGCGCGTCCGCCCTTGTCGCCTACCGCCGCCGGAAACGGGTCGGCCGACGACGCGAAGCGCGTCCGCCACACGGACGCCACCGGTCGCCGCACGTCGGCCAGCCGGGCAACGCCGGCCAGGTCGATGAGAAGCGGTGAGCTCGTGGACATGACGACAACGTATCGAAGATCCCAGCTCGCATGTGCTGGTGGCTGATAAGTGGTGTTATCAGACGCCTCGGGCGGTTCGAATCGGATTCGACCGACTATGAATCCGGCGATGTTGAGTCGCTGTCACAGGCGGGGCGCCGCTGGGGGTCGCCCCGCCTGTGGGTCCGCTTTCCACCATGATCGGAGCTCCACATGAACCAGACAGCAGCCATCGGCGCGACAAAAGAGATCAAGTGCCCGCACTGCGGGACAGTGTTCACCATCGATGAGGCGGAGTACGCCGACATCGTGCAGCAGGTGCGCACAGTGGAGTTCGAGAAGGAGCTTCACGCCCGCCTGGCTGACGCAGAGAAGGCCCAGCAGACCGAGATCGCGCTCGCTGAGGCGAAGGCAGCTCAGCAGGCGCAGCAGGCAGCCGCGGAGAAGGATGCCGAGATCCAGCGCCTGAGCGCGGAACTCAAGGCTGCCGCCACCGTCCAGGATCTCGCGGTCACGAAGGCCGTGGTGGACGCGGACAAGAAGCGCAGCGAGGCGGAGAACAAGCTGGCGCTGCAGACTGCCGAGCAGAAGGCCAAGGAGGCCGCACTCAGCCAGTCGCACTCGAAGGAGCTCGCCCTGAAGGACGAGATGATCGAGCGCTACAAGGACATGAAGGCGAAGCTGTCGGTCAAGCTGCTCGGCGAGACTCTGGAGCAGCACTGCGAGATCGAGTTCAACCGCATCCGCTCGCTCGCTTTCCCGAATGCCGAATTCCACAAGGACAACGACGCTGCCGGCGGCGCCAAGGGCGACTACATCTTCCGCGACTTCAGCGACGACGACGTCGAGTACGTCTCGATCATGTTCGAGATGAAGAACGAGTCGGACCTCTCGGCCACCAAGAAGAGGAACTCGGACTTCTTCGCCAAGCTCGACAAGGACCGCAACGACAAGGGCTGCGAGTACGCGGTGCTCGTGTCGATGCTCGAAGAGGACTCCGAGCTCTACACCGGCATCACCGACGTTTCGCATCTCTATCCGAAGATGTTCGTCATCCGCCCGCAGTTCTTCCTGGCGATCATCGCGCTGCTGCGCAACGCCGCCCAGGACACGATCCTGGTCAAGGCCGAGCTGGATCAGGTGAAGAAGCAGAACATCGACATCACCGATTTCGAGTCCGAGCTCGAAGGGTTCAAGACGGCGTTCGGCAAGAACTACGACCTCGCCAAGCGCAAGTTCGACGATGCCGTCAAGGACATCGACCTCGCCATCGACCGGCTCCAGAAGGTCAAGGCGGGTCTGCTCGGGTCCGAGAACAACCTCCGCCTGGCCAACGACAAGGCGACGGCGCTCACGATCAAGAAGCTCACCAAGGGCAACCCGACGATGCAGGCCAAGTTCGCCGAACTCGAATCCCTGGACGAGCTCGACGCCGCCTAGCTTCAACAGGAAGGAGCCCTCCGCCCGCCATCGGGCCGGAGGGCTCTTTGTCGAAGAATCAGCGTCCGCGGTGCCGGTCACCCTACGGGCGCGGCCGCAGCCGGTTGGATCCGCTTCAGTGGGCAGGTCTACCGGCGCTCCGACCTTGCCCATCGAGCCTGCCGTCTCGGCATTGAATTGCGGGACCTTCATGGCTGCTCCGMCAACTAGATTGTCCAAACGATCGACTCGGACAATCTGCTTGGCGGTTGGACAATCTAGTCAGTCACCTGTCACTACCCGAAGTCCCCCGGCGCCATATCGGTGAAGCGGCTGAAGTGGCCCTGGAACGCGACGGTGATCGTATCGGTCGGGCCGTTTCGGTGCTTGGCGACGATGAGGTCGGCCTCTCCGGCCCGCGGGCTGTCCTTCTCGTAGGCCGCCTCGCGGTGCAGGAGCACGACCATGTCGGCGTCCTGCTCGATCGAGCCCGATTCACGGAGGTCTGACAGTGCAGGCTTCTTGTCGGCGCGCTGTTCGGCACCACGATTCAGCTGCGACAATGCCACGACGGGAACGCCGAGCTCCTTCGCGAGCAGCTTGAGCGCGCGCGAGAACTCCGACACCTCCTGCTGACGCGACTCGACGCGCTTGCCCGAGGTCATGAGCTGCAGATAGTCGATGACGACCATCTTCAGCCCGACGCGCTGCTTCAGGCGCCGGCACTTCGCGCGGATCTCGACGAGCGTCATGTTCGGACTGTCGTCGATGTACAGGGGGGCATCATTGATACGACCGCGGACCGACGCGATCGTCGTCCAGTCGCGGGAGTCGAGCGTGCCCTTGCGCATGTTCTGCAGCGGAACGGAGCCCTCGGCGCTCATCAATCGCATCGCGATCTCGCTGCGGCCCATCTCGAGCGAGAAGAAGATCGTGGGCATGTCGTGCTTGATCGCCGCCGTGCGGGCGAAGTCGAGTGCCAGGGTCGAGTTGTGGGTCGGGATCATCGACTCGCCCGCGAGGTACAGGTGGTCGTCATTGTCGACCTGCACGCAGCGCACCGGCACACTCGCAATGGGACGGATTGCCGTGACGTACCGCCTGCCGATGCGGAGAGTGTTCAGCGACCGCTCCTGAGCGTGCAGCACGCGCTTGCGCTCGAGCCAGAAAACGTCGTCGGTCGTCGAGAAGTTGAGGATGTAGCAGGTCGACGATTCCTCCGAGCGACCGCTCACCCTCTTGCTCGTTCGCCCGCAACGGTAGCCGAGGCTGACAATCAGCTCGTACACCGAGTCCGCAAGCTTCTTGTTCGTCACGGCGAACTGGCATGAGCCGACGCCCCTGACCACCGTTCCGTCGGTGTCGAGAAGTCCGGCCAGCAGTTCGCGGCGCTGAGCCTCAGAGGCCCGCAGGTATGCCATCGGCACGTGCTTGTCGCCCAGCACACCGGCTTTGCGAAGGAGTGCCGTGAACGAGCCGTGGTCTCGGTGACAGTCGGCACACCTCTGTGCTTCACCCGAATACGGCTGATCGCAGTCCGGGCACGACAGGCGCTCTGGGTGCATCCCCTTGTTCTTCGGCCCGCAGGTGCGTCCGCAGTTGCGCACGTGGGGGTGACGTGCCGCGAACTCGCCGCCGCAGATCTCACAGTTGCGGACGAGCTCCTCGCGCTCCAGAAGCTGAATCGAGGAGAGCATCCCCCCACGTGCCTCCGCGCGCAGCCCGCTGCGTCGGATGAAGGAAGGGATCTCTTCGGTCTCGCTCGTGATCCGGGCGCCGTCGCTGTGCCCGTCGCCCAGCCAGGCGCCGAGGGCATAGGGGGCGACCGGCAGGTCGGCCTCTGGCACCTGCAGTGGCCGGGCGTTGCCCACGGAGTGGTTCGCGCGGGCTTCGGCACCGACGGTAAGGGTCGCGAGCATCTGCTCCGTCGTAACGACGGAGGCGCCGCCCTGCCCCGTGCGCCGCACCGCCCGCGTCTGGGTCGCCCACTGGTGCTGCGCGTCGGCGATGATCGTCGAGGCGTCCGAGAATTCGACCTCGTAGCACGGCCTGCCGGACATGACCTCGGTCGCCGCGACGACGCGAGTCGGGCGACCGTCGGCGTCGAACAGCTCGTCGCCGACCTTGACCTCCCCCATCGTCGTCCAGCCGGTGGGAGTGGCCAGCGGAGTGTCGAGCGCGAGAGCCTTACCCATCGCAGGTCGGGCCGCGATGATGATCATCTGGCCGGGGTGCAGACCGTTGGTGAGCTGATCCAGCCCGGAGAACCCCGTCGGGATGCCGGTCATCTGGCCGTCGCGACCTCGGGCGGCCTCGATCTCGTCGACCGCGGCGTCGACGGCGATCGTCAGGGGCACGTAGTCTTCGGCCGCCTCGGTGCCGGTGACCGAGTAGATCTCGGCTTGCGCGCTGTTGACCAGGTCGAGCGCCTCGCCCTGACCCGAGTACCCCATCTGCACGATGCGCGTGCCGGCGTCGACGAGGCGGCGGAGCAGGGCGCGCTCACTGACAATCGACGCGTAGTAGCCGGCGTTCGCAGCCGTCGGCACGATCGAAGTGAGGGTGTGCAGGTAGTCGGCGCCGCCGGCGCGCTGAAGCTCCCCGTTCTTGATCAGCTCGTCGGTGACCGCCACCACGTCGGTCGGCTCACCGTGCGAGTAGAGCGAGAGGATCGCCTCGAAGATGAGCTCGTGCTTCGGAACGTAGAAGTCGACTCCGCGGAGCGTCTCGATGACGTCGGCGACAGCATCCTTCGAGAGCAGCATGCCCCCCAGCGCGCTCTGCTCAGCGAGCAGATCATGGGGAGGAGTTCGCTCGGGCTCGCGCGGCCGGCCCAGACGCTCTTCGGAGATGTCGGCAATCGACAAGCTGGTTCCTCCTGTAGGGCGTAGGGCGTGGTGGTGCGTGCGGACATGAGTCATCGAGCAGCGGAGAAGGTTCTCACCACCTCTTCTTCGCTGCTCACTACAACATCGACCTCCGACATCGACGTCGGGCGCCAACCATCCCCGCGGGTCGAACCCAACGGTAGAGAGGGCGCTTCCCACCTGCAACACAGGCTGTGGATAAGTGTGTGGAAAGACTGCGTGAAACGCCGTCTCTCCTGTGAACAGTGCCTGTGGAGAACTCGGGGACCGAGACGGACTTGGCGGAAATATAACCCTTTTAACCGGGGCTTTTCTCACTCACAGCCTGTGGATACAGATGTGGTTGAAGTCCAGCTTGAAGGTTGAGTCTGATACCGGAAGTTGTGCACAGTTTCGGCCCGATGTGCGGGCTCAGAAAGCTCCGACACGGCCGTATGCCCACCCCGGTACATACGGGTTCGACCAAAAAGCGGATGCCGCGGRCCCCAGTGGGGTCCGCGGCATCCGCGGTGCCTTGACGGCTGAGGAGTCGGCGCCTACTTGGCGGCGACCACCTGCAGCGTGATCACGGCGGTGAGGTCATCGCGAAGGCGAATCGTCGCCTCGTGCTCACCCACCGACTTGATCGTCGAGGTGATGTGGATCTTGCGCTTGTCGAGGTCTCCGAGACCGGCCGCCTTGACGGCGTCGGCCACATCGGCGGTCTTGACGGAGCCGAAGAGGCGTCCTTCAGCGCCCGCCTTGACGGCGAGGCGGACCTTGTTCGACTCGAGCGAGTTCTTCAGCGCCACAGCCTCTTCGTGGTCGTGGATCACGCGGGACTCGCGAGCGGCGCGGATGGACGCCACCTGCTTCTCGCCACCGCGGGTCCACGTGACTGCGAAGCCCTGGGGGATGAGGTAGTTGCGGGCGAACCCGTTCTTGACCTCGACCACGTCACCGGCGCTACCGAGCCCGGCGACCTCATTCGTGAGAATCAGCTTTGCCATTGCGGTGCCCCTTAGCGGCCAGCGCCGGCATAGGGCAGGAGCGCCATTTCGCGCGCGTTCTTGATCGCCTTGGCGATCAGACGCTGCTCCTGCACCGAGACACCGGTGATACGGCGGGCGCGGATCTTCCCACGCTCCGAGATGAACTTGCGAAGTGTGGCGACGTCCTTGTAGTCGATGACGCCGACGCGGATCGCCTTCGCGGGGGCCGCGTTCTTCGCGCCCTTCCGCGGCTTCCGGCGATCGCCGGTTGCTTTTCCTGCCATGGTTCTTCCTTAGATTTTCTTGATCGGATGCCTCTGCCCGAGGCATCCGGAATCTGCTTCTGAGACCCGCCGGATCGGGGAGCCGAGTCCGCGGGGTGCCGAGATCAGAACGGTGTGTCGTCGCCGTACGACGTGCCGGGCGCGCTCCACGCGTCGGCCGTGCCGCCGGTCTGCGAGCCGGGGGTCGACCACGGCTCGTCGGCGACCTGCGGCCGCGACTGTCCGCCGCCACCGTTGCCGCCACCTGCTGCGCGCGTCACCTGGGCGGTGGCGTAACGCAGCGAGGGGCCGATCTCGTCGATCTCGAGCTCGATGGACGTGCGCTTCTCGCCTTCCTTCGTCTCGTACGAGCGCTGCTTCAGGCGGCCCGTCGCGATGACGCGGGAGCCCTTCGTCAGCGATCCCGCGACGTGCTCGGCGAACTCGCGCCACACGCTCGCGCGGAGGAACAGCGCTTCGCCGTCCTTCCACTCGTTCGCGGCGCGGTCGAAGCTGCGGGGCGTCGACGCGATCGTGAAGTTCGCGACGGGGAGGCCACCCTGCGTGTAGCGCAGCTCGGGATCAGCCGTGAGGTTTCCCACCACGGTGATGATCGTCTCGCCGGCCATGACCGTTACGCGTCCTGCTTGACGGGCTTCGGGGGACGAGCAGCCTTGCGGGCCGCCTTCTCCTCGGTGCGCTTCGTCTCAGCAGCGACCATCGCCTGCGCCTCTTCGGCACGCAGCACCTTGGTGCGCATGATCTGCTCGTTGAGGCCCAGCTGGCGGTCGAGCTCCTGCGTGGCGGCGCTGGTGGCGGTGAAGTTCACGACGGCGTAGATGCCCTCGGTCTTCTTCTGGATCTCGTAAGCAAGACGGCGCTTGCCCCAGATGTCGACCTTGTCGATCGTGCCACCATCGTTAGTGATGACCTTCAGGAACTTGTCGAGGCTCGGGGCGACCGTGCGCTCGTCGATCTCGGGGGTCAGAATGACCATGAGTTCGTACTGGTGCGTCACTTACCCACCTCCTTCGGACTAGAACGGCTGCCAGGCATTTCCCGGCAGCAGGAGGGTGTGTGCACGTCGTCACGGACTTACGCACACTGGGGTGCGACCGGACAACCCTCCTATGATACCGGATGCGCCGTTCCAGCCCGAATCCGGACTGTCGAGCCCTCCACGGGTAGCGTGACGGCCATGGAATGGACAGCGGATGTCGCGGCCGGCGCCTGGATCGGCGAGCGCCTCGACGCGAGATCTGGCGCTGGGGTCGCCTTCATCCCGTCCGGCTTCGACGCGTACGCACGCATCTTCCACCCCGCAGACCGCGACCGGCCCGTCGGGCGGGCGTGGCCGCCCCTTCCCTACGGCATGCACCACAAGGAGTGGGACGCGTTCCACTTGGCGCAGCCCGACATCGATTCCGAGACGGTCACGTGGGCGACGGCCGCTGCGGCGTTCGGAACGACCATGCACCCGCAGGCTTCCTGGGATCACCTCGTCGAGAGGTTCCGAGAGGTCGAGGGAGAGGACGGGCCTCGGGATGCCGAGGGCTGGCGCTACGGCCGGCCCATGTGGGGACAGCTGGCGTCACGCGAACTCGCGGCAGCGGCCTCCCTCCTCGCCGCCCACACGACCACGCCGGACGACGCGTACGCCGCCGTGTGGGACGGGTGGGGCGGACTTGTCGGTGCGATGGGGCACGGACCGTCGCGCGTGCTCTTCACGATGTCACGGTCGGGCGGTCCTGCGGATGACGCTGTCGCAGCCCAGCACGAGGAGTTCCTCGAGCACTCGGCACGCGACCAGTTGAACAGCCCGTTCCGCAAAGCGACGTGGCAGCCCGGCATCCTCCCCGATGACGTCTCTCGCGGGCCGCGCCTGGAACTGCCCGCACGCTCGTACGTGCTCTTCACCGGCGCGGTGACCGAGCTCGCCGACCCTGGCTGGGAGCAGCAGATGCCGTGGCGCGATCGCTCGCCGGAAGAGTACGGCCACCCGGCGACCGCCGAATCGCCGAGTCTCATCTGGCCCGCCGACCGCTCGTGGCTGCTCGCCGGCGACGTCGACCTGGACTCGACGATCGTGGGCGGCTCGCACGCGCTCATCAGGGCGCTGTGCGCCGATCCGCGCCTCGAGGCCCTGCCTATCCGCGAAGGCACCGACCTCGGCTGGGACGCGGACGACATCAATCGGTGACATGCGGCGGCATCCCTTCCATTAGTCGTTCATGAGAACCGAAGCAAGGGGCAGACAGGCGCTCTGCTCCGTGCTGGACTGGCGGATGCGGTGACCAAGGACGGTCCTCGCATTCGGAAGGTCCCGAGGAAGACCACGAGTCGTCCGGCGGGCACGACTATGGAGGTACTCCTGTGGTACGACCTCGACGCCGGACAGCCGGCGCGATAGCGGTGAGCTGCATCGCTGCAGCAGCCATGACACTCACCTCGGTGGCCCCGGCCTTCGCGGCAGCCGGCGACCCGACCATCACTTTGCCGATCAACGACAGTGAGGCAGGCGGCACGTACGACCAGGACTTTGTGCGGGTCTATTCGAACACGACCCCCGACGGCACCCCGGTGTACATCTACGTTCCGGCGGGCACACCGCTGGATGGCAGCGCACCTGAGGGTGTCCAGAGCATGGATCCGGGATTCGACCCCACGCCAGGGGACGAGTTCGTCCCGTGCGCGGATGCGACACCCGAGGAGTTCACGATCACCCAAGCCCAGATCGACTACATGGGCAATCAGCTCGCGAACCAGATCGTCGCAGTCGACGAAGAGCACTTCGGACCGATGGATGCGGCGGACCCGACTGACCCGGCGAGCGACTCGCTCGTCATGGTGGTCTACAACGTGCAGGACGAGGCCTACTACAACTGCGACGCCGACAGCTACACGGCCGGGTACTTCGCCCCCGACTACATCGACTCGTCAAGCATGAACGTCATCGTCATCGACGCCCTGGACTGGGCGAACCGCGTCGGCCCGAACGACTCGGACTGGCGCGACGACGATCCGGCCAACGATCGCCCGACCCTGTACGAAGGTGTGATCGCGCACGAGCTCGAGCACCTGCTGCACAACTACAGCGACCCGGGCGAGCTCTCGTGGGTCGACGAGGGTCTTGCTGACTTCGCGGCATTCCTCAACGGCTACGACGTCACGGGGTCCCACCTGCTGTACCACCAGGTGTTCTACTCCGACACCTCGCTCACTCGATGGGCGGGTGGCCTGCAGAACTACGGAGCTGCGTACACCTTCTTCCAGTACCTGTGGGAGCAGGCAGGCGGCAACGGCGACGGCACCTACGAGCCCGATCTTCAGTACGACGCCACAGCCGGCGACCTGCTGATCAAGCGCATCTTCGAGAACCCGCTCGACGGCATGGACGGCGTCCAGGCCGCCATCGATGCGTTCAACGCGGAGACCGGGTCGCACCTGCGTGATGTGACCACCCTGTATCAGGACTGGGCCGTCGCGGTGTACCTGGACGACGAGAAGTCGGCCCGCTGGGACATCAAGTCCGCCGACTTCGGCACCGCCGATTCCAGTGGCTACACGATCGACATCGCCGACGACCTCTTCTGGGGCGGACGCGGCAGCAGCCAGGGTGCCCAGCCGTCGTCGAAGTGGAACAAGCGCGCGAACGGCCAGTCCCCGACCGCTGTCCCGTACGGCATTCAGGTCGAGCGGTTCCGCAACCCGGGACCGAACGTGACGGTCTCCTTGGATGGTGACGACACCACCCAGGTCGCACCGCACACCGGAGACACGCACTGGTACGGGGGCTACGAGAGCCAGTCCGACAACATCCTCGACGTCGACGCAACCAGCCCGGTGACCTCGCTTGACTTCTGGACCTGGCACTTCATCGAAGAGGGCTGGGACTACGGATTCGTCGAGGCCCTCGTCGACGGCAATTGGGTCACTGTCCCGCTCGTGGACGACAGCGGCGCCGTGGTGACGTCGAATGACGACCCGCACGGAGGGAACACCGAGGGCAACGGCCTCACCGGCACCTCGGGTGGCACGTACTTCGTCGACGACCCGGAGTACATCCACCTGACGGCCCAGCTGCCGGAGGGAACGACCGATGTGCAGTTCCGGTACTCCACGGACGCGGCGTACCTTGACACCGGCTGGTTCATCGATGACGTCATGGTCAACCACGCGGCGGCCACCGTGTCGTCGGACGAGGGCGAGTGGTTCGCGACGACGGGCCTCCAGGACAACAACTGGACACTCCAGGTCATCTCGACCTGCGACCTCACGCCGGGCGTGACCAACGCGTTCGAGGTGACGGACGGCGCGGGCAACTACGTCTACCGTCTCTCGGGCGACCAGATCACCCAGAGCGGGTTCAACACCAAGTGCGCGAACGGCAAGAACCGGGACTTCGCAACGCTGGTGTCGAACCTCCCGACGGGCGACCTGACGTTCCTCGACGCGGACTACGTCCTGAGCGTCACCAACAACGGCGGCGGCAAGCGCTGATCAACACGAAGGCCCGGGTGAGGAATCACCCGGGCCTTCGCGTTGTCTGCTCTCGAGGCGTTCAGTTGCCCCTGGTCGCCTGCCACACCGCGCGGCGGGCGGCCTGCTCGACGGGATCCGGCACCGGAAGAGAGGCCAGCAGACGCTTGGTGTAGTCGTCCTTCGGGTTCAGCAGCACCTGCGCCGTCGTCCCCTGTTCTCGGATCTCGCCGTTGCGCAGCACGATCACACGATCGGCCACCTGGTCGATGACGGCGAGGTCGTGGCTGATGAACAGGGAGGCGAAGCCGAACTCACGCTGCAGGTCGTCGAACAGCTCGAGCACCCGCGCCTGCACCGACACGTCGAGCGCACTGGTCGGCTCGTCGGCGATGAGCAGCTTCGGGTTGAGCGCCAGCGCTCGCGCCAGCGAGGCGCGCTGGCGCTGCCCGCCCGACAGCTCGTGCGGGAACCGGTCGCCGAATGACGCGGGCAGGCGGACGGCATCCAGCAGCTCGTTCACCCGCTGACGGGCCGCCTGCGTGGAGCGCGCCCGCTTGTGCACGACGATCGGCTCGGCGATGCACTCCGCGATGGTCAGCAGCGGGTTGAAGCTGGTCGCGGGGTCCTGGAACACGAACCCGATGTCGGGGCGCAGCTTGACCAGGTGGCGCGGCTTCGCCCCGAGCAGCTCCTGACCGAGCACGGTGAGCGACCCGCCGAGAACCTCGGTGAGTCCGACCATGGCGCGGCCGATGGTCGTCTTGCCAGAGCCGGATTCGCCCACGAGCCCGACGACCTCACCGGGTCCGATCCAGAAGTCCACGCCCTTCACCGCGATGACGCCGGCGGCGCCGAAGCGTCCTGGGTACCCGATCTGCACCTGTCGGGCGACGACCAGGCTGCCCTCCGGTGGGACGGTCGGAGCGGGCGTCGAGCGGTCTTGGCTCGCGCTCTTGCCGTGCCCCACATGCGGCACGGCGGCGAGCAGCTCGCGCGTGTACTCCTGCTGAGGATGGGCGAACAGCTGCTGCACAGGCGCCTGCTCGACGATCTCGCCGCGATACATGACGATCACTCGGTCGGCGAGATCGGCGACGACCCCCATATTGTGCGTGATCAGCACGACCGTCGCGCCGAACTCGTCGCGACAGGCGCGCAGCAGCTCGAGGATCTCCGCCTGCACGGTGACATCCAGCGCCGTCGTCGGCTCGTCGGCGATGATCAGCTTCGCATCCAGCACGAGCGCCATCGCGATGACCACACGCTGCTTCTGGCCGCCCGAGAACTGGTGCGGGTAGTCATCGACGCGCTTCTCGGGATCCGGGATGCCGACCTTCCGGAGGATCTCGACGGCCTTGGCCTTGGCCTCGGAGTTCGAGATCCGCTCGTGAGCCTTCAGGCCCTCCGCGATCTGGAAGCCGACGGTGAAGACGGGATTGAGCGCGGTCGACGGCTCCTGGAACACCATCGCGGCGTCCCGGCCGCGCATCTCCTGCAGATCGCCCGCGCTCGCGTGCACGATGTCGGTCTCGCCGCCGTCCCGACCCCGTACGATGATGGCGCCCGAGAGCGTCGCGGTCTCGGGCAGGAGCCCGAGCAGCGCGTTGGCGGTGACGGTCTTGCCCGACCCTGACTCGCCGACGATCGCGAGCACCTCACCGGCACGCGCTTCGAGCGAGATGCCGTCGACGGCGCGGACAGGCTCGCCATCGGTCGCGAACGTGATCTTCAGATCGGAGACGGATGCGATGTCGGTCATGCGGCACCTCCCGCGCGGCGACGGCGGCGCAGCCGCGGGTCGCTCAGATCGTTGAGGCTCTCGCCGACGAGCGTGATGCCGAGCACGACGACGACGATCGCAATGCCGGGCGGGATTGCCGTCCACCAGATGCCGCTCGAGACATCTGCGACGGAGCGCCCGAGGTCGTAGCCCCACTCGGCGGCGGCCGTCGCCTCGATGCCGAACCCGAGGAACCCGAGGCCCGCGAGGGTCAGGAGCGCCTCCGACGCGTTGAGCGTCACGATGACCGGGATCGACCGGGTCGAGTTGCGCAGCACGTGGCGCGTGAGGATGCGGTAGGTCGGCACCCCGATGACTCGCGCAGACTCGACGAAGGGCTCGGCCTTGATCCGCACGACCTCGGCGCGGATGACGCGGAAGTACTGGGGCACGAACACGACGGTGATCGCGAGCGCCGTCGAGATGATCCCGCCCCACAGTGTCGACTGCCCCCGCGAGATCGCGATCGCGAGCACGATCGCGAGGAGCAGTGACGGAATGGCGTAGATGGCGTCCGCCATGACCACGAGGACTCGATCGAGCCACCCACCGAAGTAGCCGCTCACGAGACCGAGGAAGATGCCAAGGAAGATCGAGAACAGAACGGCGAACAGGATGACGAACAGGGCGGTCTGCGCTCCCCAGATCACGCGCGAGTAGACGTCGAAGCCGCCCACGGTCGTGCCCCAGATGTTGACCGGATTCGGCGGCATCTGCGTGCCGAACGACACGCCGTCCACGCCGCGCTGCGCCCAGCCGAAGGGTGCGATCCATTGCGCGAACAGTGCCACCACGACGAAGACCGTCGAGAGGATCAGGCCGAACACCAGCATCCCGCGCTGAAGGCCCACGCTCTGGCGAAGATGCGAGATCACCGGGATGCGGTCGAGGAGCGGCACCTTGCGGGGCGAGATCTCGGTCACGGCGGGCGAAGCGGGAGCGGAGGCCGGAGCGACAGCATCCGTCCCCAGGGGGGTCTGGTTCTCGGCAGACATCAGTACCTCACCCGCGGGTCGATGACGGCGGCGATGATATCGACGAGGAAGTTCGTGAAGGCCACGATGATCGCGATCATGATGATGATGCCCTGCACGGCGACGAAGTCGCGGGCCTTGATGTACTCCGAGAGCATGAAGCCGATGCCCCTCCACTCGAACGATTTCTCGGTGAGGACCGCACCCGACAGGAGCAGGGCGATCTGCAGTCCCATGACCGTGACGATCGGGATGAGAGCCGGCCGGTACGCGTGCTTGGTCAGCAGACGGTACTCGTTCACCCCTCGGGAGCGCGCCGACGTGACGTACTGCGAACCGAGGGTACCGATGACGTTCGTGCGGACCAGACGCAAGAAGATCCCGGCGGTGAGGAGCCCGAGCGCGAGGCCGGGGAGAACAGCGTGCCACAGCACGTCCGTGACGGCCGCCGGGCTGCCGAGGCGGAACGCATCGATGAGGTAGATGCCCGTCGGGTTCTCGAGACTCTGCAGCCGCAGCTCGGTGCGCGTGGAGGCGCGACCCGCGACAGGAAGCCAGCCGAGCCACACCGAGAAGACGAGCTTCAAGACGATCGCGACGAAGAAGATCGGCGTCGCGTAGAAGAGGATCGCGCCGAAGCGGAGCAGGGCGTCCGGTACTCGGTCGCGCTTCGCCGCGGCGAGGATCCCGAGCGGGATGCCGACCGCGAAAGCCACGACGAGCGCGTAGAAGGCGAGCTCGAGCGTCGCCGAGCCGTACGTCAGGAGTATCTCGCCGACAGGGCGATTGTCGGTGATGGTCGTGCCGAAGTCACCGCGAAAGACACCCGCGAGGTACTCGAAGTATTGGATGATCACGGGCCGGTCGTAGCCGGCTGCGGCGATGCGTTCCGCCAGCTGATCGGGCGGGAGGCGCCCGCCGAGCGCAAAGGTGATGGGGTCACCCGTGAAGCGAGTGAGGAAGAAGACCACCGTGACGACGATGATCACGGTCGGGAGGATGAGGAAGAACCTCACCAGAATGTAGCGCCACATCCCGCCGCTCTTCGGAGAGACGAGCGAGGACGAGGCGACTMCTGCATCGGTCACTGTGACCATGGAGAACCTTCAGGTTAGGGGCATGAACCGGGGTCCGGTCGGCGGGACGAACCCGTCGGCCGGACCCCGGCACGTACTGACTGCTACTTGTGAATCGGCGCGTAGCGGAACTTGAACGACCCGTCGAGGGTCGTGCCCTCCACCGCGGCACCCACGACCGCGATCTGCGCGCCCTGAAGCATCGGCAGTGTGGAGAGGTCGGCCGCGACGAGATCCTGGATCTGGCCGAGGTCCTCCTCGCGCGTTGCGGCGTCTGTCTCGGTCAGCTGCGTCGAGATGAGGTCCTGCACCTCGGTGTTCTCGTAGTGGTTCGCGAGGAAGTTGTCCGCGGCGAAGAACGGACGCAGGTAGTTGTCGGCATCTGAGTAGTCCGGGAACCAGCCCAGCTGGTATTCAGGGTACGCATCGGCGACGCGGTCCTTCGAGTACTGCCCCCACTCCGTCTGCGCGAGGCTCACCGTGAACAGGCCGGTCTCTTCGAGCTGCGACTTGATAGCGGCGTACTCGTCACCCGACGAGGGGCCATAGCGGTCGCCCGCGTACTGGAGGTTGAGGGTCACGGGCGTCGCGACTCCCGCCTCCTCGAGGCGTGCCGCCGCCTTGTCGGCGTCCGGGCCGCCGTTGCCGTCGCCGTAGAGGCCCTTGAGGGCCTCGTTCGCGCCTGTGAGCCCCTGCGGGACGTACGAGTAGAGCGGCGTGTAGGTGCCCTTGAACACGTCCTTCGAGATCGCGTCGCGGTCGATCAGGTCGGCCGCCGCCTGGCGGACGGCGAGCGACTTGGCGGCGTCGGCCTCGGCGGTCTTCGCGCCGAAGGGCATCGTGTCGAAGTTGAAGACGATGTAGCGGATCTCTCCACCGGGGCCGTCGACGATCTTGACGGCGTCGTTCGTGGACAGGTCGTCGATGTCGGTCGCCGAGAAGCTGCGGAATGCGACGTCGATGTCACCGCCCTCTACATCCAGCTTCATGTTAGAGGCGTCGGTGTAGTACTTGACCGTCACACCGGCGTTCTCTGCGGCACCGAGGTTGCCCTGGTAGTCGGCGTTCGGCGAGTACGAGATGAGTTCGTTCACCTTGTACGAGTCGATGACGTACTGGCCCGCGAAGGGCTTGCCTGCGACGATGTCGGCGTCGGCCGTGACGCTGTCGGCTGAGAAGACGTCCTCGTCCACGATCGGAGCGGCGGGGCTCGAGAGGATCTGCTCCCAGGTCTGGTCGTTGCCGCTCTTGAGCGTGAAGACGACTGTCGTGTCATCCACGGCCTCGGTGCTCTCGAGGTTGCCGAGCAGCGACGACGGACCGTTCTCGTCAGCGATGGCGGTCTGACGATCGAAGCTGAACTTGACGTCCGACGCGGTCAGGTCGTTTCCGTTCGCGAACTTCAGACCCTCTTTGAGCTTCACCGTGTACTCGGTCGGCGAGGTGAACTCAGCCGACTCGGCGATGTCGGGTGTGACCTCAGCGGTTCCGTAGACGCTGTTGAGGAGAAACGGGTAGATCTGGTTCATCACCGCGAACGAGCCGTTGTCGTACGAACCCGCAGGGTCAATGGACGTGATGGTCTCGGTCGTGCCGACGATGATCGGCTCGCCCGACGCCTCGTCGGTGCTGTCGGTGTTGCCTCCGCCGCCGGCGCAGCCGGCGAGAAGGAGAGCCGAGGCGCCGAAGGCCCCGATGGCGAGGCCCAGACGGCCGCGCGCGCTGTGATGCAGTGACATATTGCTACCTCTGCTGTGAAAAGGATCGGCTGCGCCAGGCGACTCAGCCACTCGGGATATCTTCGCCGGGCAAGGCGCCGAGGGCAATCGAGTGAACGATTCGTAACGAGACTGCAATCCAGCGAAAGTGGCACGGGATGCCGCATCCCGCGTGCGACATGCTCGGCGCGACCGTCGATCAGGTCAGCGAATTGCGCAGCGCGCTGTTCACGGCCGCGGTCAGCGACGCGAATCGCTCGTTCGTCGCGAGATCCTCGACGAGCACGCACCGGCCCTCGGGCCCGGCGAGCGGCACCTGCCAGTTCGGATACTCCCGGTGTGTGCCGGGCTGGTTCTGCACGCGCCGCTCGCCCACGGCGTCGACCAGCCCCACACCGAGGAGCACCGATGGCGAAGCGGTCAGCAGCACGTGCAGCGCCTCGACGACATCCTGCTCGGTCGCACCCGCGTCGATGAGCCCGCGCTCGCGCAGGAGCGACAGCATCCGGTCGCGCTCTGCGATCGCTTCGGTGCGCACCTGCTCGACCGGCTCGGTGAGCAGGCCCAGCCGCGCTCGCAGGTCGACGTGCTCGCCGGCGAGATACCCCGCCGTCGGCGGGAGATCGTGCGTGTTGACGGTGGCGAGCACCGACTCGCGGTAATTCTCCGGAGGCTTGAAGCCGTCGCCCTCGTACTCGAACCACAGCACGGAGGTGCCCAGCACCCCGCGAGACGAGAGATACTCGCGCACCCACGGCTCGACGTTGCCGAGGTCCTCGCCGATGAGGACCGCGCCGGCGCGCTCGGCTTCGAGTGCCAGCACGCCGATCATGGCCTCGTGGTCGTACCGGACATACGTTCCGGCGGTCGGTGCCTGGCCCGTCGGAATCCACCACAGGCGGAAGAGCCCGATGACGTGATCGATCCGGAGTGCCCCCGCGTGCCGCAGGAGGTTGCGAATCATGTCGCGCAGCGGCGCATACCCGGCTGCGGCGAGCGCGGGCGGCAGCCACGGCGGCTGGCTCCAGTCCTGCCCCTGCTGGTTGTACATGTCCGGCGGCGCGCCGACGCGCATGCCCTGGGCGTACATGTCACGCAGGGACCAGGCATCCGATCCCTCCGGATCCACCCCGACCGCCAGATCGTGCATGACGCCGATGCTCATGCCTGCCGCGCGCGCGGCATGCTGGGCCGCCTGGGCCTGATCGTCGGCGATCCACTGCAGCCAGACATGGAAATCGACGCGTTCAGCGAGCCGAACGCGCAGCTCTGCGACGAGCGGTGATCCGATGTCGCGGGCGTCCGCGGGCCTTTCCTCACCGGCGGGCAGCTGCGCGTAATGCTCCTCGAGCGCGCACCACAGGCCGAAGTCCTGAAGCGCCGCGCCTCCGGCCGAGATGAAGGCATCGAGGGCGGCCTGCCGTGCAGCGCTCCGGGGAGCGCGGTGGATGATCTCGAGCGCCTGGCGCTTCGCGATCCAGGCGATATCGCGGTCGACGAGCTCGGGGTCGGTGTCGGTGGCAGCGGCGGGCAGCTTGGCCCCGCTCACGAGCGCTGCGTCCTGCGGGGTGAGATACGCCGCTTCGCGGATGTCCTCAGGTCGTACGTAGAGCGGAGCGATGAACCGCCTCGTGGCCGGCAGGTAAGGCGACGGCTCGATGGGCACCGTGACCTCGGCCGCATGGATCGGGTTGACCAGCAGGAAGTCGGCGCCCCGCGCCGCGGCAATGGTGGCGAGGTCTCCCAGGTCGGCGAAATCCCCGATGCCCCAGGACGCCCGCGAACGCACGGAGTACAGCTGGGCCATGAGTCCCCACGCCCGGTGGCCGGCTCCGGGACGCGTCCGCGGAGGCGAGAGCCGGTCAGGCGTCACGATGAGCGCAGCCTTCGCCGCGCGGACCGGGATCGCTCCCCGGTGCTCGCCGGCGGTCAGGGTGTGCCAGCCGAGCGGCACATCGTCGGGCAGCGGCACGCGCACCCGCCACCGCGGCGAGCCGTCGATCGTCCGCGACTCCGCCTGCTGGTCGGGAATCCGGATGCTGCGCCGCGACCCGTCCTCGAGCGTCAGGGTGACCTCGACATCGCATCCGTCGGCGACGTGCACCAGCACTTCGCCCCCGCCTCTCCGCACGACGACCGAGGGCGGGAGCAGGCTCCGCCACGGCGCTTCGTCGGCCGCGATCAGTGCCGCGGCCGCCGACGCCTCGTCGTCCGCCGCGACGCCCATCGCGCGAAGGATGAGCCGCAGGGTGCTTGCCGGCACCTCCACGCGGTCGCCGAAGAACGACCAGTAGCCTGTCGCGACTCCGTGTGCCTCGGCGAGTGCGGCGAGCGTCGGCGTCGGTCGGTCGTCCGTGGTCATCAGACCCCCCTCGTCAGGACGATCCTTGCAGGGGAACGGATGCCGAGGCTAGGCGAAGGGGTCCCTTGACCGGTTCGACAGGTCAACCACGCGTTTACAGGGAGGATTCGGCGGATCGGCCCTGGGGATCCGTGGTTGACCTGTCATCCGGTGGGCTGAATCGGGCGCGGGCCACCAGCCCCGGGTTTCAGCGGCCGGGACCGAGCCCGAAGTGGAGGAGCTCCGACTCGGTGAGCATGCGACTGCGGATGATGAACCGGCTGCCCGTCGGGCCCTCGACGCTGAACCCGGCGCCGCGGCCGGGCACGACGTCGATGGTCAGGTGCGTGTACTTCCAGTACTCGAACTGCGCCTCGGAGATGTAGACCTCGATCGGATCGTCGAGCCCCGCCTCCAGCGAGCCGAGGTGCACGTCGCTCGGGCCGGTGAGGAACATGCCGACCGGGTAGCACATGGGCGCGCTGCCATCGCAGCATCCGCCCGACTGGTGGAACATGAGCGGCCCGTGCTGCGCGGTCAATTGCCGGATCAGGGCGGCAGCGGCATCCGTCACGGCCACCCGGCTGGAGGTCTGCGTCTCTGTCATCTCGCCTCGTCACTGTCACTCGGGCCATCACCCGCCCGCCGCGTCGAGGATGCGGCGGCTCTCGTGTGGGGGGAATCCTCGTCCGACGACCGTCAAGGGGATCCGGTCGTCGGACGAGCGTGAGCCGGCCGGCGGCTCAGAAGAAGCCCATGGGCCCCTCGGCGTACGAGACGAGGAGGTTCTTCGTCTGCTGGTAGTGGTCGAGCATCTTGAGGTGGTTCTCGCGCCCGATGCCGGACTGCTTGTACCCGCCGAACGCGGCGTGCGCGGGGTACTGGTGATAGGTGTTCGTCCAGACGCGGCCGGCTTCGATGGCTCGGCCGGCACGGTAGGCGGTGTCGCCGGAGCGGCTCCAGACGCCCGCGCCCAGTCCGTACAGCGTGTCGTTGGCGATCGAGATGGCTTCGTCGAAGTCGTTGAACGAGGTGACCGAGACGACGGGCCCGAAGATCTCCTCCTGGAAGATCCGCATGTCGTTCGTGCCCTCGAACACCGTCGGCGCGACGTAGTACCCCTCGCTCAGGTCTCCGCCCAGATCGACGCGGTGACCGCCGGCGAGCAGCTTCGCGCCGCCCTGCGTGCCGATGTCGATGTAGCTGAGGATCTTCTCCAGCTGATCGTTCGACGCCTGCGCGCCGATCATCGTCGCCGGGTCCAGCGGGTTGCCCTGCACGATCTTCGCGACGCGGTCGAGCCCGTCGCCGAGGAAACCGTCGTAGATGGAGCGCTGGATGAGTGCGCGGGAGGGGCAGGTGCACACCTCGCCCTGATTGAGTGCGAAGAACGTGAAGCCTTCGAGCGCCTTGTCGTAGTAGTCGTCCTGCGACCGGGCGACGTCCTCGAAGAAGACATTCGCGCTCTTGCCTCCGAGCTCGAGCGTGACAGGGATGAGGTTCTGCGAGGCGTACTGCATGATGAGGCGTCCGGTGGTGGTCTCACCCGTGAAGGCGACCTTGCGGATCCGCTTGTGCTGCGCGAGCGGGGCGCCGGCTTCGATCCCGAAGCCGTTGACGATGTTGACGACGCCGGCGGGCAGGAGGTCGCCGATGATCTCGAAGAGGAACAGGATGCTGGCCGGGGTCTGCTCGGCCGGCTTGAGCACCACGCAGTTGCCCGCGGCGAGGGCGGGGGCAAGCTTCCACGTCGCCATGAGGATCGGGAAGTTCCACGGGATGATCTGGCCGACCACGCCGAGCGGCTCGTTGAAGTGGTAGGCGACCGTGTCTTCGTCGATCTGGCTGAGCGACCCCTCCTGGGCGCGCAGCACACCCGCGAAGTAGCGGAAGTGGTCGATCGCCAGCGGGATGTCGGCGGCCAGGGTCTCGCGGATCGGCTTGCCGTTCTCCCAGGTCTCGGCCACGGCGATCGCCTCGAGGTTCTGCTCGATGCGGTCGGCGATCTTGTTCAGGATGTTGGCGCGCTCTGCCGGTGTCGTGCGCTTCCACGACTCGAACGCCTGCCATGCGACCTCGACGGCGCGGTCGACGTCCTCGACGGTGCCGCGGCCGACCTCGGTGAAGGGCTTGCCGTTGACGGGCGAGATGTTCTCGAAGTACTGGCCGCGGACGGGCTCGACGAACTCGCCGTCGATGTAGTGGCCGTACCGCGGACGGTAGTCGGCGACCGATCCCCGCTGGCCGGGGGCGGCATAGACGCTCGAGACGCCCTCTTCGACGATGGTCATGTGTGTCTCCTTCGACGCTTCGGCGGCTTCGGTGCCGCGCTGCGACGAAGATAGGGCCGGCCACGTTGCACGATGTTGCACGGGATGCCGCGGCATCCGTCCGGCATTCCTCCGGGCGCCCGGTCGACAGGTCAACCACGCGTCTGCAGGGAGATATCGGCCGGTCGGACCTGTGGATCGGTGGTTGACCTGTGGATCCGGGGGGTGCGGGTGGACGCGAGTCGGGGCGAGCGGGGCGAACGTCCGATCGAGCCGGGGGCCGCTCCAGCGGCGCCGGGGCGACCTACTCGCGCTCGAGGCTCTCGAGCCGCTCGATCCGCGCCACGACCCCGGCGCGCTTCGGCGAGCGCGCGGGCAGCATCGACAGGCACAGCCGCAGGAGCTCCTCGTCGTCGGCGCCGGCCGCGGTGTCGGCGAAGACGAGGAGGACGTCGACGGATGCCTCGGCCAGGAGCGCCTCGCGCAGCGCCGTACGCACCGAATCGCGGAACTCCTCCACTCCCGGCGCGGACGAGTCCGGGAGCACGTCGCCTCGATAGGCGGCGAGCGCGACGCGATGCGCACCCCGATCGAGCAGTGAGAGCACCTGGTGGGCGTCCGTCTCGATGGGCGCTGACAGCCGGTAGGGACGGGACTCGAGCGTCATGGCGGGCGCGGTCCTCTCGAGCGCTTTCCGCAGGCGCACCATCTCGGCACGGAGGGTGACGGAGGCCTCGGGGTCGCCGTACACGAGCTCGCCGAGCCGGTCGGCCGAGAGGCCCTCGCGATGGGTGGCGAGCATCAGCAGCAGCTCGGCGTGCCTCTGCCCCAGCTCGGAGATCTTCTCGACGCCGTCGCCCGCGACCTCCAGGAGCGCCCGATCGCGGCCGAGCACGCGCAGGGTCGTGCGGGTCGCCTCCATGCGGCGGGCCGGCCGGGGTGCAGGCGTCGCTTCTCGGGCCCGCAGTCGCGCGAGCAGGAGCTCCCCCTCGACGGCGCGCGCCGTGGCATCCACCAGCAGCTGAGCCTGCGGCGTGACCACCTGCTCGCCACCGGTGACGTCGATGACCCCCACGATGCGGCGCGTCTCCGGGTCGTGCACCGGCGCCGCGGTGCAGGACCATGGCTGCACCAGCCGGTTGAAGTGCTCTGCGCCCCGGATCTGCACCGACCGGTCGAGGGCGATGGCGGTTCCCGGCGCAGACGTGCCGACCGCGTCCTCCGACCAGTTCGCACCCGCCACGAATCCCATGTCACCCGTCAGGGCGCGGATGCGGTGATCCCCCTCGACCCAGAGGAGCCGGCCCGCGGCATCCCCCACCGCCACCACGACACCGGCGTCTTCGGGGTCGCCGGGAATCAGGAGACCCCGGATCATGCCGATCACGCCCGCGAGAGGGTGCGCCCGCCGGTACTCGTCGAGTTGAGGGAGCGGAAGGTCGAGCGGTGGAAGCGCCTCGGCCCCGACGAGCTTCGCGACCGATCGACGCCAGGACTCGCGGACCAGCGGACGGATATCGCCGAGCCGCACATCCGCGGCATTTCCCGACACGAGCTCTTCGTGGGCACGCTCGATGATCAGTCGCGAGTTCTCGGGCGAGGCATCGCGCCTGGTCGACCACGGTGAAGTCATCGCGGCTCCGATCGACGTCGGGGAGCGTGCGTCTCAGTGTAGGCGCGCCGGGCACGGCGACGGCTGACTCAGGCGCGGGCAGCCCACCACGCCCTGAGGCGCGCCTCGGCCTCTTCCTCGCCGATGCGTCCCTCGTCGAGGCGGATGTCGAGCAGGAACCGATAGGCCTCGCCCACTTCGCGCCCCGGTCCGATGCCGAGGAGCTCCTGGATGCGGTTCCCATCGAGCTCGGGACGCATCGCCTCGAGCTCCTCCTGCTCCGCCAGCTCCGCGATGCGTCGCTCGATGTCGTCGTACGCCCCGGCCAGGCGAGCGGCCTTGCGCTTGTTGCGGGTGGTCACGTCGGCACGGGTGAGGATGTGCAGCCGCTCCAGCTCGCCCCCGGCATCCCGCACATAGCGTCGTACGGCGGAATCGGTCCACGCACCCTCGGCGTACCCGAAGAAGCGCAGGTGCAGCTCGATGAGCCGCGACACGACCCCGATGGTGTCGGAGTCGAACCGCAGCGCCTGCAGGCGCTTCTTGGCGAGCCGCGAGCCGCGGACGTCGTGGTGATGGAAGGTCACCCCGCCGCCCGGCTCGAGGCGCCGGGTGGACGGCTTGCCGATGTCGTGCAGCAGGGCGGCGAGCCGCAGCGGCACGTCGGGAGCAGCATCCGGATGCCGCAACCGCTCGAGCTGGATGGCCTGGCGCAGCACCGTCAGCGAGTGCTCGTAGACGTCTTTGTGGTGGTGATGCTCGTCGACCTCGAGCCGCAGCGCCGGAACCTCGGGCAGGAACACGTCCATCAGGCCCGTGTCGACGAGGAGGCGGATGCCGCGCACCGGGTCGTCCGTCTGCAGCAGTCGCGTGAGCTCACCCTGGATGCGCTCGGGGCTCACGATCGACAGCGTCTCGCGCAGCTCGGCGATGGCGGCCTCGGTGTCGGGGTCCACGGCGAATTCCAGCTGCGACGCGAAGCGCGCGGCGCGGAGCATCCGCAGCGGGTCGTCTCCGAAGCTCACGCGCGCGTCGATGGGCGTGCGCAGCCGGCCAGCGAGAAGGTCCTCGACGCCCCCGGTCGGGTCGACGAGGGTGCGGCCGGTCACCCGCAGCGCCATGGAGTTGACCGTGAAGTCGCGGCGCACGAGGTCGCCCTCGAGATTGTCGCCGAACTCGACCGAGGGCTTCCGCGTCAGACCGTCGTAGCTGTCGGCGCGGTAGGTGGTCACCTCGACCTGCTCGCCCGCGACCCGGGCCCCGATCGTCCCGAAGGCGCGTCCGACGTCCCACTGCACCGAGCTGATCGGCGTGACGATGGCGAGGATCTCGTCGGGACGGGCATCCGTCGTGAAATCGAGGTCGTTCGTCGCGCGGCCCAGCAGCGCGTCGCGCACCGGCCCGCCGACGATCGCCAGCTCGCGGCCCGCGTCCGCGAACGCCCGGCCGAGCGTCGCGACGACGTGAGACTCCGCGAGCGCACCGAGCCGGGCGACGCCCTCGGCCATGTTGAGCATGCGACGAGCCTACCGACGACCCCGGGGCGGCCCCGCTGACGGTCAGTCCTCGAACCGAAGGAATCCCGCGAAGGCGAGCTCGCGCACCCGAGGCAGCAGGTCCGCGCGGAGGGCGACGGGGTCGACGTCCATCAGCTGGGCGATCGCGTCCGACAGCACATCGATCGCGAGGTCTCCATCGCAGGCGCCGACGAGTGCCGCCAGCGCCGGATCCACCCCGATGGTGCGCCCGAGTCCGCCGCCCTGCCGCAGCTCGATGACGCTCGGCGCCTCCTCACCGGGGAGGTGGTGGCGGGCTTCCGTGACGTCCGACCCGACATGGAACACGGATGCCGCGACGCCCTGGTCATCGAGCACCGCGAGTCGATCGTGCGCGGCGAGTGCATCGGCGAAGTGACGTCCGAGGTGCGCGCCGCTCGGCGCCTCGCTGACCCGCTCGTAGCGCGCGAGGGTGGGCGCCCCCTCGGCGGGGCGGCGGAGCAGGATGTAGCCGAATCCGATGGCGGTGACCTCCCGCTCGTCGAAGTCGTCGAGCCACGCCTGAGCGAGGCGGGCGAAGTCGGGGTCGCCCGGCACCGTCCCGCCGTCACGGATCCACAGCTCGGCGTACGCGAGCGGGTCGAGGCTTTCGCGCTCGATCACCCACGCGTCCAGCGGCACCGGGGAGAACTCCACCCAGCCCCGCACGCGATCCAGTCCCTCGACACCGTCCCGCGTCTCCCAGTTGCCCAGCAGCTGTGCGACGCCGCCCGGTGCGAGGTGCGCCCCGGCGCCGCGCACGAACTCCGAGACGAGGTCATCCCCGACCATGCCGCCGTCCCGGTACTCGTACTCCGGCACGCCGGCGATCCGCGGCGTGATGACGAACGGCGGATTCGACGCGATCCGATCGAACTGCTCACCCGCGACAGGTTCGAACAGGCTGCCGGCACGGACGTCGATTCCTCCCACCCCGTTGAGCATGGCGTTCAGTCGCGCGAAGCCCAGAGCACGCTCCGAGATGTCGGTTGCGACGATCTGGTCCACGTTGCGGCGAGCGCGCAGCGCCTGGATCCCACATCCCGTGCCGACATCGAGGCCCCGCGCAGCGGGAGTCGGCAGCTGCAGCGCGGCAAGGGTCATCGACGCTCCGCCGACGCCCAGCACGTGGTCCACCGGCAGGGGCCCGCCCAGGGCCGCCTCGTCGAGGTCGCTCGCGATCCACCAGCCGCCGTCGCCGGCGTCGTCCGCGAACGGCTGGGCGCGCACGAGGGCGAGCGGACGGATGCTGGGCGCTTCGCGCCGTGCGAGCCCGAGGCCCACCAGCCCGTGACCCCGGGTCCGCGGGAGGGCCGAATCCACGAGGCCGGCGGGCTGCGGCATCCCGAGCGTGAAAAGCCGCGCGAGGACGGCGAGCGGGTCCTCGCGGCCCTCGAGCGCACGCACGGCGGGGAAGCGGAGGCCGCGTCCGAGGGCCTCGTCGGCGACGTCACCCCACGCCGCGCGGACGTCAGCGCCGTGGTAGCCGGCCTCTCGCAGGTCGTCGGCGAGCGCCGCGCACAGCTGTGGATCGGGCACGGGGACGGGGAGCGATGTCACGGTGTCCATTCAACCCGGGTCCGGCACCTGTGCACCCCGGACGCGCGAACCGCGGTGCACGCGCGGGGCGCTCGAAGGGCACGCCCGTAGAATCACAGTCGATCGTGCGGTCCGGAATCGCACAGGAGCGAACGCCAGCATGATTGATCCCCCTACGCGCCCCCTGCCCTCCGGGCCGGGACTCCGCGTTCGTCTGGGTGCGATCGCGGGGCTCGCCGCGATGCTCATCGGTCTCGGAGCAGCCCCCGCCGCCTCCGCGATCACCGCCGGCACGGCCTCCTCCGCGATCACCGCCGGAACGGCCTCGTCTCCGTCCGCGACGCCGTCGCCGACTCCCTCCGCAAGCGCGGTCGAGGGAGACGCCGAGTTCACGCTCGCCCCGATCTCGAACGGCATCCTGAGGCCGGGCGAGACCCTGACGGTCTCGGTCACCCTGGCGAACGCCACGTTCTCGCCGACCTCTCCAGGCACGGTGTCGCTGTCGTTCGGGACGACGCCCCTCACTGACCGCCGCGATCTCGCGGCATGGCTCGATGGCGAGGGAACGGCCAGTGTGGCCGAACTCGCCTCGATCGCCTTTCCTGCTGTGGATGCCGGTGCCGCCGAGACGCGGGGAATCACAGCCGGGGAAGGCGACCCCCGGCTCGCCGCCCTCACCCCCGGCGTCTACCCCGTGGTGGCCACGCTGACGACGGGCGAGGCATCCTTCACGTCGACGAGCGCGGTCGTCGTCCCCGACGACGCCGCCGCCCCCGTCGGTGTGGGCGTCGTGGTTCCCGTCACGGCCGGTCCCACCGCGGAGGGACTCCTCACCCCCGACGAACTGGTCGAGCTGACCGGTCCAGAGGGATCGCTGACCAACATCCTCGATGCCGTCGAGGGCACCGAGGTCATCCTCGCTGTCGACCCGGCGATCCCGGCGGCGATCAGGGCGCTCGGCGCCTCCGCGCCGCCGAACGCCCTGCTGTGGCTCGCACGGCTGGAGGGGCTTCCGCAGACCCGCTTCGCCCTGCAGTTCGGGGACGCGGATGTGGCGGCCCAAGTGCAGGCGGGAATCGTCCCGCCCCTTCGCCCGACCTCCCTGCAGGCCTATCTCACCCCGGACGACTTCATCGCGGAGGACGCCCCCGAGCCCACCCCGTCCGCGAGCCCCGTCCTCGACCCGACCGCTCCGGTCTACCCCGACACCGAAGCCCTGCTCGACATCGGGCAGGCTCGCGCGGGCGTGTTCTGGCCTGCGACGGGGACGGCCGGCGCTGATGTCGTCGCGGCCCTCGGCGCGCTGACCGTCGACGATCAGCGGGGTCTGACGCTCATCCCCTCCGATACGACGGCTGCCGGAGCCGATGGCAGGACCGTCGCCGCCCCGGGCAGCGCCGGGGAAGCACCCGTGCTCGTCTACGACTCGGCGATCTCAGACGAGCTTGCTGATGCCTCGACCCTTGACATCGCGTCGCTGCGCGGCGCACATCTGGCGGCCGCCACGGCCTATCTCTCGTTCGCGCTGGACGAGACCGGGGGCGCACCGCTGCTGGTGACGGTCGACCGCGCGGAGGATCGCTCGCGGGTCGCCCTCCGCACGGCGATCACGGCGGCGCTGGGCACTCCCTCGGCGACCCCGGCCGCCCTGGGCACGCTCGTGAACTCGACCTCGCAAGCCCTCGACGTCGTCGCCATCGCGGCAGACGAAGCCCGCACCGCGGCGGCATCCGCGCTCGTCGCCGATGAGGCCGCGATCGCCGATTTCTCCTCCATCCTCGACGACCCGGGACTGCTCCGGCAGCCCGAGCGCGCCGAGATCCTTCAACTCCTGGGCGAGGCATGGCGCCCGCAGCCCGAGGCATGGGCTGCGGCACTCGAGACCCACCGCGGCGAATCCGCTGCGACGCTGAATTCCGTGGGGATCATCCGCGCAAGCCCGATCCAGCTGATCACCTCGGGCGCGGTCATCCCGGTCTGGGTCCGCAACGACCTCCCCTACCCCGCCAACGTGACTTTGTTCGCCGCGCCGGACGATCTGCGCCTCAGGGTGCAGCAGACCACCAGTGTCGTCGCGCAGCCCCGGAGCAACACGCGCGTCGAGGTCCCTGTCCAGGCGCAGCTCGGCAGCGGCGATGTGACCATCCAGCTCGAACTGCGCAGCCCGACCGGCGTGCTCATCGGCGACGCGCAGACCCGCGAGGTGCACGTCCGCGCGGAGTGGGAGGGCATCGGACTCGTCATCATCGGTGTGTTCGGTGTGGGATTCCTCCTCGTCGGAGTCATTCGCACGATCCAGCGGCGACGGCGGCGGCGGAAGGATGCCGAGGCGGGCCTCGAAGGGCCGACTGTGGACGCTGGGCCGAACGAACCCGATGCGGCTGAGCCGAACGAACCCGATCCCGCCGAGCCCGATCCCGCCGAGCCCGATCCCGCCGAGCCCGACCGGAGCGAACCTGAGCTGAGCGAACCCGACCGGAGCGAACCCGACCGGAGCGAACCCGATCCCGCCGAGCCCGAGGAGCCCATCCGATGAGCGGCATCGCCCGCGCGAGCGCGATGATCGGCGCCGGAACGCTCGTCTCGCGGCTCACGGGCCTCCTGCGCACGATCGTGCTGGTCGCGGCGATCGGCTCGGTGCAGAGCCGCGCGGGCGACGCGTTCGCGGTCGCCAACCAGCTGCCGAACATCATCTACACGATCATCTCGACCGGGCTGCTGACCGCGGTCATCGTGCCGCAGATCGTCAAGGTGGCAGCCAATCCCGACGGCGGCCAGGCCTTCATCTCCAAGCTGGTCACGATGGGCACCGTCGTCCTGCTCGGCACGACGGCTCTGGCGGTGGCACTGGCACCATGGCTCGTTCTCCTGTACGCACCGGACTTCCCACCCGACCAGCTGGCCCTGGCGACATCCTTCGCGTACTGGTGCCTGCCGCAGATCCTCTTCTACGGCCTCTTCGCGCTGCTCGGCGAGATCCTCAACGCTCGTCGCGTCTTCGGCCCGTACACCTGGGCGCCGATCATCAACAACCTGGTGTCGATCGCCGGCTTCACGGTGTTCATCCTGCTCTTCGGTCCCGAGCAGACGATCGTCGAGGACTGGACACCCGGCATGATCGCCCTCCTCGGCGGCACCGCGACCCTCGGAATCGTCCTCCAGACGCTGCTGCTCGTGTTCTTCTGGCGACGCGCCGGCCTCCACCTGCGCCCGGACTTCCGCTGGCGGGGCCTGGGTCTCGGAAAGCTCCGCGATCTCGCCAAGTGGACGTTCCTCATGGTCCTCGCCGGGCAGCTCGCGGGCGTCGTGCAGTCGCGCGTGCTGTCCCCCGCATCGGGCGAGGGCGCGGCGATGATGGCCTCACAGAACGCCTGGCTGATCTTCATGCTCCCCTACTCGATCATCGTGCTGTCGATCGGAACGCCGTACTTCACGCAGCTCAGTGAGCACGCGCATGCCGGTCGCGACGATGCTGTGCGAGCCGACATCGGCAGCAGCATCCGGACCCTCGGCCTTTTCACGATGATCGCAACCGCAGCCCTGATGGTGGCCTCGATCCCCGCCTCGCGCATCTTCACCGCGACTCCCGCACAGGCAGTCGACGCCGCACTCGTGCTGGTGTGCTTCCTCGTTTCGCTCGTGCCGCTGGCGGTGCTGTTCGTCGTGCAGCGGACCTTCTACGCCTACGACGACACGCGCACGCCCTTCATGTTCACGCTGTTGCAGACGACGATCGTCATCGCGACCGCGCTGATCGCTTCGGCGACGCTTCCCCTCGATCGGCTCGCGGCCGGCGTTGCGCTCGGCCAGTCGATCTCGAGCATCATCCAGGTGATCGTGGCGACGTGGCTCCTGAACCGTCGACTCGGCGGTATCGGAGTCGGTCGATGGATGCTGTCGCTCGGCCGCTTCGCTCTCGCGGCGATCCCCGCGGCCGCCGCGGGATGGGGCACCTTCCTCCTCCTCGGCGGCGTGAACGGCTGGACGGTGTCGGACCGCCTGCTCGGCGCCATCGGGACGGCCGTCATCGGGGCCGTCGCAGTGCTGGTCTATCTCGGGATGCTGGCACTCCTGCGGGCCCCCGAGCTCGCCGTGGTCGGGCCGATCGTGCGCAGGCTCCGCGGCCGCTGACCCGTGGGAGTTCGCCCAGGGTGTTCTGTGAACCCCCGTCATGCGCACGAGCCGCGGAATACCGCGCGCTTACGATTGGTTGAGTCATCCGGAACTCACAGAGGGGGCGGACGTGCGTCACGTCATCATCATCGGATCGGGGCCTGCCGGCTACACGGCGGCCATCTACGCGGCTCGCGCGAACCTCGAGCCGCTGGTCATCGCGAGCTCGGTCGAGGCGGGTGGCGAGCTGATGAACACGACCGATGTCGAGAACTTCCCCGGCTTCCCCGAGGGGATTCTGGGCCCTGACCTCATGACCAAGATGCAGGAGCAGGCCGAGCGCTTCGGTGCGGAGGTGCTCTACGACGATGTCGTCGATCTCGACATCTCTGGTCCCGTCAAGCGCGTGACTCTCGGCAGCGGCGCTGTGCACGAGGCGACGAGCCTCGTCTACGCGACGGGCTCGGCGTACCGCAAGATCGGCATCGAGGGCGAGGAGCGCCTCTCGGGCCGTGGGGTGTCCTACTGCGCCACCTGCGACGGGTTCTTCTTCCGCGAGCGCGAGATCGCGGTTGTGGGCGGCGGTGACTCGGCGATGGAGGAGGCCACCTTCCTCACGAAGTTCGCATCGAAGGTCTACGTGGTCCACCGCCGCGATGAACTGCGCGCCTCGAAGATCATGCAGGAGCGCGCGTTCGCGAACCCGAAGATCGAGTTCGTCTGGAACAGCGAGGTCATCGACATCCTCGGTGACGAGGCCGTCAACGGCCTGCTCCTGCGTTCGACGATCGACGGCACGGAGCGCAGCATCCCGCTCGATGGCGTCTTCGTCGCCATCGGCAACGACCCGCGCACCCACCTCGTGCACGACAAGCTCGAGCTCACGTCTGCGGGCACCATCTGGGTCGACGGCCGCTCATCTCGCACGTCGCTGCCCGGCGTCTTCGCCGCGGGCGATGTCATCGACCCGACCTACCGGCAGGCTGTGACGGCCGCCGGCAGCGGAACCGTCGCCGCCCTCGATGTCGAGCACTTCCTGGCTTCGCTCGGCGAAGCGGGGGCGCCAGTCGCCGATGCCGATCAAATCGAAGGCCTCGCCGAGGTCGACGCCGCCTGAGTCGGCGTGGGGAACATCTCCGCCTCCGCGGACGTTCCCCTCCCATGAGGCTCGCCCCCCTGACGTTCCGATCGAAGGAGAAACCCTATGACTGCCAAGGCCACCAATTCGACCTCGTGGAGCGAGGATGTTCTGCAGGCTGACGGGCCCGTGCTCGTCGACTTCTGGGCCGAGTGGTGCGGGCCGTGCCGCATGGTCTCGCCGATCCTCGACCAGATCCAGGCCGAGCACCCCGACAAGATCACGATCCTCAAGCTCAACGTCGACGAGAACCCCGATCTCGCCATGAAGTACCAGATCACGTCTATCCCGGCGATGAAGGTCTTCAACAAGGGTGAGGTGCAGACGACGATCATCGGCGCCAAGCCGAAGTTCGCTCTCGAGCAGGATCTCGCGAACTACCTGGCGTAATCCGCCTTCGGTTTCAGAAGCCCCGCGCTTCGGTGGAGGAATCCCCGGTGCGCGGGGCTTTTCTGTGCTCCGGATGTCGGAGCCGCCGTCGCTGTCGCACTTATGCCGTTTGCGGCATCCATCGATTTCGACGCCGATTTCCCGGAGGATGTCGATATCTCTCACGCCCGTTCGACGTCTGAGTGAAAGCCGGCGAGAGAGCCGTCTTCGAGCGGGAACGGCCCGCTGACGACAAGGAGCAGGACATGCGCTGGATGCTGATCATGCAGGTGGAGCCCGAGGCTGCGGCCCGTGCCGCCCAGACCCTCGACCTCGCCCAGGTGTTCGCGGTGATGGGGGCGTACAACGACGAACTGCAGAAGGCGGGAGTCTTCCTCTCAGCCGAGGGCCTCGCCGACGCGACCGAGGGGTTCCGCGTCGACTTCTCTTCGCAGCCGCCCGTCGTCACCGACGGACCCTACGCCGAGGCGCGCGAGATCTTCACGGGCTACTGGCTGCTGGAGGTCGCGAGCCGTGAAGAGGCCGAGCACTGGGCGCGGAAGTGCCCTCTGGGGCCCGGCACGGCGCTCGAGGTGCGGCGTGTCAATGAGATCGCCGATTTCCTGCCCGACCTCCAGGGCGTGTCGGCCGGTGAATCGGTCGCCCGGGAGCAGGAATGGCGGGCAGCGACCAGCTGATCGCTGACGGGATGCCCCGACTACGACGCGTCAGCGCGCACCACCGCATCCCAGCGGCGGTGCGTGTTGGCGTCCCCGAGCAGCCGCCACACGGCTCGCGTCAGGGGCGGATATTCGAGTGCGATCTGCCGGAGCACGCGGTAGTGGCGAGCCTCGTTGGGTCTCGAGCCCCCGTTCGCCAGGATGTTCTCCGCGCGAAGGGTGTAGACCACGAGCTCATCGACACTCGGAAGGTCTTCCATGAAATCCCACGGATCCTCCCCGTTGCGGAGCCTCTCGTGAACCAGCACAGACAGCTCGTCCGCGGCCTCCGCACGCAGGAGCTCGAGACTGGCCCTCCGGCGGGGGGTGTCGTCACGCGTCGCCATTACTCAAGCCTAAAGGCGGTCACCGACGGGCAGCCCCCTCTCGGGAGCAGTTTGTGATCGCGGATGCCGAGCACGCCCGCCGCGCGGTCGAGGCCGTGTGGCGCGCGGAATCTGCGCGCATCGTCGCCGCGCTCACGCGTCACACGGGTGACTTCGCGTGGGCCGAGGATCTCGCTCAGGAGGCACTGGTCGAAGCTCTGGGCTCCTGGCCGCGGTCGGGAATCCCTGACAACCCGGGTGCGTGGCTGCTGACGGTGGCCAAGCGGCGCGCCATCGACGGGTGGCGTCGTCGTCAGAGACTGGAGGAGCGGATGGCGGTTCTGGGGAACGACGTGCTCTCTGCCGACTCGAGGGACGACGTTCAGACGGCGGGTGATCCCGACCGCATCGATGACGACGTCCTGCGTCTCGTCTTCGTGGCGTGTCACCCGGTCCTCGCCCCCGCCGCACGGCTGGCACTGACGCTGCGGACGGTGGCAGGCCTGACGACCGAGCAGATCGCCCGGGTCATGCTCCTCACGGTGCCGACGGTGCAGCAGCGCATCGTACGGGCGAAGCGCGCCTTGGCTGATGCCGGCGTCCCGTTCGAGATCCCCGGCCGTGCGGAGCGCCCGCAGCGACTCGCGAGCGTCCTGCAGGTCGTCTATCTGCTCTTCACGGAAGGGTACGCCCCGGCGGACGGCGCACTGCCCGTGCGACCCGACGTCGCTCGCGAAGCCGTGAGGCTCGCGCGCCAGCTGGGTGCGCTCGCGCCGAACGAGCCCGAGGTGTTGGCGCTGACGGCGCTCATGGAGTTCCAGTCGTCGCGGTTCGCTGCGCGGACCGATCCAGAGGGCCTGCCGGTGACCCTCCCGGAGCAGGATCGTTCGCGCTGGGACCGCTCGGCGATCGAGCGAGGTCGGACGGCACTTGCCAAGGCGCAATCATTCGATCGCGGGCTGGGATACTACGGGCTGCAGGCCGCGGTGGCCGAGTGTCATGCCGTTGCACCGACGGCAGATGACACGGATTGGCCGCGGATCGTCGCCCTGTACGACGCACTCCTCAGCTTGGCTCCGTCATCGGTGATCCAGCTGAACCGGGCTGTCGCGGTGTCGATGGTCGAGGGTCCGGCGCGCGCCCTGAGCATCGTGGACGACCTGGAATCCGAGCTGACAGGGTTCCGGCCTTTTCACGGCGTGCGCGGTGAGCTTCTGGAGCGCGTCGGACAGCCGGATGCCGCCATTGTGGCATTCCTCCGGGCCGCGGACCTTCCGGGTAACACGGCCGAGGCCGAGGTTCTGCGAAGGCGAGCCGTCACCCTCGGATGGGCGCGTCCGGCCCTCGATCAGGCCGAGCCGTAGCCGGTTTCGCCGAGCTCTTCGAGGATGCGATTGAGATCCTGAATGCTTGCGAAATCGATGTTGACCTGGCCTTTTCTCGCTGTCAAGGAGATGCGCACACGTGTGTTGAGCCGATCGCCGAGGCGCTCTGCGACCTCGTCGAGGTGCGCTCGGCGGGAACCGGCCTGGGGCTTCACCGCGGGTGCGCGACCGGCATCCGGAGCCTTGGCGGCCGCTTCCGCCGCACGGACCGAGAGGTCCTCGTTGACGATCTTGTCGGCGAGACGCTGCATGGATTCGGGGTTGTCGAGCGACAGGATCGCTCGCGCGTGTCCCGCCGACAGGACTCCCGCGGCCACCCTCTGCTGCACCGGGACGGGCAGCTTCAGCAGGCGGATGGTGTTGCTGATCTGAGGACGGGAGCGGCCGATCCTTGTCGCGAGCTCCTCCTGTGTGATGCCGAAGTCTTCCAGAAGCTGCTGATACGCCGATGCCTCTTCGAGGGGGTTCAGCTCGCTTCGGTGGAGGTTCTCGAGCAGGGCATCGCGGAGGAGGTGCTCATCCGCGGTATCGCGAACGACGGCCGGGATCKATTCGAGACCTGCCTCGCGCGCTGCGCGCGTCCTGCGCTCCCCCATGATGAGCTCGTACGTGCCGTCGCCGGCGTCGCGCACCACGACAGGTTGCAGGACCCCGAACTCCTTGACGCTGTGCACGAGCTCAGCGAGGTCATCCGCGTCGAAGTGGGTCCGTGGCTGCCGTGGGTTCGGAACGATCGAGTTCGGGTCGACGTGGATCAGGCGGGCGCCTGGCACCTCGACGAGGTCTGGGCTCGACGGCTCTTCCTCGCGCTCGATGACGGCAGTGGCAGTCGCGGGCGCAGAGGAGCGAGGAAAGAGCACGTCGACCGGCCGTGCATCCGACGTCTCGCTCGTGGGGATGAGAGCCCCGATCCCTCGGCCCAGTCCTGTTCGCTTGGCCATCAGGCTTCCTCTCGGTTGTGGACGACGTCGTCTCGTCGAATGAGTTCCACGGCGGCCTCGCGATAGGCGATGGCGCCGGCCGACTGGCCGTCGTACGCGATGACCGTCTGCCCGAAGCTCGGCGCCTCGGAGACGCGCACTGATCGCGGGATGACGGTGTGGAGCACTTCCTTCGCGAAGTGCGTGCGCACCTCCTCGGCGACCTGCTGCGCGAGACGGGTACGCCCGTCGTACATCGTCAGGACGATCGTCGACAGGAACAGCCGAGGGTTCAGGTGCCTCTGGATCATCCTGACGGTTCCGAGGAGCTGACTGAGCCCCTCGAGTGCGTAGTACTCGCACTGGATCGGGATGAGCAGCTCTTGCGCGGCGGCGAACGCGTTGATGGTGAGCAGTCCCAGCGACGGCGGGCAGTCGATGATCACGAAGTCGAGGCGCTCTTCGAGATTCGCCAGATAGTCGTCGAGCGCCGTGCGAAGCCGGTGCTCACGCGCGACCTGCGACACGAGTTCGATTTCGGCGCCAGCCAGGTGAATTGTGCTCGGCGCACACAGCAGATTGGGAGACTCGGGGCTTGTCTGAATGATGTCCGCGAGTGGAGTTTCGTCGATCAGAACGTCGTAGACCGAGGGAACGTCAGAGGTGTGCGGCACGCCGAGTGCCGTCGAGGCGTTTCCCTGGGGATCCAAGTCGATCACGAGCACGCGAGCACCGACCGAGGCCAGCGCGGCCGCCATATTGACGGCTGTCGTGGTCTTTCCCACGCCGCCCTTCTGGTTCGAGACCGTGAGGACGCGAGTCTTTCCTGACAGTGCGATGTCGGTGTGCTCGAGCGCTCTCCTGCGAGCGGTGAGGTCTGCGAGTTCGCGCGCGAGAGGGGTGTCTTCGAACGAAGAGGATGCCGCGGCCTCCGCGTTCTCGGGTTGTTTCACGTGAAACACTCCACCTTTCGGATGCCGTCCAGAACTCCTGTCAACTCTATCCCGCGCCTCCCCMACCCCCTTCTCCCGCGCCCGTCTCACGTCGATCTTMCCGGGCTCGCTCCCCACGACGTGATCTCGATACGCGGGCTTCCCGGTGGTTGAGTAGCCGCCCGCGGCGTATCGAAACCAGCGGGCTCATGACCGGGCTCGTCCTCCAGCGCCTGATCTCGATACGCGGGCTTCGCTCGCTACTCGATCACCGGGATGGCGGCGTCCCGCTGGTTGAGTAGCCGCCCGCGGCGTAGCGAAACCACCCAGAAGCCCATCCGGCGCAATCCCCGGGCGCCTGATCCCGATCCGCGGGCTTCGCTCGCTACTCCATCACCGGGATGCCGGCGTCCCGCTGGTTGAGTAGCCGCTCGCGGCGTATCGAAACCAGCCAGCAGCTATTCCGGCGCATCCCCGAGCGCGTGATCTCGATACGCGGGCTCCGCTCGCTACTCGATCACCGGCAACCGGTGGTTGAGTAGCCGCCCGCGGCGTATCGAAACCAGGGTCCTGTCCGGCGCGTTCTCCGGCGCCTGATCTCGGGTTCGCGTGCTTCGCTCGCCACTCGATCACCGGAATGCGGGCGTCCCGGTGGTTGAGTAGCCGCCCACGGCGTATCGACACCAGCGTCCAGCCCGGCGTGTCCTCCGGCGCCTGATCTCGATGCGCGGGCTTCGCTCGCTACTCGATCACCGGGATGGCGGTGTCCCGCTGGTTGAGTAGCCGCCCGCGGCGTATCGAAACCAGCGTCCAGCCCGGCGTGTCCCCGGGCGCCTGATCTCGATACGCGGGCTCCGCTCGCCACTCGATCATCGGAATGCGGGCGTCCCGGTGGTTGAGTAGCCGCCCGCGGCGTATCGAAACCAGCGTCCCGTCCGGCGTTCTCCGGCGCCTGATCTCGATACGCGGGCTCCGCTCGCTACTCGATCATCGGAATGCGGGCGTCCCGGTGGTTGAGTAGCCGCCCGCGGCGTATCGAAACCAATACGTCGAGAGATGTTTCACGTGAAACGGTGCCACTATTCCTTGCGAGGCGGCTTTCGGCTCAGCGGAGGCAGCTTCTCTGGTGTGTACTTCACCAGCGCCAACCGCTTGGCGCGGCTCCATCCTTGGACCTGCTTCTCACGCGCGAATGCTGCATCTATCCGGTCATACTTCTCGAAGTACAGCAGGCGGACCGGTAATCGGTGCCTCGTGTACGCAGAACCGAGGCCCTCGTTGTGCGCCCAGAGCCTTCGATCGAGATTCCGGGTGCTGCCGACGTAGAGGGATCGGTCGCTGCACTCAAGGATGTACATGTAGGCCATCAGTCCAAGGTGTCTTCGGGTGATGACGACGGTGGGTATCTGCGACGTTTGTGTGAGCACTGAGTGCGCAGAGCTGACTGTGGGGGAGACAGTCGGGCCGGTACTGGGAGGACTGTTTCACGTGAAACGCGGAGGACCGCGGGTGATGTTTCACGTGAAACATGGGGATGACGTCGATACCGATATGCGGGCTTCGCTCGGTACTCGATCACCGGGAAACCGGCAGATTCGCACGAGTCACCCACGCAGGCGCGCGATCCGCTGGTTGAGTAGCCGCCTGCGGCGTATCGAAACCAGCAGACGACCTCAGCCCACCTGCTCCCGATGTACAGCCATCACGGCGGCGTGATCTCGATACGCGGGCTTCGCTCGCTACTCGATCACCGGGAAACCCGCCGCTTCGCACCAATCACCCACGCGGCCGCGCAATCCCGCTGGTTGAGTAGCCGCCTGCGACGTATCGAAACCAGCAGACGACTCAGCCACCTGCTCGTCATGTACAGCCATCACTGCGGCGTGATCTCGATACGCGGGCTTCGCTCGCTACTCGATCATCCGGAAACCGGCGGATTCGCACCAATCACCCACACAGGCTCGCGATCCGCTGGGTGAGTAGCCGCCCGCGGCGTATCGAAACCAGCAGACGACTCAGCCACCTGCTCGCGATGTACAGCCATCACTGCGGCGTGATCTCGATACGCGGGCTACGCTCGCTACTCGATCACCGGGACACCGGCTGATCGCACCAATCACCATCGCAGCCGCGCGATCCCGCTGGTTGAGTTGCCGCCCGCGGCGTATCGAAACCAGCAGAGGACTCAGCCGACGTGCTCGGGATATCTAGCAAGAGCGGCGGCGGGATCTCGATACGCGGGCTTCGCTCGCTACTCGATCCCCGGGACTGCGCCGGCTTCGCTCGCTACTCGATCACCGGGGGACAGGGCCGGCTTCGTCGCTACTCGATCACCGGGACAGCGTCGGCATTGCTCCCGACCCGACCCACAGGACCACGGCGGCTGCGCTCGCCACTCGCTCGGCGTGTTCAGTGGGGTCAGCGGCGGATCGTCGCTCGCACGACGCGGGTGGGCTCGGAGAGCAACTCTGCGCCCAGAACCTCTACGCGAACATCTGTCACGCCGAACTTGCGCAGGGGCTTGGTGGCGGCGTCGACCTCGGTCKCCGCGCTGGCGCCCTTCATCAGAATCAGCTCGCCGCCGTCACGCACCAGAGGCGCGGTGATCGGCACGAGGGTCCGGAGAGCGCTGACGGCGCGGGCGGTGACCGCATCCAGCACCGGTCCGCGCTTCCAGTCCTCGGCTCGAGCGCGCAGCACCTCGACGTTGTCCAGTCCAAGCTCTGCCACCTGCTCAGACAGCCAGGCGACGCGGCGTTCCATCGGCTCGATGAGGATCCATTCGACGTCCGGGCGAGCGATCGCGAGCACCAGGCCCGGGAGACCGGCGCCAGATCCGATGTCACCCACACGACCGGTGAACAGCGGCGCGATGACGGCGCTGTTCAGCACATGGCGTGTCCACAGGCGGGGCGGTTCGAGCGGCCCGATCAGCCCTCGCTCTTCACCCTGCTCGGCAAGCGCCTGGGTGAACTGACGGGCCAACTCGATCCGGTCCCTGAAGATCTCCGCTGCGGCAGCCGGCTCGACCTCAACCTCACTCATGACTGTTTCACGTGAAACATCAGTGGCGGCGAATGACCGTGTGGCGGTCCGCGCCCTCACCGTACGACTCAGAGACGAAGCCGCGGTCGGCCACGATGTCGTGAACGAGCTTGCGCTCGTAGCTCGACATCGACGGCAGTGAGGCCTGCGTCGCGCCTTCTTCCAGGCGCGCAATTGCCCGGTCCACCAGGGTCGCGAGCTGCTGCTCGCGGGTGTCGCGTGATCCGCCGATGTCGAGGATCAACCGTGAAAAGCGTCCGGTCCGGCTCTGTACCGCGATGCGCGTCAGCTCCTGGAGAGCCTGCACGGTATCCGGTGCAGACAACAGCGTGAGAGCGCTCTCATCCTCTGCCTCGATGGAGACATATGCGCGCCCCGAGCGCACATCGAGAGCGAGATCGCCATCGATGTCGGCGATGTCGAGCAGTGCTTCGATGTAGTCAGCCGCGACGTCGCCTTCCTGCTCGAGCTGCTCCACAGTGGCGGGCTCCCGCTGGGGGGCGAGAGCTTCCGCGGAGTCGATGGGATCGGTGGTGGTCATGGCGTCCTCGGTAGTCACTTCAGGCATCTCGTTCACGGACATGGGCGCGACGACGCTCACGCATCCGTCGGCTTGGGCTCGCCGGCATCCGTCGCCCCACTCTGTCCGGGTTTCGTCGAACCGGGGTTCGGCGAGCCRCCCTTCTGCGGGGTCTGCTTCTTCGCACGCTGCTTGTTGACCGGCTGCTGGCGCTTCGGGGCGGCGGCGCGGGCCCGCTCGGCCTCTTCGAGAAGGCGCTGCTGCTCGGCCTGGTACTTCTCCATCGAGACGACCTTGCCGGAGGAGTCGATTGCCTTGCCCTTGCGAGCGAGTCGCTCTTCGCGCTCCTTCGCCGCCTCAGACCCGGGGGTCGGCATCTCGCGGATGACGAGGAACTGCTGCGCCATGGTCCACAGGTTCGACACGAACCAGTAGATGACCACGCCGAGCGGGAAGAAGATGCCGGAGAAGACGAAGCCCAGCGGCAGGACGTAGAGCATCACCTTCTGCATCTGGTAGGCCTGGCCGGTCTTGGCTTCGGGGGAGAGGTTCTTCGAGATGATCTGCAGCTGAGWGAAGAACTGCGACGCGATCATGAGGACCACCAGGGTCACCAGGATGATGATCGCCGTGGTGTTCTGGGCGTTGATCGCGTCGATCAGGGTCTCGTGCAGCGACGCCACGCCGAAGAGCTTGGCGTTGTAGAACTCGAGGGTCAGTTCCGGGGTGAGCGGTCCGACGCCACCGAGACCGCTCTCGGCGTGCAGCTTGATCGAGCTCAGCACCGAATAGAGCGAGAAGAAGACCGGCATCTGCACCAGGAGCGGCAGACAGCTCGAGACAGGGGTGGTGCCGTGCTTCTTGTAGAGCGCCATCGTCTCGCGACTCATGGCCTCACGCGAGAGCTGATCCTTCTTGCCCTTGTACTTCTCTTGAACTTTCCGCAGTTCAGGGGCGATTTCCATCATCTTGCGCTGACTCTTGATCTGCCTCACGAAGAGGGGGATCAGAGCCGCACGCACGACGACGACCAGTCCGACGATGGCCAGCACCCAGGTGATGCCGTCCGCGGCCGGGAGGCCCATGAACGTGAAGAGCGCGTGCCATGCTACGAGGACCAGTTCGACCAGCCACTTCAGCGGCCAGAGGATGATTCCGAGCAGGTCGAATCCACCGGCAGCCGCGGCTGGCGCCGGGGTGCTGGTGGCAAGCAGAAGCAGATCCGTCACGGATCAGTCCTTTCTCAGGGGCACGACATAACCGTGCGGGGTCAAGTCGTAGCGGAACCGCCGGTGCGGCGGGACGTCATCGACGCCGCCTTCAGCCCAGGGATGACAACGGGCGAGGCGAGCTGTGGTCAGACCAACGCCTTTGACGATGCCGTGCTGCTGCAGCGCTCCGACGGCGTACGCGGAGCACGACGGGAAGTACTTGCAGACGTCGCCATAGGTGTGCGAGATCGTCGCACGGTAGCCGTGCAGAAGCGCGAGCGCGAGGTTGCGAGGGACGAGCGGAACAGCGCGCAGAGCGTCGGATGCCTCAAGCCGGCCGTCGCCGAGCGCGTAGCCGGGCAGCACGCTCATGCCGCGGCCTTTCGCGCGAGACAGCGTTGGACTTCGGCTCGAAGTTCGGAGAAGTCTGCGTTCGCCGACGAGGGCAGGGCGCGGATCACGACATCCGATCCCTGAGTCACGTCCTCCAGGGCACCGAAGCATACGGCCTTCAGACGGCGTCGCACGGTGTTGCGCACGACAGCAGATCCGACTTGCTTGCTCACGATGAAGCCGAACCGCGGCGGACGTGCCTCGCCCGACGTCACGACGTACGTGAGGGTGTGCGCGGCCGCGCAGCGACGACCCCGACGGACGACGGCCTTGTATTCCGCTCCGCGGGTGAGTCGGTTCGGCCTTGCGAGCACCGCCCGATGTCAGGCTGAGAGCTCGGTGCGGCCCTTGCCGCGACGCGCCGAAAGGATGGCGCGGCCGGCACGCGTGTGCATGCGGGCACGGAAGCCGTGCTTCTTGGCACGACGGCGGTTATTGGGCTGGAAGGTGCGCTTGCTCATGGGATCTCTTCCGGATCGGATGTCACCGGGACGCTCAGACCGGAGACGTGCTTGCTTGCAGGAAACTGCCGCGAGGGCATAAGTCAACCGATTAAGGCTACGTCGTGTGGGCCGAGAACTCAAACCGAGCCCTCCGAGCCGGCATTATGCACAGATCGAACCGGGGCCCTGGCACCGACACGCGCCCGGATCTACAGTGGAGTTTGCTCGCGAGACGCCCGCTGACTAGCGTGGCTCCGGCAGTTATCCACAGGCACAGGGTGTCGCGTCCCCTGATTCTGAGGCGCAGTTCTTTCCGGGGGGACCATGTCGCAGCTCGAGATTCCAGATGTTCCTGTCTGGGGGGCGGTGCTCGGCGAACTCACGGTGGATGACCGAGTGACGCCGCAGCTTCACGGCTTCCTCAACCTCGCAGTTCCCCAGGGCGTGATGAGCGGAACGCTGTATCTCGACGTCCCCAACGACCTCACCGCTGCGCAGATCAACAAGCGGATGCGGGCACCCATCCTCGAGGCCCTGGCGCGCGTGCCGCAGTCCGAGCCCGTGGCCACCACCTTCCGCGTCGTCGTGAACCCCGATCTCGCCGACCAGCATCTGACAGCGCCGATCCTCGTATCGACCTCCGGCTCGCCCGATCTCGATCTCCCCCCGGCCCCGGCCCAGATCCGGCAGCGCCTCGACGACCCCGTCGACACGGCATCGGCCCGCAGCGACTCGCGTCTGAACCCGAAGTACACGTTCGACAACTTCGTCATCGGGCAGTCCAACCGCTTCGCCCATGCGGCAGCCGTCGCCGTCGCCGAAGCCCCGGCCAAGGCGTACAACCCGCTCTTCATCTACGGCGACTCCGGGCTCGGCAAGACGCACCTGCTGCACGCGATCGGCGACTATGCCATGAGCCTGTACAGCGGCATCCGGGTGCGGTACGTCTCGAGCGAAGAGTTCACGAACGACTTCATCAACTCCATCGCCAACAACCGCGGCTCGGCTTTCCAGGCGCGATACCGCGATGTCGACATCCTGCTCATCGACGACATCCAGTTCCTGCAGGGTCGCGCCGAGACCCAGGAGGCGTTCTTCCACACCTTCAACACCCTCCACGATCACGACAAGCAGGTCGTGATCACGAGCGATGTGCCGCCCAAGCATCTGACCGGCTTCGAAGACCGCATGCGCAGCCGCTTCGAGTGGGGTCTCATCACCGACGTGCAGGCCCCAGACCTCGAGACCCGCATCGCGATCCTTCGCAAGAAGGCGCAGAGCGAGAGGCTCCACATCCCCGACGAGGTCCTCGAATACATCGCGACGGTGGTCTCATCCAACATCCGCGAGCTCGAGGGCGCCCTCATCCGCGTCTCGGCGTTCGCCAGCCTCAACCGCTCGACCCTCGACATGTCACTCGCACAGACCGTGCTGCGCGACATCATCGATCAGGACGACGCGAACGTCATCTCGCCGACGGACATCATCACCGCCACGGCTGCCTACTTCAAGCTGACGGTCGACGACCTCTACGGCTCCAGCCGGTCACAGGYGGTCGCCACCGCCCGCCAGATCGCGATGTACCTCTGCCGTGAGCGCACGAGCCTGTCCCTCCCCAAGATCGGGCAGCTCTTCGGCAACCGCGACCACACGACCGTGATGTACGCCTACAAGAAGATCAGCGACCTCATGAAGGAGCGTCGCTCGATCTACAACCAGGTGTCCGAGATCACGGCACAGCTCGGCCGCAACGGCCGCTGACGCCGCCGCATCTCTCGTTCGTCCCGTCCGGTCCACGCCTCTGTGGCCGGCGTGCCCGCGTACGACATGCACTCACACCCTCCCGTGCACCCCCGGCATCGCATTCCGGGATCGTGATGGGAATGCTGCCGCCGCGGGGCGTGCCTGCCCGCATCGGCATCTGCGGTCATATGCCGGCGAAAGTCCTTGACACCTCGCCCAGAACAGGGGCATTATCTGCGTTCTTCACAGTGTGGAAAACCTGTGGATAACTCGTCTTGATTGCCGAAACCTGTKGGCGATCGCCTCGAGCCTGTGGAGGAAGGGTCTGTTCTCCGAGGGAGTGGCACGAGCGACTCGGAGCGCATTCCTCAGGCGCTCCACATCTCACACGCGTGTAGTTCCGTTGACTCCCATGGGATCGCTCGAGTTATCCACAGATTCCACAGGGGTTAACAAGATGACAAGAAACTTTTGATTGATACACGTTCGATCACCTTGACGCCGCCGGGCCGGTGTCTTGGGGTCCGCCCCGAGYAGGGCACTAGCATGGGTAACCCAAGCCCCCAGGACGACAAGGGAGACCCCGTGAGGTTCCACGTCAATCGCGATGTCTTCAGCGAAGCCGTGTCGTTCGTCGTCAAWCTTCTCCCGCAGCGCAATCCCCAGCCGATCCTGGCCGGTGTGCTGATCGAAGCGAGCGAGGCTGGCCTTTCGCTGGCCGCCTTCGACTACGAAGCGTCCGCTCGCACGACGATCGAAGCCACCGTCGATGAGCCCGGCACGATCCTCGTCCACGGCCGTCTGCTCTCCGACATCGCGAGCCGTCTGCCCAACGCCCCGATCCAGATCGAGGTCGATGACGACGGGGGCATCGTCCTCACCTGCGGATCGGCGCGATTCACCCTCGCGTCGATGCCGGTGCAGGAGTACCCCGCGATTCCCGAGGTGAGCGGCGAATCCGGCCTCGTGCCCGCCGACGACTTCGCCACAGCCATCGCGCAGGTCGCGTTCGCGGCCTCCCGCGACGATGTGACGCCGGTGCTCACCGGGGTCCAGCTCGAGGTCTCGGGCACGCAGCTGAGCCTCGTCGCGACCGACCGCTACCGCGTCGCGCTTCGTGAGATCCCGTGGGACGGCGGCTCGACAGCATCCGAGGAGCCGACCACGGCCCTCGTCCCGGCGCGCACGCTGATCGAGGTCGGCAAGACCTTCGCGCACAGCGGCAACATCTCGATCGCCTTCTCCGGCTCGGGCGACCGCGAGATCATCGCGTTCACCGCCGGCAACAAGACCGTGACCTCGCTGCTGATCAAGGGCAATTTCCCGCCGGTGCGGCGCCTTTTCCCGGAGCAGACCGAGCACCACTCGGTGGTGAACACCGCCGACCTGCAGGAAGCGGTGCGGCGCGTTTCGCTCGTGCTCGACCGCTCAGCCCCGTTGAGGTTCACCTTCACGGACGAGGGCGTGTCGATGGATGCGTCGGGCACCGAGCAGGCGCGGGCTTCCGAGGCCGTCGATGCGACTCTCGCCGGTGACGACGTCACGCTCGGACTCAACCCGCAGTACCTCCTCGAGGCGCTCTCGGCCGTCCGCAGCGAGTTCGCACGGATCACCTTCACCTCGAGCGAGAACGCCAACAAGCTGAGCCCGGTGCTCATCACGCCTCAGACGTCGGTCGACAAGGGCGGTGCTGAGACGTTCAAGTACCTGCTGCAGCCCAACCTTCTCCTGCGCTGAGCCCCGATCCGCTCGCACGGCTGGCGCGAAAGGTATGCGTCGAGCGGGCAGGAGCCGGCACGTCAGGGGCCAGAACTAGGGTTGATCCGTGATCGTGGAGCAGCTGAGTCTCATCGACTTCCGCAACTATGCGGTCGCCGATGTCACGCTCCGTCCCGGTCCGAATGTGTTCATCGGCCGCAACGGCCAGGGCAAGACGAATCTGGCTGAGGCGATCGCGTTCTTCGCGACGCTCGGCTCGCATCGGGTGTCGAACGACGCTCCGATGGTGCGCGACGGCGCCGATGCGGCGATCGTCCGCGCGCGCCTGGCGCACGGAGAACGGAAAGTCCTCCTTGAAGCGCAGGTGAACCGGCAGGGTTCGAACAAAGCGCGGGTCAACGGCGCGCCGGTGAAGACCTCCGAGCTCCCGCGCTACGCGCAGGTCGTGCTCTTCGCTCCCGAAGACCTCCAGATCGTTCGCGGAGATCCGTCCTCGCGCCGGCGGTTCTCAGACCAGCTGCTCGTTCAGCGCTCGCCCCGCATGAGCGCTGTGCTCGGCGACTACGACCGGGTACTCAAGCAGCGGACGGCACTGTTGAAATCGGCGCGAGCACGTGGCATCAGGGGAGATGCGCTCTCTACGCTCGACGTGTGGGACGACAAGCTCGTCGCAATCGGCACCCAGGTGATCGACGCGCGGGTCGCCCTGGCAGACGAGCTCGCGACGCCGCTGGCTGCCGCCTATGCCGCGATCGCCGGCGCCGACCACCGGCCTGAGCTCGAGTGGGCGCTGTCGGTGCAGGGTGGCGATCCCGAAGACGGTGCCGCCCTGCGCGACCCGGCAGAACCAGGGCTCGCTCCCGGGGCGTCGACCTCGACCTCCGACATGTTCCGCGCGGCACTGGCCGAGCGCAGATCCGCCGAACTCGATCGGGGCCTGACCCTCGTCGGGCCGCACCGCGACGATCTCGTGCTTCGCGTCCGCGGGCTACCAGTGAAGGGGTACGCGTCGCACGGAGAATCCTGGTCGGTCGCACTGGCGCTGCGGCTGGCCTCGGCCGAGCTCCTGCGCGCCGAGTCGCGGCTGGGCGACCCCGTGCTGATCCTCGACGACGTCTTCGCCGAGCTCGACACCGATCGTCGCGCGCGCCTGGCCGACCTCGTGGCGGGCTACGAGCAGGTCGTCGTCACCGCCGCCGTCGAACAGGATGTGCCGCAGGGGCTTCGCGCTCGCGTGGTGCGGGTCGAGGCGGGGCAGATCACCGAGACGGCCGATGCCTGACGCCGTCGATCCGCGGGATGCGGCATCCGCTATCCGGTCGACGTTCGGCGGCGACCCTTCCGACCTGCCGGAGACGATCGCCACCTATCTGCGGCTGCGCGGGCTCGAGCCGTCCGCTCGCTCGTTCCGCAAGAAGCGCCGCCGCGCCGCCGACGACGAGAACGCACCTTTCACCGCCGGACGCGACCCACGCGGTCTCGGAGATGTCGTGGCGGCGCTCACCCGCGACTCCGGCTGGAACGCCCAGCTCGCCCGGGAAGACGTGGTGCGCTCGTGGAACGAGGTCGCGGGCGCAGACACCGCCGGACACACCCGGCCGGTGGCCTTCGCGGACGGAACGCTCACCGTTCAGGCCGACTCCACAGCGTGGGCGAAGCAGCTGCAGCTCATGCGCTCGCACATCCTTTCCGAGATCGTCCGCAGGTTCCCGGATGCCGGGGTCGAAGGGATCCGATTCATCGGGCCGGACGTTCCCTCATGGAAATGGGGTCCCAGAGCCATTCCAGGGCGCGGTCCGCGCGATACCTACGGCTGAGTGAGGTCCGGGGTCGGCAGGCGGGATTTCAGCGCGGCACAGGGCCGCTCAGGCGCGCGAAGGGTCGGCTTCTTGGTAGAATGGAACCGATCCCCGACGACCGATCTGGAGCGCTCGAGAGCATATGACGTCTGTGAATGCCGATAACGTCGCCGGAGAACCCGCGATCACCCCGCCGCCCAAACCACTCAGCGACTATGGTGCAGACGCGATCCAGGTTCTCGAAGGACTCGAGGCGGTTCGCAAGCGTCCCGGCATGTACATCGGTTCGACCGGCCCACGCGGACTCCACCACCTCGTCTACGAGATCGTCGACAACTCCGTCGATGAGGCTCTGGCCGGCTTCTGCGACCTCATCGATGTGACGATCCTCGAAGACGGGGGCGTGCGCGTCATCGACAACGGCCGCGGCATCCCTGTCGACATGCACCGCACAGAGGGCAAGTCCACGGTGGAGGTCGTCCTCACCGTGCTGCACGCCGGCGGAAAGTTCGGCGGAGGTGGGTATGCCGTCTCCGGCGGCCTGCACGGCGTCGGCTCGTCGGTGGTGAACGCCCTGTCCTCACGACTCGAGGTCGCGGTGCGCCGCCAAGGCCATGTCTGGCGCCAGTCGTTCACGGGCGGAGGCGTGCCCCTCGCACCCCTCGCGCAGGAAGAGGAGAGCGACGAGACCGGTACGACTATCACGTTCTGGCCCGACGCCGGGATCTTCGAGACCGTCGACTTCGACTACGAGACTCTGCGTACGCGGTTCCAGCAGATGGCGTTCCTCAACAAGGGACTCCGCATCGATCTGACCGATCTGCGTCCGAACGAGGCCGTCGAGACCGAGGTCGAGGGCGCTGTCGTGCTGTCACAGCCGAGTGACTCATTCCTCTATGAGCGGGGACTCGTCGACTACGTCGAGTACCTCAACAAGACCCGTCACGCGGATGTCGTCAACGACCAGATCATCGAGGTCGAGTCCGAGGACACCGAGCGCCACATCGCGCTCGAGCTCGCGATGCAGTGGACGACGAGCTACACCGAGAACGTCTTCACGTACGCGAACACGATCAACACCCATGAAGGCGGCACTCACGAAGAGGGCTTTCGCGCAGCGCTGACGACCCTCGTCAACAAGTACGCGCGCGCACAGAGCCTTCTCAAGGAGAAGGACGAGAACCTGTCCGGCGACGACGTCCGAGAGGGACTCACCGCCGTGCTCTCGGTGAAGCTCTCCGAGCCGCAGTTCGAGGGCCAGACGAAGACCAAGCTCGGCAACACCGAGGCCAAGGCGTACGTGCAGAAGGTCGTCGGCGACAAGCTGGGTGACTGGTTCGAGCGCAACCCCGTTCAGGCGAAACTCGTCGTCCGCAAGGCGATCGATGCCGCGACTGCGCGCCTGGCCGCCCGCAAGGCTCGTGAGACGGCCCGCCGCAAGAGCGTCTTCGAGAGTGCGTCGATGCCCGACAAGCTCAAGGACTGCACGTCGAAGGACCCCTCGATCAGCGAGATCTTCCTCGTGGAGGGCGACTCGGCAGGCGGCTCCGCAGTGCAGGGTCGCGACCCGCACACTCAGGCGATCCTCGCCCTCCGCGGAAAGATCCTGAACGTCGAGCGCGCGCGGCTCGACCGGGCGCTCGGCAACAACGAGATCCAGGCGATGATCGCCGCTTTCGGCGCGGGGATCGGCGAGGACTTCACGGTCGAGAAAGCCCGCTATCACAAGATCGTCCTGATGGCGGATGCCRATGTCGACGGCCAGCACATCACGACGCTGCTGCTCACGATGCTCTTCCGGTACATGCGCGGTCTGATCGAAGCCGGCTACGTGTATCTCGCGATGCCCCCGCTCTATCGGCTCAAGTGGTCGAACTCGCCGCACGAGTACGTCTACTCGGACGTCGAGCGCGACGCGCTGCTCAACGACGGTCTCGCAAGCGGCAAGCGCATCCCGAAGGAGAACGGGATCCAGCGCTACAAGGGTCTCGGCGAGATGAACGACAAAGAGCTGTGGGAGACGACCATGGACCCCACGACCCGCACGCTGCGTCAGGTGACGATCGATGACGCCGTCGCCGCCGACACCATCTTCACGACGCTCATGGGCGAGGACGTCGAGTCCCGCCGCCAGTTCATCCAGAAGAACGCGAAGGATGTCCGGTTCCTCGACATCTAGTGTCCCTCCGCCTCGACACGCGGCCGCTGTGCGGTCGCTGAGCGGGCGCATGGACATGGACCGGCTCAACGGAAGAGAAACGCATGGCTGACGACAGCATCACGACCGAGGACTCCTCGCACAACCACGGGCACATCGAGCAGGTCGACCTGCAGGGCGAGATGCAGCGCAGCTATCTCGACTACGCGATGGCGGTCATCATCGGCCGCGCGCTCCCGGATGTGCGCGACGGGCTCAAGCCTGTGCACCGCCGCGTGATCTACGCCATGTACGACGGCGGTTACCGCCCCGACAAGTCCTTCTCCAAGTGCGCCCGCGTCGTCGGCGAGGTCATGGGCCAGTACCACCCGCACGGTGACACCGCCATCTATGACACCCTGGTCCGCCTGGTCCAGCCGTGGGCACTGCGCTACCCCCTGGCGCTCGGTCAGGGCAACTTCGGGTCCCCGGGCAACATGGGTGCCGCCGCCCCTCGCTACACCGAGACCAAGATGGCTCCGCTCGCGCTCGAGATGGTGCGCGACATCGAAGAGGAGACCGTCGACTTCACCGACAACTACGACGGGCAGACGCAGGAGCCGTCCGTCATGCCGGCGCGGTTCCCGAACCTGCTCGTCAACGGCTCCGTGGGCATCGCGGTCGGCATGGCCACCAACATCCCGCCGCACAATCTCCGCGAGGTGGCGCAGGGAGCGCTCTGGGCGCTCGAGCATCCTGAAGCGACGCGTGAAGAGCTGCTCGAGGCGCTCATGCAGCGCATCAAGGGACCGGACTTCCCGACGGGCGCGCAGATCCTGGGCACCCGGGGTGTCCAGGAGGCGTACCGCACCGGTCGCGGCTCGATCACCATGCGCGCGGTCGTCGAGATCGCCGAGATCCAGGGCCGCACGTGCCTCGTGATCACCGAGCTCCCGTACCAGGTGAACCCCGACAACCTGGCGCTCAAGATCGCCGATCTCGCGCGCGACGGCAAGATCTCCGGCATCGCCGACATCCGCGACGAGACATCGGGACGCACGGGTCAGCGTCTCGTCATCGTGCTCAAGCGGGATGCTGTCGCCAAGGTCGTGCTGAACAACCTGTACAAGCACACGCAGCTGCAGGAGAACTTCGGCGCCAACATGCTGGCGATCGTCGACGGCGTCCCCCGGACGCTCTCGCTCGACGGCTTCATCTCGCACTGGGTCGACCACCAGATCGACGTCATCGTGCGCCGCACCCAGTACCGGCTGCGCGAGGCCGAGAAGCGCATGCACATCCTGCGTGCGTACCTCAAGGCGCTCGATGCGCTCGATGAGGTCATCGCCCTGATCCGCCGGTCGCCCACCGTCGATGAAGCCCGATCGGGGCTGAAGTCGCTTCTCGAGATCGACGACATCCAGGCAGATGCCATCCTGTCGATGCAGCTCCGCCGGCTCGCCGCCCTCGAGCGCCAGAAGATCATCGACGAGGCCACCGAGCTCGAGGCGCAGATCGCCGACTACCGCGACATCCTCGCCAGCCCGGGCCGCCAGCGTCTCATCATCCGCGAGGAGCTCACCGCGATCGTCGACAAGTTCGGCGATGACCGACGCACCGACATCGTCTTCGGGTTCGACGGCGACATGACCGACGAGGACCTCATCCCCGAAGAGGAGATGGTGGTCACGGTCACGCGCGACGGCTACATCAAGCGCACCCGCAGCGACAACTACCGCTCGCAGCACCGCGGCGGCAAGGGCGTGAAGGGCGCGCAGCTGCGCGCCGACGACGTCGTCGAGCACTTCTTCGTCACCACGACCCACCACTGGCTCCTGTTCTTCAGCACCAAGGKCCGCGTCTACCGCGAGAAGGCCTACCGCGTGCCCGAGGCGGGACGCGATGCGAAGGGTCAGCACGTCGCGAACCTCCTGGCGCTCCAGCCCGGCGAGGAGATCGCGCAGATCCTCGACATCCGCGACTATCAGGTGGCCACGTATCTGGTGCTGGCCACTCGTGGCGGGCTCATCAAGAAGACCCGGCTCACGGAGTACGACACGAACCGCCAGGGCGGGGTGATCGCGATCCGTCTGCGCGAAGACGACGAGGTCGTCAGCGCACTCCTCGTCGACGAGGGCGATGACATCCTGCTCATCAGCAGGCACGGGATGTCGCTCCGGTTCACGGCCACCGATGAGGCCCTGCGCCCGATGGGGCGATCGACCGAAGGCGTCAAGGGCATGTCCTTCCGCGGCCACGACAGTCTGCTGTCGGCATCCCTCGCGGCCGACGACGGCTATGTCTTCGTGGTCACCGAAGGCGGGTATGCCAAGCGCACCGCCGTCGACCAGTACCGCAGCCAGAGCCGAGGCGGCCTCGGCATCAAGGTGGCCAAGCTGAACGACGACCGAGGGGTTCTCGCCGGCGGCCTGATCGCGTCCGAGGACGACGAGGTCTTGGTGGTTCTTGCCAGCGGCAAGGTGGTACGCTCTGCCGTGGCCGAGGTGCCTGCCAAGGGTCGCGACACCATGGGTGTCGTGTTCGCCCGCCMCGACGACGACGATCGCATCATTGCGATCGCGCGCAACGGGGAGCGCGGCTTGGCCGAGACAGAGGCCGAAGCAGACGTCGAGTCCGCTGCACCGGAGGCCTCTTCCGACATCCCMCAGGAGAGTACTGACGCATGAGCACCGTAGCCGACAAGCTCGCCAAGAAGTCGAGTCACAAGACCAGTGCCAAGCAGGTTCGCCTGCGGCTGGTGTACGTGGACTTCTGGTCGGCCCTGAAGCTGTCGTTCCTTGCCGCTGTGGCCATCGCGATCGTGACGGTCGTCGCGTTCTTCATGGTGTACATGGTCATCCAGGCGACCGGCCTCATCGGTCGCGTCGATGAGTTCTTCCAGAGCTTCTCCGACGGCGGGGTCACCCTCAGCCAGTTCGTCGGACTGCCGCAGGTCATGGCGGTCGCTGCGATCGTCGCGATCCTGAACCTCGTGGTGGTCACGGTCCTCGGCGCGGTCGTCGCGGGCATCTACAACCTCGCGGTCAAGATCACCGGTGGGCTGCTGGTGGGCTTCACCTCGAACTGAGGCTCATTCGACCGGATGCCCCGCCCAGCCTCGCGCCGGGCGGGGCATTCGCATCCCGGCCATGCGCCAGAAGGTCAGACGAGCGCGGACGTGCCGAGCAGCGATCCGATGAGCCAGGTGGCTGCGAGCGCCAGCGCGCCGCCGAGCACGAGCCGGAGTACCGCTCTCCCGACAGGGGCGTCGCCGAGCCGCGCTGAGATCGTCCCCGTCAGAGCGAGTGCCAGGAGCACCGCCGCGAATGTCACCGGGATGCGCCACTCCGGGGGCGGCAGGAGGATCGCGAGGAGCGGCAGGAGGGCACCGACCGTGAACGCGCTGGCCGACGAGATGGCCGCGTGCCACGGGTTGACGAGATCGTCCTGGTTGATGCCGAGCTCGACCTCGAGGTGGGCCGAGAGCGCGTCGTGAGCGGTGAGCTCCTTGGCGACTTGGCCTGCCGTGGCCTCGGACAGACCCCTGTCGCGGTAGAGCTGCGTGAGCTCCTCGAGCTCGGCTTCGGGCATCTCCTCCAGCTCGCGGCGCTCCTTGGCGATGAGCGCGCGCTCGGTATCGCGCTGACTGCTCACCGACACATACTCGCCGAGGGCCATCGACACCGCGCCGCCCACCAGTCCCGCGATGCCGGCGACAAGGAGGGCAGGCGTCGAGGTGGTCGCGCCGGCCACACCGACGACGAGTGACGCGATCGAGACGATCCCGTCGTTCGCACCGAGCACGCCCGCGCGCAGCCAATTGAGGCGCTGGCCCAGGTTGCCCGCATGAACTTCTCCGGCGTGGGGCGCTGCAGTCACGACCCCAGTCAAGCACCAGGGTCGCGGCTATCGGCCTCGATTCGAGAAATGGCCGCGCGTCAGGTAAAGTCTTGGAGGTTGACGGCGCGCAAGTGCCGGCACAGCGGGGCTATAGCTCAGGCGGTTAGAGCGCTTCACTGATAATGAAGAGGTCCCAGGTTCAAGTCCTGGTAGCCCCACAGAAACAAGCCCCGGGGCCTTAGCTCAGTTGGTAGAGCGCCTGCTTTGCAAGCAGGATGTCAGGAGTTCGAATCTCCTAGGCTCCACGATGTGCGAAGCGCCGTTCCTGCGGGGACGGCGCTTCCGCGTTGCACCCAGAGCACACCGCCCGGCCTATGGTGAAGCATGGACATGCGTGTGGCAGCCTATGCAGTCATCGTCGATGACGAGGAACGCGTCCTCCTCGCCCACTGGAACGAGGGACGTCGTGCAGCCTGGACGATGCCCGGCGGCGGCATCGAGGCCGGCGAAGAGCCCGAGCACGCGGCGCGGCGCGAAGTCCTGGAGGAGACGGGCTACCGGGTCGAGATCGAGGAGCTGCTCGGCATCCACTCCCGTGTGATCCCTGCCTCTCACCGCATCCCCGACGGCGCGGAAGGGCCGCTCCACACGCTCCGCATCGTGTACCGGGCCCGCGTGACCGGAGGTCACCTTCGCAACGAGGTGGGAGGGTCGACCGACCGGGCGGAATGGTTTCCTCTCCCCGCCGTCGACGCCCTTCAGCGCGTCAAGCTGGTCGACATCGCGCTGTCGATGGCAGGGCACCGCTAGGGCGGGGATGCCGCAGCCGGACGTCAGTCGATCGGCTGTGAGATGTCGGCGACCGTCGCTCCGTAGGCGGCGATGAGATCGTCGGCCTGTACGAAGAGGCTGTAGCCGTGCGCTCCGGCCCCCATCGCGATTCGCCGGCCGACGATCTGCTCGTCGGCGAAGATCGGCCACTCCGTCGAGCTGCCGAGCGGGACGATCGTCCCGCGCTCGTAGCCCGTGGCGGCGAGGGCGCGCTCAGGATCAGGGAGCTGGAGCTTGTTGACGCCGACCACGCCTCGCAGCTTCGGCCACGAGATGGCGCGATCGCCCGGCACCAGCGCGAAGAGATAGGTATCGTCGCTGCGCTTGACGACGAGGGTCTTGACGATGCCCGCCGGCGAGATGCCGAGGAGCTCGGCTGCTTCTCGCAGGCTCGCTGCTGCGGGACGCTCGCGGATCTCCACGTCCAGGCCGCGCGCTGCTGCGGCGGCCTGGACGCGTTCCGTCGGGTCTGTCACTCAGGCGTCGGGTGCGCGCAGCGGGTCGTCGGCAACCCACAGCTCGTCATCCGCACGCAGTGTCTGCCACGCGGCATACGCGACACCGAGAGCGGCTGCGACGCCGAAGATGATCGCGATGACGCCGCCCGCACCGATCCCGCGCTTGGGCGGCTCGATGACGGGGAGTGGGATCCGGCCATTCGAGAGCTTCGCACGGGTGTGAGCGGCGGCATCCCACACGGACATCGCGGAGCCGACAACGGCACCGGCGGCAGGGACGATCGTGTGATCCACGACGTTCCTCGAAGCCGTCACGCCCTTGTCGACCACGGGTGTGACGTAGCGGCCGTACGTGGCCTTGACCTGAGGAACGACCTGCTCGCGGTTGTAATAGCCGAGCTGGCGGCCGGCTTCACGCGCGACCGAGGTCGCGTCGCCGACGAGCACCTGCTGCGATTCCCACAGCTTGGTCGCCTGACTCTGGAGCTTGCGGAGTTCCTTCTTGCGCTTACGGCTGAGGCTCACGGGGCCCTCCCGGTCGTTGGGGGATGTGGTTCTCTCCATCTTGCCAGACAGCGCTCAGCGCGGGAGGGGTTGCATCGAACTCTGCGACAATGTACACATGCCCACCCCCACCGCGGTCGCGACCCTGCACACCAACCACGGCGACATCGTCGTCAACCTGTTCGGAGACCACGCTCCGCGCACGGTCGAGAACTTCATCGGCCTGGCGGACGGGACCGGCGAGTGGAAGAACCCCGCGACCGGCAAGCCCGGCGAGGGCCCGCTCTACAAGGACATCGTGTTCCACCGCATCATCCCCAACTTCATGATCCAGGGCGGCGACCCGCTCGGGCAGGGCACCGGCGGCCCGGGCTACACCTTCAACGACGAGATCCACCCCGAGTTGAACTTCCAGCAGCCGTACATCCTCGCCATGGCCAACGCCGGTCTTCGCCGCAACGCCATCACGGGGAAGGCCGAGGGCACGAACGGCTCCCAGTTCTTCATCACGACCGATCCCACTCCCTGGCTCCAGGGCAAGCACACGATCTTCGGTGAGGTGGCGGATGCCGCGTCCCGCGCGGTCGTCGATGAGATCAGCGGTGTCGCCACCGCCGCGGGTGACCGGCCCATCGAGCCCGTCGTCCTCGAGTCGATCGACGTCACCGCGGCCTGACCGGCCCGGGACCGTCGCTCTCGTCCGTGACCACCGACGCGTTCCGTCGCAACAGCGACAACTTCTGCTACCGGCATCCCGACCGCGTGAGCTTCGTGCTCTGCCAGCGGTGCCTGCGCACGATCTGCCCCGAGTGCCAGACCCAGGGCGCCGTGGGCGTCATCTGCCCGGAGTGCATGCGCGACCAGCAGAAGGCGGTCTCCGAGACGCAGCGCAAGGCCGAGCGGCGGTGGTCGCGTTCTCAGCCGATGGCTCTGTCGGGCGGGCGCCCGTACGCGACGTACGGCATCGTCCTCGTGACCGCCATCGTCTACGTGCTGCAGCTCCTGATCCCCTTCGTCGAACCGTGGCTGGCGTTCAACAGCCTCTTCGTCCTGCCGGGCGGGCAGGCGCCGCTCCAGCCATGGCGGCTCATCACGGTGCTCTTCGTGCACGGCAGCTTCCTGCACGTCGCGCTCAACATGCTCGCGCTCTGGATGATCGGCAGGATCCTCGAGCCGATGCTCGGCCACTGGCGATTCGTGGTCCTGTACTTCCTCGCGGGCCTCGGCGGATCGGTCGCGGTCGCGCTGCTGGCTCCAGGAGTATGGGTCGTGGGGGCGTCAGGCGCCATCTTCGGCCTCTTCGGCGCGCTCCTCGTGATCGGGCGCCACATCGGCGCCGACATCCGCCGGATCGCGATCGTCATCGCGATCAACTTCGCATGGCCGTTCATCTACGCGCTGGCGAGCAGCATCGGACGCGGTTCCTTCAGCGATGCTCTGGCCGCGATCTCCATCTCGTGGCAGGCGCACCTCGGTGGCCTGCTGATCGGCGGTCTGGTGGGGCTGATCTTCGCGCGTACGCGCCGGCGTGAGCAGCGTGCCCTGCAGATCTGGCTGCTGGTCGCCGTGGCGCTCGGGTGCATCGCCCTTCTGGCGATTCCCGCGCTCATCTACCGGTAGAAGTTATCCACAGGTTCATCCCCAGGTGGGGATGAATCACAGGCGTGTAATTCTTGTGATCGTCAACCTGTGGAAAACCACACGGCCGAGACTCGACGTGCGAGTCTCGGCCGGTGAAGGACGAAGGGGCGGCTGTCAGCGCCACCGGGTGGTCATCAGGAATCCGATGAAGGCGATGCCGAACCCGATCACCAGGTTCCAGCCGGCGATGCCGGGAATCGGCGCCGCCATTCCGCTGAGGTAGAAAACCAGGATCCAGACCAGCCCGATCAGCATGAGGCCGATCATGACGGGTTTGAACCAGACGGGATTCGGGGCCGCTTCGCCCTCGTTGCGCTCGACGAGCTCCTCGTCTTTGCCAGATCGTGCCATGTGCCCAGTCTATCGCCGCGGTCGCGGTCACCTTGCTGACTTAGAATCCCCCTGTGGATGACGCTTCCAGCCCGGGGGGAACGGGTACGGACGATGACGCGCCCAGGCGCCGTGATCGCGCGCGCAGCCGACCCCGGCGCCGCGCGTCGGTGGTCGGCATCCTGGGCGAGATCCTCATCACTCTCGGTGTCGTCACGCTGCTCTTCGTCGCGTGGCAGCTGTGGCTCGGCGATGTGATCTACGGCGCCGAGCKGGCGTCCCAGGCAGAGGAGCAGAGCCAGCTCTGGCAGCAGCAGTACGAGGAGCAGGCCACCGCGACGCCCGAGGCGACGGAGACACCCGAACCCGCGCCCGCGGATCCGACCGCCGACCCGGTCATCCTCGCTGAGCCCGCCGACGCCCAGATCTTCGGAATCATGTGGATCCCGCGACTCGGCGCGGACTACCACGTGAACATCGCCGGCGGTGTCACACGCGCCGGCACACTGGACCCGATCGGGATCGGCCACTATCCAGGCACGCAGATGCCTGGTGAGCTGGGCAACTTCGCCCTGGCGGCCCACCGCACGACCTGGGGCAAGCCGTTCAACCGGATCGCGGAGATCCATGTGGGTGACGCCATTGTGATCGAGACGCCGGACGGCTGGTACACCTACCGATTCCGCACCCTCGAATACGTCCGGCCCAGCGCGGTCGAGGTGATCCTGCCCGTGCCGCAGCAAGTCGGAGTCGAGGCCGACGACCGCTATCTGACCATGACGAGCTGCAGCCCGATGTACTCGCTGGCAGAGCGCATCGTCGGGTTCAGCGCGTTCGAGTCCTTCACGCCGCGGTCTGCCGGCGTACCCGCCTCTCTGACGGGAGGGGTGGCCTGATGTACGCGGGGCTCTGGCGCCTCCTCCCCGGGCCGTGGTGGCTGCGGGTGCTTCTGCTCGTGATCCTCTTCACCGCCGTGCTGTACGGGCTCTTCTTCTACGTCTTCCCGTGGGTGAGCGTCACCTTCCTGCCGCAGGAAGTGACGGTCGAGTGACGAGCATCCTCGTCATCGACAACCACGACAGCTTCGTCCACACCCTCGTCGGGTATCTGCGCGAGCTGGGCGCCGGCACCGACCTCGTCGAAGCCGACTCGATACCTCCGGACGAGGTGTTCGAGCGGATCGCGGGCTATGGCGGAGTGCTGGTCTCACCCGGTCCCGGCACTCCGGAGCGCGCGGGGGCGTCGATCGCGGCGGTCCGCGCCGCAGCCGATCTGCGCATCCCTCTCCTCGGCGTGTGCCTGGGCCATCAGGCGATCGCCGCCGCGTTCGGCGCGGAGGTCGACCATGCGCCCGAACTGATGCATGGGATCACCTCGCTCGTCCACCACGACGGTGGGGCGCTCTACGCGGGGCTGCCTGACCCGTTCATCGCCACCCGCTACCACTCGCTCGCCGTGGTGCCGGAGTCCGTGCCTCCGTCACTCGTGGTGACGAGCCGTACGGACACCGGCGTCATCATGGGGGTCCGTCACACGGAGCTGCCCATCGAAGGCGTGCAGTTCCACCCTGAGGCGGTGCTCACCCAGGGCGGGCACCGCCTGCTCGGCAACTGGCTGGAGACGGCAGGACTCAGGGATGCCGCGGCTCGCGGCGCCGCACTCAGCCCGCGTCGCCGGCCGGAGCGCCCGTACAGTAGGTGAGCGTGATGGTGGAGTGCACCGGCACGTCTCCCGGAGGGAGGGACTGCTGGCTCACGGTCGGAGACGGCGAAGCGGGGCACCCCGGGTCTTCGGCAGTGGTCACCACCAGGGCGACGTCGGGTGCCTCGAGCTCCCTCGTGGCCGCATCTACGGTGTAGCCCTTGTAGTCGACGATGGTGACGAGGCCGGACGCCACCACGAGGTTCACGACCGTTCCGATCGCGACCTCGGTCCCGGATGCCGGATCCGCCGAGATGACGGTGCCGGCCGCGAGGTCGGGATCGTTGCGCGGCGTCATGGCACCGACGGCGAGCTGAGCGGACGCGAGGGCGGAGCGCGCGGCATCCTCTCCCAGTCCTTGGAGTGGCGGGACGACCACCGTCTCCTGACCGGCGGAGACGTACACCTTCACCTGCTGGCCTTGCGCCACCGAGATGCCCGCCTCAGGGTCGGTGCGGATGACATTGCCCTCTGCCACCTCGGTGCTCGGCTCATCCAGGCGGTAGGCGAGGAGATCCTCCTGTCCGAGGATCTCGTTCGCGCGGTCATAGGTCATGTCCGTCACGTCAGGGATGATGCGGGAGCCCGCGGGCACCTGCTCCTGGGTCTGGATGGAGGTCACCCAGAACACGAGCCCGATGAGCAGCGCCGCGAGGACCGCGACCCCCGCCCAGATCCAGGCCACCGGAGGACCCGACTGCGTGCGGGTCATCGTGGTGTCGGTGCTCAGCTGTCGGAGCGATCGGGCGGTCTCCGCCGCCTGACGGGGGTTGGGCCCGTAGAGCTCGCTCGTGAGCGCGCCGACCTGTCGCTTCGAGGGCGACTTGCCGTCGATCGCGGCATCGAGAGCTTCGCGGAAGGATGCCGCATCCTGATAGCGCTGGAAGGGGTCCTTCGCCAGCGCGCGCAGTGCGATCGCATCGAGCGACCGCGGAACCGTCTCGTTGATCTCGGACGGCGGGACCGGCGTCTCGCTCACATGCTGGTAGGCGACCGCCACGGGCGTCTCACCGCGGAACGGCTGACGTCCGGCGAGCAGCTCGTACAGGACCACGCCCGCCGAATACACGTCCGCTCGGGCATCGACCGGCTCGCCCTTGGCCTGCTCGGGGGAGAAGTACGCGGCGGTGCCGAGGATCTGCGTGGTCTCGGCCACCGTGGAGGACGAGTCCGACACGGCGCGGGCGATGCCGAAGTCCATGACCTTCACCTGGCCGGCGTCGGTGACCATGACGTTGCCCGGCTTGATGTCGCGGTGCACGACCCCCGCCCTGTGCGAGTACTCGAGCGCCTCGAGGATCCCGTCGACGTAGCGCAGTGCGTCGGGCACAGGCACGGGACCCGCGGCGATGATGTCCTTGAGCAGCGAGCCCTGGACGAGCTCCATGACGATGAACGGGACCGGGCTGACGGTGCCGTCCGGCGCCATCTCGCTGTCTTCGCCGGCGTCATAGACGCGGACGATCGTCGGGTGCGACATGCGGGAGGCGGCCTGCGCCTCGAGGCGGAAGCGCGTCCGGAATGCGCCGTCGTGGGCGAGGTCCCTCCGCAGCACCTTGATCGCCACCACCCGCCCGAGGGTCAGGTCGTAGCCTCGGTAGACGCTCGCCATGCCGCCTCGACCGATGGGTTCATCGACGCGGTAGCGTCCCGAGAGCACACGCGGCTCAGCTGTCACGGTAACTCCCTGGGTGGACCAGATTCAGCCTAACGGACGGATCCGGTCGCACCCGCGGCGCGGGTCACGGGGTGGGGGACGCCTGCGGTTCGGGCTCGGTCTGCTCCGCCGATTCAATCTGGGCGTTCGCCTCGGCGGACGCTGGAGACGTGCGCTGCTCGCCGTTGCCCGTGCACGTCACGGTGTACGTCACGATGACGGTCTGCCCGGAATCGCCGGTGATGAGCAGATCGGCCGAGCGCTCCGCCGCCGGGAACGATGCGGTCGACTGACCCGTCACGGGGAACGTCCCCTGTGTGGCGGTGAGGTTGTACGCACTGGGCGAACCCGCCCCTGAGGGGCACGAGTAGCCGGTCCACGTCACCTGCACCGTGTCGCCCTGGGCGACCGGCGACGCGAGGCTCGGGGCGGAGGGCGCGGTGAGCGGCGTCTGGTCTCCGTAGAAGGTGAGGGTCAGCAGCTGCGACGGCGCGATCCTGCCGCTCGGCGACACCTGGTAGACGATGCCGATCTGGTCTCCGGAGGCAGCGGCGTTCCCGCCTACGCAGTTCACGGCATCCACACCCGCGTCTTTCGCAGTCTGCGCCGCCTCGTCGCAGTTCATGCCCTTGAGTGCGAGCGCGTCGATGTCGATGAGCGTCTCGGTCGGGGTGGGAGTGGGCGTGGGCGAAGCCGACGTCTGGGTCGCCGATGGAGTCGGCGAGGGCTTCGGGTCGTCGCCATTGTTGGCGAAGATCGCCCACAACGTGCCGCCCAGAATGAGCAGCAGCAGCGCGATCAGCGCGATGAGCGGCCACGTCCACGGGCTTCGCTTGCGCTTCTGGTCGTCCGCTTCGGGATCGACGATGACGCCAGGCTCCGTGAGGAGACGAGTCGCGGCGGAAGTCTCGAGGAGCTGCGTCGCACCGTCCGCCGCGATCAAGCCGCCGGCGACCGCGGGCACGGCGGCCGCTGCGGCTGCGACATCCCCCCTCCGAAGCGCCGTCGCCGCGCGGGCGACAGCCGAGGAAGTCGCGGGGCGGTCTTCGGGCTTCTTGGCGATCATCGCCATGACGAGGTTCTGCACCGGGGTGGCGACCGTGGGGGGCAGCGGCGGGGGCTGCTCGTTGATCTGCGCCATCGCGATCGCGACCTGCGACTCGCCGGTGAAAGGCCGTTTGCCCGCCAGCGACTCGTACGCGACGATGCCGAGCGAGTAGGTGTCGGTCGCGGGCGACGCCGGATGGCCTGATGCCTGCTCGGGCGAGAGGTACTGGACAGTGCCCATCACCTGGCCGGTGGCGGTGAGCGGCACCTGGTCGGCGATCCGCGCGATGCCGAAGTCCGTGATCTTCACTCGCCCATCGGGCGTGATGAGGAGGTTGCCCGGCTTGATATCGCGGTGCACGAGGCCGGCCGAGTGCGCGGCCTGCAGGGCGGCGGACGTCTGGGCGACGATGTCGAGCGTCTTGTCGGTGGAAAGCTGGCCATCGCGCTCGAGGATCGTCGAAAGCGCCTCACCCGGGACGAGCTCCATGACGAGGAACGCGGAGCCGTTCTCCTCGCCGTAGTCGAAGACGCTCGCGATGCCCTCGTGGTTGACGAGCGCGGCGTGACGGGCCTCGGCGCGGAAGCGCTCGAGGAATCCGGGGTCGCCCATGTACTCGTCTTTGAGGATCTTGATGGCGACCGTTCGGCCGATGACGTGATCGGTCGCCTCCCACACCTCGCCCATGCCGCCGATCGCGATCCGCGAATCGAGCTCGTAGCGTCCGCCGAACGTCGCACCCTGCGTCGGTCTCATTTGCCCACCACCGCCTCCATGACCTGCTTCGCGATAGGCGCCGCGAGCGTGTTGCCGCTGCCCGATTGTCCTCGACCACCGCCGTTTTCGACGACCACCGCGACAGCCACCCGGGGGTTGTCGGCCGGTGCGAAACCCGTGAACCACAACGTGAATGGCTCGCTGTCGCCGTTCTCTGCAGTCCCGGTCTTACCGGCCACATCGACGCCGTCTATTCTTGCACCCGATGCTGCGCCGTCACTGACATTGGCGACCATCATCGCGACCATCTCCTGTGCCAGATCCTCGTCGAGCGCGCGCCCGAACTCGGTGCTCTCGAACGTCTGCTGCACCGAAAGGTCGGGTGCCAGCACTCTGTCCACCATGCGTGGGTTCATGACGATTCCCCCGTTCGCGATGCCCGCCGACACCATTGCCATCTGCAGGGGCGTGGCGGTCACCTGGCCCTGTCCGAATCCTGTGAGCGCCGTCTGCGCGTCGTCGAGGCCCCGGGGGTAGCTCGACGGCGTCGTGACCAGCGGAAGCTCGAATGACGCGTTGAAGCCGTACTTCTCGGCTTCGTCGCGGATCGCGGTGTCTCCGAGCTCGACGGCGAGCTCCGCGAAGGGGATGTTGCAGCTGAGCCTCAGCGCCTCGGCGATCGTGACCGTGTCACCCGGGCCGCACGTGCCGCCGGTTGAGTTGAAGACGAGGCTGCTGGACTGCGGCAGCTGATACGACGCGGGATTCGGCAGCGTCGACTGGCTGGTGTATTTCCCGGAAGCGAGCGCGGCCGAAGCCACGACGAGCTTGAACGTGGACCCGGGCGGGTTGAGATCGCCGCCGATCGTGCGATTGAACAGCGGATGCGCGGCATCCGCCTCCAGCGCGTCGTAGTAGTCGTTCGCCGCAGTCGAGTCGTGAGCCGCCAGAAGGTTGGTGTCGAAGGTGGGACTGGAGACCATCGCGAGGATCCGCCCGGTGGACGGCTCGATGGCGACGACCGCGCCCTGGGTGTCACCCAGCGCCTCGAAGGCGGCGCGCTGCACGTTGGCGTCGAGGGACAGCACGACGTTGGATCCGCGCTGGGGCTGACCCGTCACGATCTGCTCCAGTCGCGCGAGGAACTGCGAGCCCGCCGTTCCGCTCAGCTCCTGGTTCATCTCGAGCTCGATGCCCGTCGCGGAGCCGAGGACCGGGTTGATCCAGCCGGTGACCTGGCTCCACATCGGGGCATCGGTGTAGACCCGCTGCCAGCTGTAGACGTCGTCGGAGGCGACGGAGGTCGCGATCGCCGCGCCGCTCGCGATGATGGAGCCGCGCTGGACCTGGTACGAGTCGTAGAGGGCGCGCGTGTTGCGGGGATTCTCCGCCAGAGTCTCGGCCTGGACCACCTGGATCCAGCTGGTGGAGGCGAACAGGGCGAGGAACATCACGAGCATCACGATGCTGAGGCGGCGCAGTTCTTTGGTCACGACCTGCACCTCCCGTGAACAGACCGTGAGCCTCCACCGGACTGCCGAGAACGCGGGTGCGCCCCGCGCTCTCGTCCGGCAGAAGGAGGCTCACGGGTCAGGAGTGTCGGGATGTCGGCGGGCATCAGCCGATCACCACCCGCGGGCGGCTGCGGACAGCATCCGAGATCCGAAGGAGCAGCGCGACGATGATCCAGTTGGCGACCAGCGACGAGCCACCCGCGGCGAGGAACGGGGTGGTGAGGCCGGTGAGCGGGATGACGCGAGTGACGCCTCCGACCATGATGAACACCTGCAGCGCGATGGTGAACGAGAGGCCGGTCGCGAGGAGCTTCCCGAAGTCGTCCTGACCGGCGAGGCCGATGCGGATGCCGCGGCTCGCGAACACCATGTAGAGCGACAGGATCGCGAAGACGCCGACGAGCCCGAGCTCCTCGCCGAGACTCGGCAGGATGTAGTCGCTCTGCGAGAGCGGGGTGATGTACGGCCGGCCCTGTCCGAGGCCGGTGCCCACCAGGCCTCCCTGAGCGAGGCCGAAGATGCCCTGGACGAGCTGGTAGCTGCCGCCCGTCGCTTCGAGCACCTCCGGATTGAAGGCATCCAGCCAGTTCTGGAACCGGCCCTGCACGTACGGGAGCACCCGCGAGGCGAGGAAGGCGCCCGCCAGCGCGAGGGCGACGCCGATCACGACCCAGCTGGTCTTGCCCGTTGCGACGTAGAGCATCGCGACGAACATTCCGAAGATCAGGAGCCCGGTTCCGAGATCGCGCTGGAGCACGATGATCACGAGCGACACGAACCAGATGACCAGCAGCGGACCGAGCTCGCGGGCACGCGGCCAGGTGATCCCGAGGAAGCGGGTCCCCACCGAGCTGAGCGACTCGCGCGTGCGCACGAGATAGCCCGCGAAGAAGATCGCGAGGGCGATCTTCGCGAGCTCACCGGGCTGGAAGGAGAAGAAGCCGAGACGCACCCACACATCGGCGTTAGCGTCGGCTCCGAGCCCCGGGATCACCGGGAGGAGCAGCAGCCCGATGCCGACGAACCCGGCGATGTAGGTGTAGCGGAAGAGCACCCGGTAGTTGCGCAGCAGCAGCACCACCGCGACTGCGCCGACCAGTGCGATCGCCGTCCACGCGAGCTGGCGAGTGGATGCGGCATCCCAGCCCTGATCCTCGATCGCGATGTCGATCCGGTAGATCATCGCGATGCCCAGTCCCGTGAGGAGGGTCGCGATCGGCACGATGAAGGGGTCGGCATCCCGTGCCCTCAGGCGCAGGACGATGTGGAGCGCGAGCACGAGGGCCGTCAGGCCACCGCAGTAGATCAGGAAGTTGCCGTCGATGGCCCCGAGCGCGCCGAGCTGCACCAGGGCGACGGCCGACGCGTTGATGATGAACGCGAAGACGAGCAGACCGAGCTCGCGGTTGCGCTGCGTCTGGGGCACCCGGATGCGCTTGAGCGCACGGAGGACGGCGGTGTCGGTCGCGATCGCTCCTGTGGCGGTCGAATCTGCTGCGGTCATCATCCTCCTCCTCCCGCTGAATCGGCGAGGCTCGCGACGATGCGCTGCGCGTGCTCGAGGGAGGACGTCGCAATGGTCTGCTCCACGGTGCTGCGCGCGAACTCGGAGAGATCGTCGAGGGGGATGCCGGTGTCCTCGTACGGCGTCGAGAGCGAGAACGGGCCCAGGTTCTGCTGAATCCCCTGGTAGATCACGACGGTGTCTTCGTCGGCGCCCACGAAATACCGCGTCTGGGTCCACTGATACGCCAGTGCGAGCCCCGCCGCGAGCAGCAGCAGCGCGAGGGTGACTCCGACGATCCAGCCGATCGAGCGCCGCCTGGCGCGCCGGCGATCCTCTTCGATGAGCTCCTCGAGGAACTCGGGCGCCGGCTCGAAGTGGGAGGGCTCATTCGCGGCCTGACGCACGGGGTGCAGCCATCCCCCGCGGCCCGACCGCGCCGCCGGGATGTCGATCCCGATGGGCGTGGAAGCGGATCCGACGATGGTCGGCGTGCCGGAGAAGACGGGATGCTGGCCCCCCACGTCGACGAGGACGATCGTGACGTTGTCGGGGGCCCCGCCGTCGAGCGCCTGCTTCAGAAGGATGTCGGCCGTGCGCCCGGGAGGGAGGCCCTGCGTGAGGACCTTCGCCATGTGCGCCTCGTCGACCACACCGGTCAGACCATCGGAGCACAGCAGCCACCGGTCGCCGGGCTGCGTGGGCATGATGAACGTGTCGACTTCGGGGTCGGTGTCCATGTCGCCGAGCACGCGCATGAGCACGGACCGCCGGGGATGGTACCGCGCCTCTTCGGGCGTGATGCGACCGGAGTCGACCAGCCGCTGCACGAACGTGTGATCGGTGGTGATCTGGGTGAGGGTGTCGTCGCGGTAGAGGTAGATGCGCGAGTCGCCGATGTGGGCGATCACGGCGTACTCGTCGACCATGACGAGCGCGCTGACGGTGGTTCCCATGCCGGCGAGCTCGGGACGGATCCTGACGGTCTCGCTCAGTTCGCTCGCGGCATCCGCAATGGCGTGGCGCAGGGCGAGCTCCGCCTGCGAGGTCGAGTCGAAGGGCTGGTCGACCGACTCGAGCCGGGCGACCGCGAGGCTCGAGGCCACGTCGCCGCCCGCGTGGCCGCCCATTCCGTCGGCGACGGCGAACAGGTTCGAGCCGGAATACCCGGAGTCCTGGTTGTTGGAGCGCACCTTGCCGGTGTGCGAGATCGCAACGCTCGAGCCCTGGAAGACCATCTGTCGGGTGACCGCTCGCTACTTCCGCAGCTCGAACGTCGTGGCGCCGACCTTGATGGGCGCTCCGACGACGATCGGCACGGGAGTGGTCACACGGAGGCTGTCATGCCAGGTGCCGTTGGTGGAGTCGAGGTCCTGGATCATCCACTGCTCGCCCCAGAGGAGCAGGCGGGCGTGGTGGCTCGAGGTGTAGTCGTCGCGGATGACGAGGCCCGACTCGCTGGATCGTCCGATCGTGAGGGGCTCGGTGCCGAGGGGCAGTTCGAGCCCGGCCTTGGGGCCGCTCGTGATGACGATGCGTGAAACGGTCGAGGTGGTCGCCTTGCCCCCCTTCACCGGGGCGGCGGCGGCTGCCGGGACGGCGCTGGTGGGGGCGGATGCCGAGGCCGCCGCCGCGGCGGGCACGGCTGCGGCCTGGGGCTCCGGCATCCGGCGCACCTTCACCCCGAAGAGATCCGCACGCAGCGAATAGACCACGGCGAAGACGAACGCCCACAGCAGCACGAGGAAGCCGATGCGCAGGAGGAGGAGCGTCAGTTCGCTCAAGGGAGCGGACCTCCCTCGCGGATGTCGAAGGCGCGCGTCATGTCGGTCGGAAGCGGCGGCTTCGGTGGAAGCGGCGGCGATGCCTGCGCCACGACGTGGAAGACGATGTCGGTGCGCCCGATCGTGACGGTCGAGTCGGGGGTCAGCGCGGCCTCGACCACCTTCACACCGTTCAGCAGCGTTCCGTTGGTCGAGTTCATGTCGCGGACCATCGCTCGCTCGCCGTCCCAGAGGATCTCGACGTGCCGGCGGCTCGTGCCGGCGTCGGCGATGGTGATGTCGGCATCGCTGCCACGGCCGATCACGGTGCGGGCCTTGACGAGCGGATGCCGCTTGCCCTCGACATCGACGACACCCCGCCACGACACCCGGCCTTCTGCCGTCAAGGAGTCGACTCGCAGCGTGCCGGTCGAGAGCTGATCGTCTCGCGTGATGGCGATCGTCACCGGTCCCGCGAACGTGTAGCCCTGCGCCTTGGCGTGCTTGCGCACGAGGGTGTCGAGTTCGTGGTCGAGCGCGCCGCCCAGCGCCTTCATCTTCTCGTCGTCGGACGGGGCCAGCCGCACGGTGAACGTGTTGGGCGCCAGAATCCGATCGCGGCTGACGATCGCAGCCTTCTTGTCGAGCTCGCTCCGCAGGGCGGATGCGATCTCGACAGGCTGGATGCCGCTGCGGAAGGTCTTTGCGAACGCGCTGTTGACGGCGCGCTCAAGCCCCTTCTCGAAGCTGTCAAGTAGTCCCACAAGACTCCTCAGGCAGGCGGACCGGTGCCTACATGCTAGTCATCGACCCTGCGACATCGCCGAACCGCGCTGCCGTGGGGGCCCGAGGATTCGGGTGGCCCGAAGGAGCATGATATCCTCGGGAAGTTGATTCGGGGCTACCACCCCGGTTCGCGCGAGTGGCGGAATAGGCAGACGCGCTGGCTTCAGGTGCCAGTGCCCGAAAGGGCGTGGGGGTTCAACTCCCCCCTCGCGCACGAAACGAAGAATGGCCCCCAATCTTTTTTGGGGGCCATTCTTCGTTTCGTCCGGAGGTGCTGCTGCGAACTCGACTGCAGCCGGGTCAGGCGCCGTCGAGCACCGGCAGCAGGGTGAAGAGGATCTCCTCCACCTCATGCCCGACGCCCGGGGCGAAGGCCACGGTGCGCGACACCTCGGTGAACCCGCCCCGCTCGAGGACGGCGATCCACGCGAGGTCATCGGGGGCTGCTCGAGCGAAAAGGGGCCGGATCGGCTCCCGGGAGGTGAGGAGGCGCAGAGTGTCCGTGGCGACGCCGCGTCCCCACGCGTGGTGCGCGATCCAGCAGGTCGCCTCCCGCTCGCCGTCGACGGTGAACAGAGCCGCCATTCCGGCGAAGCCCCCGCGCTCGGTGACGACGAAGAGGTCGACATCCGTCGACGATCTCTCACGTGAGATCCACTGGTCGAATGCCGCTCGATCATCGGGATCGGATGCCGTGAACCCGGCCATCCTGACCGCGTCCCGGTCGCGCATCATCTCGAAGATCGCGTCGAGATCGTCGTCGCGCAGGTCTCGAAGCTCGATGTTTCCCACGGGCTCACCGTATCGAGCGGCACGGCCCTGCGGGAGCCTTTCGGCAGTCGAGTCAGAGGACGGCGTGGACGGCGCGGAGTGCCTGCTCGGCGGCGTCGCCGTCGCGGGCCGCCACAGCCTCGCGGAATCGCACGTACGCTTCGGTGCGAGCGACCGGGCATTCGATGAGCGGGTGCCACCCCAGCAGGTTGCGACGGATCGCGATCTCGGCCTCGTTCATGAGCGTGATGAAGGCGCGGTTCCGCGTCGCGTAGGTCATCGTCTCGAAGAGGTCCGCGCTGGCGTCCACGACGCCGGGGTGATCGTCGGCGAGAGACGCCGCGATGATCGCGTCGATCTGGGCGAGCGCCTGGGTCAGCACGACGTCGGTGCAGCGCGCGACGGCGACTCGCACGATGTTCCCCATGAACAGGACGGCGAACTCGTGCGTGTCGTCGATGAGCTTCTCATCGGGGATCGACACGCGCGTGTACCGGTTGGGTGCCACCTCGACGAGGCCGGTGCGCTCCAGCCGCTGGAGCGCCTCGCGCACCGGCGTGCGGGATACTCCGAGCCACCCGGCGATCTCTTGGTCGCGGAGGTGCTGCCCCGGGGCCAGGCGGCCATCGAGGATCGCCTCACCGATGGCTCCGTAGACCTCGTCGCCGAGTACGGTGCCGTGCGGGTCGACGGGCATGAGCGGAACACTGGTCATGGGCGCCGACAAGTTTACGCCGAGGGCGACGAAGCCTCGTGCCGGACCGATATATCGGTAGAGTGTCGGGTGTCGCGCTTCGGCGTGGCCTATCCGGGGGGATCCGTCGGCGCCCGGGCCTGTTGAGCTCTGCTCGGCCCGGGCGTTCGATGGGCGGATGCCCTTGAGCGCGGGTCGGCAAGACGTCGCGCAACGGTTATGTCACCTTCCGAAACGAAGCTGAAGACTGCCGCGCGCCTCCGATAGCGTGGGATTCGTCGGCATCCATCCGTGTCGAATACGAGCGAAGAACGGCATTTCATGAGCACCCAGGGCACCGTCAAATGGTTCAACTCCGAGAAGGGCTTCGGCTTCATCGCGCCGGATGACGGTGGCGCAGACGTCTTCGCGCACTTCACCGCGATCCAGGCCGGCGGCTACCGCTCGCTCGAGGAGAACCAGCGCGTGGAGTTCGAGGTCGCGCAGGGCCCCAAGGGCCTGCAGGCGGAGAACATCCGCCCCCTCGCGTAACCCCAGCGAACCACACCGCCTCACCCGCCTTCGGGTGCAGGCGGTGTTTCCGCGTTTTTGGGAGTTCCGCAGGGCTCGGGAAGATGACAACCCGGTCGGGCGATGGGCGGCTCAGGTGCGCGGGAGGATCCGCGTCATGAGACCTGGGTCCGGTCGTAGTCGGCGAGTGCCTTGGCGTCTTCCGCCTCGCGCATCGCGCGTCGGGCAGCGTCCAGAGCCGAGACGGGGTCTGGCGCCTGACGCGCCTCGGCGAGCTCACGCTGCGCCGTGAGCAGCCGCAGCCGTGCTGATGCCGAACGCGAATGGGCGACGGCCGCCTCGGCCTGAGCGACGACCCCGCGCGCGGCGGCGAGGGTTCCGGGAAGGGCGGTGCGCGCCCCCCGCAGGCGCTGCTGCGCCGTCCGCGCATCACCCAGCGCGAGATCCAGGCGGTCCCGAAGGCGGGCGATGCGGTCCACGGCGTGCGTCGGACGTCGTGCCGCCGACGGATGAAGGGCATCGAGCTGGGCGGAGATGTCGCGGACTTCGCTCGCGAGACGGGTCGCCTCGGCCGGGGGAAGATGCTCGCACGTCGTGACGGCCTGCCGCAGGGCGGTGCGCGCCGCCTCGAACTCCTCGGCGAGAGCCTGGCCGGCCTGGGTGAGCAGCCGATGCGTCTCTTCGAGGGTGCGCGCGTCCGCTTCGGCGAGGCGCAGCCTGCGCTCCGCCATCGCCAGGTCGGCCAGTGCGGTGCGCGTCGGATCAGCGGCCTCGGCCGCGGCGCGGTCGAGAAGGCGCTCAGCCTCATCGGCCTCGGACAGCGCGGATTCGGCCGCGCGGGCGGCATCCGTCCACTCCTCCTCGTCGTAGCGAGACTCGAGGTCCGCGACGAGGCGACGAGGATCGCCCATCGCGGCGCGCAGGGAGGCCAGCCTCCGGCGCTCGGCCTCGACCTGCTGTGCGGCGCTGACGTTCTGCTGCACCCAGGCGGAATGCTCGGCGTGGGCGCGCTGGATCGTCGTGATGGCCTCTGCGGTCTTGCGCTGGATGCGGGCGGACGATCTCCGTATGGCGTCGGGCAGCATCGCGGGGTCGCCGGTCGCGCGGTAGTCCTCGAACGCCGCGTCGCGGATGTGCTGGGCCGTCAGCCGGGCGCGCCGAAGGGATGCCGGCGCATCGCCTCCGTAGAGGGCGCCGGAGAGGCCGGCCTCGAGCTCGAGCTGGGTGACCGCGTCATCGAGGCGCACCAGCGCCGCGCCTGCCGCCTCGCGCTCAGCAAGGGCGGCGCTGCGAGCCCTCGGAGAGCGCCGGGCTCGCCGCACGAGCCACACGGTCACGACGACGACGAGGGCTGCCACGCCGAACACCACGAGCGCCGGGATGATCCACCCCAGGACGCTCGCGATGGTCTCAGGCATCGGCGCCGTCGACGAGGAGGAGGCTCCGCAGCTGATCGACGTCGTCCACGGCCGCCTGGGCTCCGTCCGCCTCATGCGGCCAGCTGAAGCCCCAGCGCACGAAGATCACCGGAACGCCGTGGACGGCGCCGCCTTCGACATCGTGATGCCGGTCACCCACGAGGACGGGCCGGCTGACATCGGCTCCGGCAGCGTCCAGCCGCCGCAGCGCCTCGGCGACGATGTCGGACTTGGCGCTGAGTGTCCGCTCGTCCAGCGTCGCTCCGACGATCGCGGTGAGGTGCTGCGCGAGGCCGAAGTGGTCCATGAGCGCGTCGACCTGGATCTCGGGCTTGGAACTGGCGGTCGCCTGAGGGATGCCGGCCGCCGCCACGTCGGCGATCAGCTCGACGATGCCCGGGAAGAGCTTGGCGCCGGTCGTGTAGCCGTCCGCCTTGCCGAGGGTGCGGTAGAACGCGACGGCCTCGGTGGCCTCGGCGGGCGACATGCCGAGGTGCTCCTGGAAGGTCTCGTACATCGGCGGTCCGATCCAGTGCACCAGTTCGGATCGCGTGGGCGCCTTCCTGCCGAAGTGCTCGTGGGCGATGGTGAGCCGGCGCAATATGCCGTCCGAGGCATCCACGACGGTTCCGTCGACATCCCACAGGACGCAGGTCCACGGCGATCGCATCGGCATGCGCTCAGCCTAGACGGCCGGGGATCATGCACTTCTTCGCAGACGGGTGGCGCCTTCGAGCACCCGTGCAGCGTCGGGAGGCAGGGGCGACGCTCGCAGGAGGGCACTCAGAACAGGGTCGGGATGCCGCTCTCGACGCCCTTCATCGCGTCGTAGTCGAGCACGACGGTGTCGATCCCCCGGTCGCCGGCGAGCGTCTTCGCCTGCGGGGCGATGCTCTGGGCGGCGAGGACACCGCGCACGGGAGCGAGGTGCGGATCGCGGTTGAGCAGTTCGAGGTAGCGCGTGAGCTGCTCGACCGCATCGATGCCGGCTCGACGCTTGACCTCCACCGCGACATGCCTGACCGCCGGCACCGCCGTGTCGATCTCGATCGTCATGCCCGAGACGCTCGTCCGCAGCAGGAGGTCGACGGGCCCGATGGCGGTCGGGAACTCGCGCCGGACGAGCGAGAGGTCAGTGCCGATGACGTCCACCTGCTCGGCGATCAGCCGCTGCAGGTCGGCCTCGACGCCGTCCTTGACGAGCCCCGGATCGATGCCGAGCTCGTGCGCCGAGTCGTGCAGCACCTCGTAGATGCGCACGAGCAGGGCATCGCCCGTCTTGGCGTGCGTCACCCGCCACAGCTCGATGACTCCCGCGGCGGCGGTCTCGGCATCCGGTTCGTGCACGGTGAGAGTGCAGGGCGGGCTCATCCAGTTCAGGGGCTTGTACGAACCGCCGTCCGAGTGGACGAGCAGGCTTCCGTCGCCCTTGTGGACGAGGAGGCGGGTCGCGAGCGGCAGATGCGCGGTGAGACGTCCGGTGTAATCCACGGAGCAGCGGGCGATGACAAGACGCACTCGACGAGCCTACTCGCGACGATCAGCGGGACGACGCGTGCCCGGCGCCGACCTTCGAGCCCGCGATCGGCTTGGCGGCGCCCGAGGCGAAGCCCGAGAGCGCGATGAGCACGACGAGGATCCACAGGGTGGGCAGCAGTCCGATCTCGTGGCTGATCCACCCGAGGATCGGGGGACCGCACAGGAACGCGACGTACCCGATGGTCGCGGCCGCGCTGACGGATGCCGCAGCCTTGGCCGGATCGTCGGCGGCGGCCGACATGCCCAGGGGGAAGCCCAGCGACGCCCCCAGGCCCCACAGCGCGACACCCACGAGGGCGATCGGCATCGAGGTGGCGAGGATGAACGTGATCAGGCCCGTGACAGCCGTGATCGCGAGGATGCGCAGCGTCCAGACGCGGCCGAAGCGGTCGACGACCGGTCCCCCGAGCGCTCGCCCGGCCGTCATGGCGACCGAGAACACGGTGAGTGCGATCGCGCCCTGGGCCTCGGTGCCGCTGTGGCCGTCGACGACCGCGAGCGGCAGCCAGTCGTTCGCACCGCCCTCCGCGAACGCCATTCCGAGCATGATGACCCCGATCGCGTAGGTGCGCGGGTCTCTCCATACGGCGGCCACGGCGGCGAAGCGCTCACGGCGAGTGGGGGTGTCTGCGGCGGTGTCGTCATTCGCCTCGCGCGGAGGCACGAAGGCGACGGCGAAGGCGCCGCCGATCACGATGATGGCGCCCACGGTCCACAGGTGCGGCGCCACTCCGACGCCCCACGCCGTCATGGCGACGCCGACACTCGCGCCGGCAACGGTGCCGAGGCTGAACAGCGCGTGGAAGAGGGGCATGATCGTGCGGTTGGTGGCCTGCTCGATGGCCGCCCCCTCGACGTTCATCATCACGTCGGTGGAGCCCATCCCCATGCCCATGAGGGCCAGACCGGCTGCGGTGACCGCGAACGACGAGAGGGTCTGCACGCCCAGTCCGACGATGAGGATCCCGAGCGCGAAGGTGAGGAGGCCGGCGAAGAGGCCCCGGCGTGCGCCCCAGCGGGCGAGGGCCACGTTGGCGAGGGACAGGCCGATGATCGAGGCCGCGCCCGAGGCGAAGAGCAGGATGCCGACCTCGAAGTCGTTGATCCCGAGCCCGGCCTTGACCGAGGGAACACGCGACGCCCAGGTCGCGAAACCGAGCCCCGTCGCGAAGAAGATCGCGAAGATCGCGAGACGCCAGTGCGAGAGCTGGCGGCGGGAAAGCGCGGTGTCCATCGGAACAGGGTATCGAATCGATTCGAGCCTGGCCAATCCCAACAGGTACGATCGGGCGTGATGAGCACCCGACGCGCCACCATCGCAGACGTCGCCCGCGAGGCGGGCGTCTCCCCCTCCACGGCGTCCGTCGTGTTCAGCGGCAAGACCCCGGTCTCGGAGACGACTCGGCAGCGTGTGCTGGATGCCGCGAAGGAGCTCGGCTACACCGGTCCGGATCCTCGAGCCGCCTCGCTGCGCCGCGGGAGGTCGGGCATCGTCGGGGTCGTCTTCGAGGAGCACCTCGGCCGGGCCTTCCAGGACCCCGTGAAGATCCTGATGATGGACGGCCTGACCGAGAGCGTCGCCGGCATGGGAGCCGGGCTCCTGCTGCTCCGTGATCGCATCGATGATGCGGGCGGTCCTTCGCTCACGACAGCTCCGATCGACGCCGCCGTGCTCGTGGGGTGCAGTGGGATGCTGCGCCAATCGCTGGACGCGGTGCGGGCGCGAGGCATCCCGGTCGTGGTCATCGAAGGCGATGCCGGCGAGGGGGTCCCGCGGGTGGGCCTCGACAATCGCGAGGCGCAGCGGCAGGCGGCAAGCCATGTGCGAGGGCTCGGCCACACCCGCGTCGCGCTCGTCACGCTCCCCGTTCGTACGGGGTGGCCCGGTGGCTGGCTCGAGCCGGAGGAGGACATCACCGTGGATGTGACCCGAGACCGGCTGAGCGGGGCGCGGGACATCTTCCCGGATGCTCCCGCCTACGCGGTCTCCGGAAGCTTCATCGACGAAGGACTCGCCGCCGGCCGCGCGATCTTCGCCGATCCCCTGGAGCGCCCGACCGCCGTCATCGCGCAGAGCGATCTGCTCGCGGCCGGGGTGATCCGCGCTGCCGAGGAGGCGGGACTTCACGTGCCGGCGGATGTGAGCGTGACGGGGTTCGACGGCATCGTCGTCGATGGGCTCGCGCCGTACGTGCTGACGACGATCGTCCAGCCCACCGTGGAGAAGGGGCGTGCCGCGGGACAGGCGGTCGTGGCCATGCTCCAGGGCGAGGCCGCGGCATCCATCGATTTCACGTGTGAATTCCGAGCGGGGAATACAACGGCCCCGCCCTCCGCCTGAGCGCTCGGTTCCCGGGCACCGGCGGCCACCGCGGTCCCCGCGCATAGACTGAACGTGACCCCGAACGCACTGGCTTAGGCTGCGACCCCCGAGGAGGCCGCGCATGCTCATCCTCCTCGGCGCGTTCGCGGTGCTGCCTCTTCTGGTCCCGTGGCTCGTCGGCCGGGTGGGCGCGCGGGCGTTCTATCTCTCCGCGCTTCTGCCGCTCGCGGCCTTCATCCAGGCTGCGATCCAGACCCCGTTCATCGTGGGCGGTGGCGTGAGGTTCGAGACCTACGCGTGGATTCCCGCCCTCGGCATCGACCTCTCGATGCGCATGGACACCCTCGGATGGGTGATGGCCCTCATCGTGACGGGCGTCGGCGCCCTCGTCATGCTCTACTGCCGCTGGTACTTCCGCGGCAAGACCGAAGGCGTCGGGCAGTTCGCGGCCGTGCTGCTGGCCTTCGCCGGAGCGATGTACGGGCTCGTCCTGACCGACGACATCGTCGTGCTCGTCATGTTCTGGGAGGCGACGAGCGTCCTGTCCTATCTCCTCATCGGCTACTACCACCGCCGTGGGGCCAGCCGCCGGGCCGCGCTGCAGGCGCTCCTCGTCACGACGCTGGGCGGACTCGTGATGCTGATCGGCGTCGTGCTGATCGTGGTCGAAGCCGGCACCTCCAGCCTGTCGACGATCCTCGCGGAGGTGCCGGCCGGACCGGTCGTCGACGCCGCCCTGGTGCTCATCCTCGTCGGCGCGCTCAGCAAGTCGGCGATCTTCCCCTTCCACTTCTGGCTGCCGGGAGCGATGGCCGCTCCGACTCCCGTCAGCGCCTACCTGCACGCCGCCGCCATGGTGAAGGCGGGCATCTACCTCATCGCGCGCCTCGCGCCCGTCTTCGCGATCGCTCCGCCGTGGCGCCCCATCGTGGTGTCGCTGGGCGTCTTCACGATGCTCCTCGGTGGGTGGCAGGCTCTGCGAGAGACCGACCTCAAGCGCATCCTCGCGTTCGGGACGGTGAGTCAGCTCGGCTTCCTCACGGTCATGCTCGGGTTCGGAACGAGGGATGCCGCACTCGCGGGTCTTGCGCTGCTCATCGGCCACGCGCTCTTCAAGTCGAGCCTCTTCCTCGTCGTCGGGGTGATCGACCGCCAGCTCTCGACGCGAGACATCCGCGAGCTCAGCGGCCTGGCCCGGCAGGCACCCGTGATGGCCACGTTCTCCGTGCTCGCGGTGGCTTCGATGGTGGGGATCATCCCCACGATCGGGTTCGTCGCCAAAGAGACCGCGCTGACCGCTCTGCTCTACGAGGCCGCGCACGGCTCGGCGTGGGGCATCGTCGCTTTCGCGGGGGTCGTGCTGGGCTCCGTTCTGACCGCCGCCTACGGCGCCCGCTTCCTCTGGGGCGCCTACGGGATCAAGAGGGATGCCGAGGGCGCGCGCCTGCCCGACACCCCGTGGCCCGACCCGCCGATCGGCTTCCTGGGCGCCCCCGTCATCCTCTCCGGGCTGACCCTCGTCGGAGGCCTCGCGGCTCCGCTCCTCGACCGGGCGCTCGCCCCCTATGCAGACACGGCTCCCCCCTCCACACCCGGCATCCCCGCACCCGAGCACAGCGCGCATCTCGCGCTGTGGCACGGGCTGGAGCCCGCGCTCTGGATCTCACTGGCGACGATCGCGGTCGGCATCCTGGTCTTCGCGCTCACGCGTCGCGTGACGATCGCCCGCATCCTGCCCTTCAGCGCCGCGRATGCCTACAACGCAGCCCTCCGAGGCATCGCCCGGCTCTCGGTGATCACGACGAGCTTCACGCAGACGGGGTCGCTTCCCGTGTATGTCGGCACCATCTTCATCGTCTTCGTCGCCGCCGAAGGCACCGTGCTCCTTTCCGGAGGCGAGTGGCGCGCGGATTTCGAGGCGTATCAGACACCGGCCCAGCTGCTGGTGGCGCCGCTCATGATCGTCGCCGGCATCATCGCCACCCGGGCACGCAAGCGTTACACCGGCGTCGTGCTCGTGTCGGTCACGGGCCTCGGCATGGTCGTGCTCTTCGCGACCAGCGGCGCACCTGACCTCGCGCTGACGCAGATCCTCGTCGAGACGGTCACACTCGTCGCGTTCGCGCTGGTCCTCCGCCGCATCCCGTCCCGTCTCGGCGAGCACAATGCCTCGGTCGCGCCGTTCGCGCGCGCATTCCTGGGCGTGGCCGTCGGCCTCACGATGGCGCTCGTCGCCCTCGTTGCGACGGGGGCGCGCACCGCGACCTCCGTCTCGTCGGAGTGGACGCGGCTCGCGTACGAGCTCGGCCATGGGAAGAACACCGTGAACGTGGCCCTGGTCGACATCCGCGGCTGGGACACCATGGGCGAGCTCTCCGTCCTGATCGTGGCGGCGACGGGCGTGGCTTCGCTCGTCTTCGTCACCCATCGGGCGGACACGCTCTCGGTGATGACCGCTCCGCTTCCGCGCGTCGCGTCGCGGTCGCGCCGCCTGCTGGTCGAGACCGAGGACGGCCCGCGCCCGCAGACGGCCGACCTCCGTCACCGCCCGCAGGCCTGGCTCGTCGGTGGACAGCGGGTCGACCCGGAGAACCGCTCGATCATCCTCGAGGTGATCGTGCGGATCCTGTTCCACACGATCATCATCGTGTCGCTCTACGTGCTCTTCGCGGGGCACAACCTCCCCGGCGGCGGATTCGCCGGAGGGCTCATCGCCGGCATGGCCCTCGTCATGCGGTACGTGGCGGGCGGCCGCCACGAGCTCGGGGCCGCAGCGCCCACCGATGCCGGACGCCTCCTGGGCGTCGGTATGACCATCGCCGTCGCCTGTGCGACGGCGCCTCTCCTGCTCGGGCTCCCGCCGTTGAAGAGCGCATTCCTCGAACTCGATGTCGCGGGGCTGGGCACCGTCGAATTCGTCACGTCGACGCTGTTCGACGTCGGGGTGTACCTCGTCGTCATCGGACTCGTCCTCGATGTGCTCCGCAGTCTCGGCGCAGAGGTCGACCGGCAGACCCAGGAGCTGCGGTCGGCGCGCGCCGGGGCGGAGATCTCGTGACCGTCTCCCTCGTCCTGATCGTCATCATGGCGGTGCTCTTCGCCTGCGGCGTCTACGCGATGCTCGAACGCAGTCTGACGCGCGTGCTGATCGGGTTCCTCCTGCTCGGCAACGCCGCGAACCTCCTCCTGCTCGTCGTCATGGGCGATCCGGGTGCCGCGCCGTTCTACGGCACCGAGGGTGCGACATCCGATCCGCTCCCCCAAGCACTCACGCTGACCGCCATCGTCATCACCTTCGCGGTGTCGGCGTTCCTCCTCGCGCTCATCTACCGCTCGTGGCAGCTCGGGCAGGCCGACACGTTCACCGACGACGAAGCAGACCTCGCGGTCCGCGGGCGCGCGATCGCGGCCGAAGCGGCGATCGACGGCGAGGCCGAGTTCCAGCGCGACGACGCGGTGACCGACTTCGTCGGCGTCGACACGGCGCCGATCACCGTGCTCGGCAGCCGTGACTTCCCCGGAATCGTCGATGACGCTCCGTCCGATGAGCCCCGGCGCCGGTCCTCGCCGGAGGATGGGGGCGATGCGCCGTGAACGCCCTCGTTCCGCTCCTGGCGACGCTGCCCCTCCTCGGGGCGGCCATCGCCCTCATCGCCGGCCGCCATCGGCGGGTGCAGGTGGCTGTGTCGATCGTGACGCTGAGCCTCGTGCTGATCATCGCCGCGGTGCTCCTGTACGTCGTCGACAGTGGAGGGCAGGCGCTCGCCGTCTCAGTGGGAGGGTGGCCGGTTCCGTTCGGGATCGTCCTGTACGTCGACCGGCTTTCGGCGCTGCTCGTCGTCGTGTCGAGCATCGTGCTGCTGGCGGTGCTGCTCTTCTCGGTCGGACAGGGCGCCGCAGACGGKGACGACGAGACTCCGGTCTCGATCTTCCACCCGTCGTACCTCATCCTGTCGGCGGGCATCTTCACCGCCTTCATCGCGGGCGATCTCTTCAATCTGTACGTCGGGTTCGAGATCCTGCTGGTCGCGTCCTACGTGCTCATCACCCTCGGCTCCACCGAGTCCCGGATCCGCACCGGCGTGGTCTACATCGTCGTGTCGCTGGTCTCGTCCATCCTCTTCCTCGCCGCGATCGCGATGATCTACGGGGCGCTGGGAACGGTCAACATGATGCAGATCTCGGAGCGGATGACACAGCTGCCGCCCGACACGCAGCTGCTGCTGCACCTCATGCTGCTGCTCGCCTTCAGCATCAAGGCGGCCGTGTTCCCGCTGTCGTTCTGGCTGCCCGACTCGTATCCGACCGCTCCGGCGCCCGTCACGGCGGTGTTCGCCGGCCTCCTGACGAAGGTCGGGGTCTACGCCCTCATCCGCACCGAAACGCAGCTCTTCGCCGACAGCGACGTCAATCTGCTGCTGATGATCGTGGCGCTGGCGACGATGATCGTCGGCGTGCTCGGCGCCGTCGCCCAGGCCGAGCTCAAGCGCATCCTGTCGTTCACGCTCGTGAGCCACGTCGGGTACATGGTGTTCGGCCTCGCAATCGCCACCCCCGCCGCGATCGGGGCCACGATCTACTACATGGTCCACCACATCGTGGTGCAGACGACGCTGTTCCTCGCCATCGGCCTGATCGAGCGCCGAGCAGGGAGCACGTCGATCCTGCGGGTCAAGGGGCTCATGCGGGCGGCCCCGGTGATCGCCGTGCTGTACTTCATCCCGGCCATCAACCTGGGCGGCCTCCCGCCCTTCTCGGGCTTCATCGGCAAGTACGCGCTGTTCGACGCCGCAGCGGAGGTGGGCACGCCGATCATGATGGTGCTGATCGTCGGAGGCATCGTCACCAGCCTGCTGACGCTCTACGCCCTGATGCGTGCGTGGAACCTCTCGTTCTGGCGCGAGGAGGAGGACTCGGCCGAGACGGAATCCCGCATCTCGTACCTCGGCTCGGCCCCCGCAGCCGGCATCGAGACCGAGCGCCGCGTCATCCCGAGCATCATGACGATGACGACGGCCGGCATGGTGGGAGTGACGATCGCGCTCACGGTCTTCGCGGGCCCCCTGTACGAGGTCTGCTCCCGCATCGGGGACTCGCTGCTCGAGCCCGTCAGCCTGACGCAGCTGCAGGAGGAGGTGGGACAGTGAGCCCCGATTCACGGCAGAGCCCGCGCCGGATCGCAGCCCAGGCGTGGCGGCAGCTCCCCTTCTTCGTGTGGCTCGTCGCGCTGTGGATGCTGCTCTGGGGCCAGTTCACCGTGGTGGCGTTCCTCACCGGCGTGGCGGCGGCGGTCGTCGTGACTCGCGTCTTCCGCCTTCCGCCGGTGGAGCTGTCGGGCCGGGTGAACCTCTGGTGGGGCCTTGTCTTCGTGCTCGAGTTCCTCGTGGCGCTCGTGCGAGGCTCCCTCACCGTCGCCTGGCAGGTGTTCGACTTCCGGCGGCAGCCGGGCGCCGCCGTGATCGCGGTGCCGCTGCGGATCGACGACGACCTGATCATGACGCACACGGCGGTGACGGCATCCCTTATTCCCGGATCCCTCATCATCGACGCCGACCGCGACCGGCGGATCCTGTACCTGCACATCATCGGCGTCCGCTCGGATCAGGATGTCGAGCACCAGCGCGAGAGCATCCTGCTGTGGGAGGAGCGCATCGTGCGCGCCGTCGGCTCGCACGCCCAGATCGACCGCGTCGCCGCGGCCAAGGCCGGAGCCGCCTCGTGAGCCTGTTCATCTTCGTCATCGCGGCCGTCTTCGCCGCCGCGGCGCTCGTGACCCTCTGGCGGATCGTCGTAGGTCCTTCGATCCTCGACCGTGCCGTCGCCGCCGATGTGCTGCTGACGCTGGTGATGTGCGCGCTCGGGGCAGAGATGGCGATCAACCACCACACCCGCACGCTCCCCGTGCTGCTCGTCATCGCCGCACTGGGCGTCTTCGGCTCGGTGTCGATCGCCCGCTGGGTCGCCCGAAGGGATGGTGACACCTCATGACCGCCGTACTGGATGTGATCGCGCTCGTGCTCATCGCGCTGGGGGCGCTGCTGTGTCTCAGCGCGGCCATCGGGCTGGTGCGCTTCCGGGATGTGCCCACGCGGCTGCACGCCGCGACGAAGCCCCAGGTGCTGGGAATGGTGCTCATCTCCCTGGCGATCGCACTGTCGCTGCGATCCTGGCCGGTCGTCGCCTTCCTCGTGCCTGTGGTGCTCGTCCAGTTCGCCACCGCGCCTCTTTCGGCGCACATGGTGGGGCGGCAGGCCTATCGCAACGGGACGATCGATCGGCACTCCCTGCGCGTCGACGAGCTGGCCGAGTCACGCGAGACCCCCCCTGCCGCGGGCGGCTGACGACTCCCGCGACAGGACTCTTGAAGGCTCAGGATGCCGGGACGAGCGTCAGCGTGTCGGTGGTGGCCGCATCGACCGCCTCCTGACTGAAGGCCCAGGGCGTGGTCTGCATGCTGCGCCAGGTTTCCACCTGATCGACGTAGTTCTTGTGGAAGGCGTGACCGCTTGCTCCGGTGAGGTGGTTCCAGCCTGATGCATCGAGGTCGGACAGGTCGACGATCATGCGCATCGACGGCACCGTCACCGTCTCGAATCCCTCGCCGAGAGTCCAGCCGGTCGCGTTCACCACCGAGCTGCCGCCGCCCACCGGGTAGGGGCCCCGGTTGAAGAGCCACTCGATGGGCGCGATGCCCGATGACCCGAAGGTGCCGCTGGTGAGGGTGAGCGCGTGCAGCTGTCCCCAGTTCCAGCGCTCGGGACGGTCGCCCTGGAGCGCCGCGAGTCGCTTGTAGGCGTCTTCGGCCGTGCGCTCCAGCATCTCGTCCTGGCTCGAGACGCCGAGTTCGGGGTTGGTCCACCATGGCGACGAGGGGTCGTCGAGCAGTCGGTCGACCACCAGGAAGAGCCTCCCCTGGCCTGAGAGCGGGGCCGGTGTCTCGCGCCCGCGGACGAAGAGATTCTGCACGAGCTCGTCCCAGAGGACATTGGCGTAGGCCGCGGCAGCGGAATCAGCCGTGCTCTGCGCGTCCCAGGTGCCGAGCAGCTCGATGGCGGCATCCGCCTCGTCGTCACCGGTGCTGCGGCCGTCATAGACTGCGGCGAGCCGCATGCCCATCCAGAACTGATCGTCCGCCTGGATGTCACGGACGTCTTCAGCCGTCAGCCTGCCGTTGGCGGCCGTGCGCTCGATGAGCTCTGTGATGCGCGCCGCCCGCCAGCCGTAATCCCAGTCATTGGTGAGGAAGTACGGGTACGCGGCGCTGACGATGGCATTGTTCGCCGTCACGATGTATCCCTCGTCCGGATTGAACGAGACGGGCAGCTCCTCGAAGGGGATGTACCCCGTCCAGTCGTAGGCGGAGTCCCAGCCGGGCTGGGGCAGCGAGCCGTCGCCTGCCCCGCGGATCGGAAGCCGTCCCGGCGTCTGGTAGCCGATGTTGCCGGTCACGTCGGCGTACACGAGGTTCTGGGCGGGGACGTCGAAGAGCGCCGCGGCCGCGCGGAAGGCCGTGAAGTCCTGCGCGGCGTTCATCGCGAAGAGAGCGGATGCCGTGGTCCCGGGCTGCAGGGCGGTCCACTGCAGGCTCACCGCATAGTCGCCCGCGGGCGGGTCGGCGGGGGACGCGGCGACCCCGCCCGTGCCCGTGTACGGGTCGTCGGCGATCGCGGTGAAGTCCGGGGTGAGGCCGGAGATGATGGGGCCGTGCACGGTCGAGCGGATCGTCAGCTCGACCGGATCGCCGCCCGCGACCTTGATGGTCTCGGTGCGCTCGTCCAGCGGGACCTGGGCGCCGTCGCGCCAGTACTGGTCGCCCTCGACCTTCTCGAGGTACAGATCGGTGACGTCTGTCGTGAGGTTGGTGAACCCCCACGCGATCTGGCTGTTGTGCCCGATGACCACCCCGGGTACGCCTGAGAAGCCGAAGCCGGCGACGTCGAACGGGCATGTGTCGCTCACCGGGGCGCAGCGCAGCCCGATCTGGTGCCAGACGCTCGGCAGATCCGCTCCGAGGTGCGGATCGTTCGCGAGGAGCGGCATCCCGGACTCGGTCAGCTCGCCGGAGATCACCCACGAGTTGGATCCGATGCCCTCGCCGGTGTCGCCGACGAGGGCCGACACCGCCTCGACCACGCTCCCGACCTCCTGCCAGTTCACGGAGGCGGTCACAGCGGTGGGAGCGGCATCCGTCCCGAGCGCGGACCCGACGGGCTGAATTGCGCCCTCGATCGCGGTGATCTTCGGGACGATCACCGGGTTCCGGTCGAAGGGATAGGCCGGGTACAGCTCCGAGATCTGCTCGGGCGTGAAGTCAGGCGCCATGAGAGCGCGCTCGGTCTCGGTCTCGATGTTGCCGCGGAGGTCCCAGGCCATGGCCTTGAGCCACGCGACGGAATCGGCGGGTGTCCACGGCTCGATCTCGTAGCCGGGGTTCTGCAGCCCGAGGACGGCGTACTCGAGCGAGGCTGCGGATCCCTGGTGATCGGCGAGGTAGGCGTTGACGCCCTCGGCGTAGGCGTCGTAGTAGCCACGCACCGACTCGTCGAGCGCCTCGACCTCCTGCTCGGCGACTTCTCGCCAGCCGAGTGTGCGGAGGAAGGTATCGGTCGCGACCTGCGATTCGCCGAACAGCTCGGCCACCCGCCCCGCCGTGACGTGCCGGCGGAAGTCCATCTCCCAGAACCGGTCCTGCGCGTGCACGTACCCCTGCGCGTAGAAGAGGTCATGCGAGCTTCCCGCGGTGATGACGGGGATGCCGAGGCCATCGCGCTGCACCGAGACTTCGGCGTCGAGACCCGGCACGGCCACCTCGCCCGACACCTGCGGGAACGAACGCTGCACGGTGAAGGCGACGAGCCCGACTCCGACGAGGGCGAGAATGATGAGCCCCGCCACGATTCCGAAGGCTATGGCTCCGATCCTCCGCCCCAGGGATCGCTCCCGCGGGGTCGGGACGGGGCCTGTGGCGGTCTTCGGCATTGAAGCTTCCTTTGCGTGTGGCGTGCCGGGACCGCGTTTCACGCGAGACGGACCCGAGTGCCACGCGTTCGGGTCGCGAGGGCACCGTCTGGCATCGTATCCCGGGATGCCACGGGATGCCGCGACCGGCGTTTTCCGCCGGTGCCGGCTCAGCCGATCAGGCTGGGCTGCAGATCCCGGAGCGTCCGGAAATGCGTCATCCTCGTCACCCCGATCGCGGCGAGGACGAGTCCTCCGAGCATCCAGCCGACGAGCGAGAGCGCGTCCGTGCTCACGCGCGCGAGGTCGCCGCCGTACATGAGCTGGCGCATCGCATCGACGACGAAGCCCATCGGCAGCACCTGGTGGACCGTCCCGAGCGGGTCAGGAAGGGTCTGCCACGGGAAGGTGCCGCCCGCCGTCACGAGCTGCACCACCATGAGGACGAGCCCGAGGAACTGCCCCACCGACCCGAGCCACACGTTGAGCGCGAGGATGACCGCCGCGTAGGTGAACGACGCGAGCACCATGACGCCGAGGGTTCCCAGCGGGTTGGCGAACCCGAAGCCCAGGGCGAACGCGAGCACCGCGAACAGCCCCGCCATCTGGAGACCGCCCAGGATCGCCGGGGTGAGCCAGCCTGCCGCCGTCACGCGGATCGGTGAATGGAGGGCCGTGACGGCGCGCCGCGAGATCGGCTTGACGATGAGGAACAGGGCGTAGATGCCGATCCAGCCGGCGAGGGCGGCGAAGAACGGTGCCAGGCCCGCACCGTAGTCGGCGGCCGAGGCGACCTTGCCGGACTCGACCGACACGGGGTCGGAGATCGTCTGCGCCTGACGGTCGCGGAGGTCCGCGGAGGAGTCGGGGATCGAGTCGACTCCGGCCGCAAGCCCGTCGCGCAGCTGTCCCGCACCGTCCGAAAGCGTCACGAGACCATCCGCGAGAGCGGTGGCCCCGGTGCTCAGCCGGCCGCTGCCGTCGGCGGCGGAGTCGGCGCCCGTGGCGACCTGCGCAGCCCCGGTGGCGACCTGCGACGCGCCGGCGGCGAGTGCGTCCACCTTGTTCACGGCCGCCTGCACGGTGTCGTCCCCGCGGCGGAGCTCGTCTGCCACGGGATCCAGCTTCGCCAGGACCGCGTCGATCTGCGACGCATCGAGTCCCTGCTCGGCCAGGGACTGCGCGATCCCGGTGCGGACCTCGGGGAGAGCCTCGGCGGCCGCCTGCACGGCGGTGCCGGCCCGGTCGGCGTAGTCGGCGATCGTCTGGGTGCCTGCGGCGACCTGCCGGGCGCCGTCCGCGACCTCGTGTGCACCCGAGGCGAGCGTCCTGGTCCCTGCCGCGAGCTGGGCCGCTCCTTCGTCGACCTGCTGGGCGCCGACTGCGGCCCCGGCTGCGCCGTCGGCCAGCTGGACGGCACCGTCGACCGCGTCCGAAAGCTGCACCCGGATGTCGGCGATGCCGGTGAGCAGCTGACCTGCGGCCTCCTTGGCGACGAGCTGCGCGACCGAGGCGCGGATCTTCTCGACCGCCTGGGTGCCGATCGTCGAGGCGAGGTAGTTGTTCGCGTCGTTCGTCTCGAGCTGGATCGTCGCCTGGATCGGCTGATCCCCGGATGCCGAGGCGAGGGCCGCCGAGAAGTCCGACGGGATCACCACGGTGAAATCCACGGTCCCGCCCTCGAGGGCGTGCTCGGCGTCAGACGCCGACATGGCACGCCAGTCGAACGCCGCTCCCTCGAGCAGCTCGTCGGCGATGCGCTCGCCGTAGTTCGACGCGGGTTCGTCACCGGATGCCGCCACCCCGGTGTCGGCGTTCACCAGCGCGACGGGGATCTCGCCGAACCTGCCGTACGGGTCCTGATTCGCCCACAGGTAGAGACCGCCGTAGAGCACGGGGACGAGGAGGAGCGCGACCAGGGCGATGACCGACATGCGGGTGGCCGTGAGCCGTCTCAGCTCGGCCGAGATCATGGCCGGGATCTTCATGAGCGTCCGCCCGGTGTGCCGTGCGCGCTGAGTGCCCGGGTGGGCCGCGGGCGGACGCGGCTCGAGCGCAGGCGGGCACCGGTGTGTCGCGCGGGTGAGCGGAGCACCGTGACGGATGCCTCCCCCGCGATGACCAGCACGGCGCAGCCGCGCGCGGCGAGCTGCTCAGCGAGCGCCCACCACTCCCGGGGGTCGCCGCCGTGGCGGTCGGGAGAGACGAGCACCACGCCTTCCACTCCCTCGCGGAGGATCGCCAGCTCGAGGAGCAGCCGCAGGCGCTGGGTGGGGGCGACGTCGGCGATGGGCACGCGAGCGAGGTCGCGCGCGCCGGCCTCGTCGAGCCAGCGCAGGGCGGCGACCGGGTGGGAGGCGCGTCCCGCGAACATGAGCTCTTCGGCGACGATGCCGGCCACGGTGACGTTGGAGGCGGGTTCGGAGACGTCGGGAGCATCCACCAGTGCCACGCGGCGGCGGAGGGCGGAGGCATCCTTCGCGCCGTCGATCGTCACGTTCCCGGTGTCGGGACGCATGCGACCGGCCGCGATGAGCCCGAGGATCGTCGGCCGCTGCTCGGTCTCGGAGATGGCGAGACGTGCGCGACCGGAGGCGAACTCGACGGTCGTCTCGGGCAGGGCCAGGCCATCGCGACCTTTGGAGACCCCGGTGAGCGCGACGAGCATCAGGCGTCCTCGAGCAGAATCGGGTGCTCGGCGAGCAGCGCCACGGATTCGGTCCACGACAGTCCCGCGATGCTGAGCACCGCGCGGACGGCGAGCGAACGCGCGTCCGCGGTCGACGCGTCCATGCGGGTGATCACAGCGCGTGCGGCCTCTTCGACCAGCCGTGCGAGCGTGGGCGCTGCGACATCGGTGCGCAGCGTGCCGCGCTCCTGGCCCGCGCGAACGATGTCGGCGACCCGCATGCGCAGCGGGGCGAGCGCCTCGGCCGTCTCGTGCACGTGCGCCTCGTCGAGTGCGATGGATGCCACCGCCTGCACGTGCGCGGCTTCACGGAACAGCAGGGAGGCAAGACGGGCGAGCGCGACACGCGCATCCGCGTCCTCGATGCCGAGTGCGATGCCGTTGAAGCGCTGGGCCCCGTTCGCGATGACCGCGCGCACGAGCGCGTCGCGGTCGTCGAAGTGCCCGTACAGCGCTCGCCGGGAAAGGCCGGCCGCGCGGGCGATCGCGTCGATCGAGGCGTGCGGGTCCCGCGCGATGAGGTCGGTGGCCGCGCCGAGGATGTCGGCGCGGTTCTCGATCGCGTCGCGTCGCGGGCGTCGCTGGGCGGAGGTGGATGTGCTCACCACCTCATGCTAGCTAAGTTGCACACTCATGTGCAACTTAGACTCAGTCAGTCGGTGCCGAAGTCGAAGGCGGCACCCTCGGTGACGGCATCCGTCGCATCCGCCAGGGCCTCTTCCGCGGCATTGAGCGGGAGAGCGGCCTCGGTGATGTCGCCGCTCTCGCCCGCGGTGACGCGGCCGACGAGGGCACCCGTCGCGCCGCCGATGAGCCCGAGTCCCGCGTACTGCTCGAGCCGCGCGCGCGAGTCGGCGATGTCGAGGTTGCGCATCGTGAGCTGCCCGATGCGGTCGGTCGGTCCGAACGCGGCGTCGCCGACGCGCTCCATCGAGAGCTTGTCGGGTGAATACGACATGCCGGCGGCCACCGTGTTGAGGATCGTGTAGTCGTCGCCCCGGCGCAGGCGCACCGTCACGCTTCCCGTGATGGTCGACCCGACCCACTTCTGGATCGACTCGCGCAGCATCAGCGACTGCGGCTCGAGCCAGCGCCCTTCGTACATCAGGCGGCCGAGGCGGCGACCCTGCTCGTGGTAGGTCGCGAGGGTGTCTTCATTCAGGATGCTGTTCACCAGGCGCTCGTACGCGATGAAGAGGAGTGCCATCCCCGGAGCCTCGTAGATCCCGCGCGACTTCGCCTCGATGATGCGGTTCTCGATCTGGTCGCTCATGCCGAGGCCGTGGCGGCCGCCGATGCGGTTCGCCTCGAGCACCAGCTCGACCGGGTCGGTGAAGTCCTGGCCGTTGATGGCCACCGGCCGCCCGCCCTCGAAGGAGACGGTGATGTCTTCGGTCTCGATCTCGACCGCGGGGTCCCAGAAGCGGACCCCCATGATCGGCTCGACCGTCTCGAGTGACACGTCCAGGTGCTCCAGCGTCTTGGCCTCGTGCGTCGCACCCCAGATGTTGGCGTCCGTGGAGTACGCCTTCTCGGCGCTGTCGCGGTAGGGGAAGCCGTGCTCGACGAGCCACTCGCTCATCTCTTTGCGACCGCCGAGCTCGGTGACGAAGTCCGCATCGAGCCACGGCTTGTAGATGCGCAGGGCGGGGTTGGCGAGCAGGCCGTAGCGGTAGAACCGCTCGATGTCGTTGCCCTTGTAGGTCGAGCCGTCACCCCAGATGTCGACGCCGTCCTCCTTCATCGCCCGCACGAGCAGCGTGCCCGTCACAGCCCGGCCGAGCGGCGTCGTGTTGAAGTAGGTGCGGCCGCCCGAGCGGATGTGGAAGGCGCCGCATGCGAGGGCCACGAAACCCTCCTCGACGAGGGCGGTCTTGCAGTCGACGATGCGGGCCACCTCGGCGCCGTATTCGAGCGCGCGGCCGGGGATCGCATCGATGTCGTCTTCGTCGGGCTGACCGAGGTCGCCCGTGTAGGTGCAGGGAACGGCGCCCTTGTCTCGCATCCAGGCGACGGCGACGGAAGTGTCGAGTCCCCCTGAGAAGGCGATGCCGACGCGCTCGCCGACGGGCAGGGACTGAAGGACCTTCGACATGCCCTCAAGTCTACTGAGCGGCATCCCGCGCCCATTTCGCGCCCGTTGCCCGGAGCAGGAGCACCCGTCAGATGGCGCCGGCTGCGCCTCGACGTCTGCCCACCCAGACCACGAGGGTCGCGGCAAGCGAGATCGCGACGGCGATTCCCACGACGTAGACGGCCACGCCCGCATAGCCGTTGTCGAAGCCGTTCGGATTCAGGAACGGATACGGATACCAGAACGGCTCGCCTGTGCTGGGGCTCGTCGTGAGTGGTCCGCGCAGGAGCGTGTAGATCACCCACACGATGGGGAAGACGAGCACTGCGAGAATCGAGCTCCATGGCAGCGCGCGCCGCCGCGGTCCGAGCAGGAGGTCGGCCGCCAGTGCCAGCGGCCCGACCACGTGCAGCACCTCGTTCGACCACGGCACGGTCGTCCCCTGCGGGAGCGGGATGCCGCGCAGCAGAGTGTTGTACACCACTCCCGTCACGAGCATGTAGGTGGTCGCGCAGGCGAGCACGACCGCGAGCGAGCGCGGCTCCCGGGCAGCGGCATCCCGTCGCCCTCTCGTCCAGAACCAGACGGCGGCCCACGCGAGCGCGGTCACCGCGATGACGTTCGAGAGGACGGTGAAGAAGCTGAAGAAGTTGGCGGTCGTCGTGGCGACGTCGCGTCCGGCCTCGATCGCGCCGCCGATCGTACGCGAGGCCTGCGCGAGGATGGCGGCTCCGATCAGGAGCGCCACCGCGGCCCTGACCACCGTCCAGAACTGTGCCCAGGCAGGGGTCCGCGTCATGGGCTCACCCTAGCGAGAGACGCCAGAGGGCGGGATGCCGCATCCTGCGTCATCCCGCCCCCGCTGTCGCCTGGCTCAGTGCGCGAGCCGCCCCGCCGTCGGTGCCGCGCCTGCGCGAGTCGCTGCCCGCTTCTCGCGGAAGTGCCCGATCATGATGATCCCGATGCCGAGCACGATGAAACCCGCGAGAATCACCCCGATGTACATCAGAGCCGACGGGTAGCCGCCGGCACGATGCGGGTCGAGGAAGAAATACGGGTACCACCACGCGGTGCTGCCGTCCGGGTTCGCGACCAGTTCGCCGCGGATCATCGTGTAGGCGGTCCACGCCAGCGGGTAGCCGACGATCACCCCCAGTGACCACCAGGGCAGCCCGCGCCGGCGTGGCGCCAGCAGCAGGTCGAGCACGAAGTAGATCGGCATGACCACGTGGAGGACATCCGTCGCGTAGGAGTCGAGCAAGGCGATCCCGGCGGAGTCGCCCAGCGCGACTTCACTGGGAGCTCCCCTGAGAAGAGCATTGAATACCAGGCCGAGCAGGATGAGCGGTCCTGCCACGGCCGCCATCCCGAGAGCGATGCTGAGCGGTTCGGGAGATGTTCCCGGATGCCGCTGCCACCAGGTAGCCGCTGCCACGAGGACCACGACGCTCAAGAGCGACGAGATGATCGTGAAGAGACTGAAGTAGTTCGCGAGCACGGCCCCCAGATCCTGCCCGAGGCGTGCCGCGCGATCCACATTGACGATGAATCCGGCGACGACCCCCGAGAGGGCTGTGACCGCCGCCGCGATCCTGATCCATACCCAATACATGAGACGACCTTTCGTGATGATGTGTCGTCTCCCCCGCCATCAGGTGTAGTGGGTGCGGTCCCGCAGGTCCCGAAAGTAGGTGAGCCCTGTTATACGGAAACCGACTGGCTGACATCCTTTTTGTACTCAGTGCACAACGTGTCCCCCGAAAAGCGGACACGCATTGTCGGATGCGGTTTTCCCCCGGTGAGAAGCAAGTACTCCGAGCCTGCCCGCCTCCCCGCCCTTGCCGAAGAGGTGCTGGATGGCCCGCTCGATAGGATGGGGTGTACCGTCGGCCACCACCCGGGGAGTGACCCATGCCAGGAATCGTGATCGTCGGCGTCCAGTGGGGCGACGAAGGCAAGGGGAAGGCCACGGATCTGCTCGGTGAGCGGACCGATTGGGTCGTCAAGTTCAACGGCGGCAACAACGCCGGCCACACCGTCGTCATCGGCGACGAGAAGTACGCCCTCCACCTTCTTCCGTCGGGCATCCTCTCCCCCGGCGTCAATCCGGTCATCGGGAACGGCGTCGTCATCGACCTCGAGGTGCTCTTCTATGAGCTCGAGGCGCTGCACGCGCGCGGCCTCGACACCTCGCGCCTGCGCATCAGCGCGAACGCGCACATCATCACGCAGTACCACCGCGTGCTCGACCGTGTGACAGAGCGCTTCCTGGGCAAGCGCCAGATCGGCACGACCGGCCGCGGCATCGGGCCCGCCTACGCCGACAAGATCAACCGCGTCGGCATCCGGGTGCAGGACCTCTTCGACGAGAACATCCTGCGGCAGAAGGTCGAGGGCGCCCTCGACCAGAAGAACCACCTGCTCCTGAAGGTCTACAACCGCCGCGCGATCGCGGTGGACGCCGTCGTCGAGGACCTGCTCTCGTACGTCGACCGGCTCCGGCCCATGGTGGCCGACACCGGCCTCCTGCTCAATGAGGCGCTCGACGCAGGCGATGTCGTCGTCTTCGAGGGCGGCCAGGCGACGATGCTCGACGTCGATCACGGCACCTATCCGTTCGTCACTTCGTCGTCCGCGACGTCGGGGGGAGCGGCCACAGGATCGGGCGTGGGTCCGAATCGCCTCGACCGGATCGTCGGCATCGTGAAGGCGTATACGACTCGCGTGGGCTCGGGCCCCTTCCCGACGGAGCTGTTCGATGAGCAGGGGGACTGGCTCCGATCACGCGGCTTCGAGTTCGGCACCACCACCGGGCGGCCCCGCCGGGTCGGCTGGTACGACGCCCCCATCACGCGGTACGCGACGCGCATCAACGGCATCACCGATCTGGTGCTCACCAAGCTCGACATCCTCTCCGGGCTCGACGAGATCCCCGTGTGCGTCGCTTACGACGTCGACGGCGAGCGATTCGACGAACTGCCCGTCAGCCAGACGGACTTCCACCACGCCAAGCCGATCCTCGAGCACTTCGCGGGCTGGAAGGACGACATCTCGGGGGCGCGCACCTTCGAGGACCTTCCCCTCCAGGCGCAGGACTACGTCCTCGCCCTCGAGAAGATGAGCGGCACGCGCATCTCGGTCATCGGCGTCGGACCTGCGCGGGACGCGGTCATCGTCCGCCACGGCCTCGTCGACTGATGGCTCTTCCCGGCGGGGGCTCCGCGCGTCGCCTGCCTCCCACCGACCGATGAGGCCCTTCGACAAGCGGTTCCTGAGTAGGCCGCGCAGCGCACGTATCGAAGGGCTCAGGAACCGCGAACCTCATCGGTCGGACGGAACCGACCGATGAGGTTCTGGCTCGGCGGCTACTCCGCAGACAGGGGCGGAGCGGCGACCGGCATCGGCGTGCTCGACGCGGGTGCCGCTGACGACCCGCTCGCGGGGGGCTCGCTCGGCTTCGCGGGCGACGCCGCGATCACTGCGGGGTCGCCGTCCTGGCTGACCAACCACCCGACGCTCGAGGTCGTCTACGCGGCGCTGGAGGGCGCCGGCACGGTTCAGGCGTTCCGCCGGACCGGCGAGGCATCCTTCGTCCGCCTCGGGCCCCCGGTCGAGGCCGGCGAGTCCGTCTGCCACGTCGCCGTCGCGCCGGACGGCAGCTCGCTGGTCGCCAGCTGCTGGAGCGACGGCCGCGTGGTGCGCATGGACCTGGATGCCGCAGGGCGCCCCTCTGCGCCGGTCATCGCCCCCGCCGCGGTCGATCCGCATGCAGCACCCGGCCCGGATGCCGCACCCGCACGTGCCATCGGGTTCGACATCGACCTGGCGGCTGCGGCCCGCGCCCTCCGAGCCGCGGCCGGTGAGGAGTACGCCCACCTGGTCCCCGATCACGAGCCCCAGCCACCGCTGGTGCCGACGAATGCGCAGGGGGACGAATCCCGGCCCTCGCACGCGCACCAGGCGGTGTTCCTGCCAGGCGGAACGGTCGCGACGACCGACATGGGGCTCGACCTCGTCCGGTTCTGGCGCATCGGAGCCGGCGGTCTGACACCGACTCAAGAGGTCGTGCTGCCGAGAGGATCGGGTCCGCGTCATACCGTGTGGCATCCGAGCGGCCACCTCTATGTCGTGACGGAGCTCTCGCACGAGGTCTTCGTCCTGACGCCCGACGCGTCCGGTGCGTGGCGCCTCATCGGGGGCACGCACCTGGGGGCCGGCATCCTGCCCACCGACACAGCAGCCGAGCTGGCGCCGTCGCGGGACAAGCACTTCCTCTACGCCGGCGTACGCGGAAGCGACACCATCGCCGTCCTTCGCGTGCGCGGAACGGGCGAGACGGTCGAGCCGCTCGCGCTCGTCGAGGCGGGCGTGCATTGGCCGCGCCATCACGTCGTCGCCCGCGACACCCTGCTTGTGGCCGGGCAGCTCGCCGACGAGGTCGTCTCGCTCGGCATCGACCTGCGCACCGGCGTTCCGGGCCGCGTGCGTCACCGTTCCGCCGCCCCGGCTCCGACCTGCCTGCTGCCGGCCCGCTGACCCCTCCGCGCTCCTCCCCCACCAGGGGTGAGAGGAGCATCGGGTGCCCACCCCTCCCCTACCAGCCACGGCGGCGCGGGGTTAGCGTGAAGTCGATGCTGAGGGCACATCCCGCCGAGAACGGCGCGAAGCCCCCAGCAACGACACGTGACTTCAGAAGGGAAGACAATGGCTGAATTCCGTTACGGACCGGTCGAGCTGTTCTTGCTCGGCCTCGAGGGCGAGCGGCCGGATCCGAGGTTCATCGCATCGCTCGTGGAACTGGTCGAGAGCGGCATCGTCCGCATCCTCGACTTCGTCCTCGTGTCGAAGTCCGAGTCCGGTGAGGTCTCGATCGTCGAGATCGAAGAGGACTCCGAAGACTTCGGCGCGCTCGATCTGGTGCTGAGCGGCATCACCGGCGACGAGGACATCGAGGCGCTCGGCGAGCTGGTTCCGGCCGGCGGATCGGCCGCGGTCGTCGCGATCGAACTGCTCTACGCGCGCAAGCTCGCGGACAGCCTCGCCTCCACCGGTGGCGTGGTGCTGTCCGCCGAGCGCATTCCCGCACCTATCGTCAACGCACTCGTGGACGCGATCGAAGAAAGCGAAGGAGAACAGTCATGATGCGCAGAATGGGCCGTCCCGGCCTCGTGGGCCTCGCCGCCCGTACCGCCGTCGTCGCGGGCACCGCGACAGCCGTCAACAACGGCATGAACAACCGCCAGCAGGCCAAGGCGCAGGGCCAGTGGGAGCAGGAGCAGTACCAGGCCGCTCAGCAGCAGGCCGCGATGAACGCCGCAGCCCAGCAGGCCGTCGCGCAGCAGATGGCCGCTGCACCCGCCCCCGCTCCTGCCGCGCCGGCGGCTCCCGCCGCGGCACCGGCCGCCGAGGTCGACATCGTGGCATCGCTGACGAAGCTGGCCGCGCTCCGGGATGCGGGCGCATTGAGCGACGCAGAGTTCGAAGCCGCGAAGGCGCGACTGCTCGCCTAAAGGCAGCGAGGCACCGCCCGATCATTCGAAAGGGGTGATCCGGGCGGTGCCTTGTGTCCGCAACAGGGGAGACTGAAAGCCTCGATCCCGAGCTCGTCTTTCATCGGAGATACTTTTCATGGATATTTTTGACAACTTCTGGAACGTCGTTCTGTGGTTCTTCTGGGTCTTCGCGTTCGTCGCGTACCTGTTCGTGCTGCTCACGATCTTCAGCGACCTGTTCCGCGACCACAAGCTGAGCGGCTGGCTGAAGGCCGTCTGGGTGCTGTTCCTCATCTTCGTGCCGTTCCTCACGGCGCTGGTCTACCTGATCGCGCGCGGAGCCGGCATGCAGGAGCGCGGCCTGGCCGAGGCCAAGCGTCAGCAGGAGGCGACCAACGCGTACATCCAGTCGGTGGCCAAGCCGACGAGCGCCACGGATGAGATCGCGAAGGCCTCTGAGCTCTTCAAGGCCGGCACCATCACGCAGGCCGAGTACGACGCCCTGAAGGCGCGCGCCCTCGCCTGATCGACATCACCCGAACGGCACCCCGCGCCCGGCGCGAGGTGCCGTTCGGCGTTTGCGGCGGGATCCGGGCCGAGCCGCCGGATGACCTGACCGGTAACACAGGCGTTGTAGAATCCGTGAGCGACCTGCGAAGGTCACCCCGCGCGGGTGACAGACCTTGCGCGGGCGCCGGTTCCGGGATCCCGCCGCCTTGGAGCCGCCCGCTCAGCAGGAGGAGGGCGCATGACGTTGCCCTTGTCAGCACTTTCACCCGTCGTGTGGAGCCGGCATCAGCCTCCTGTCCGGCAGCCGGCGACCCTTGAGCGTCCTGCACTCGTGCGCATCCTGGACGACGTCGTGGACCAGCATCCCGTCACTGTCGTGACGGCGCCGAGCGGGTTCGGCAAGACCACGACCGTGAGCGCCTGGGCCGAGAGCTCCCCCCGTCTCGTCGCGTGGCTCTCGATCGGCCCGCTCGAAGCGGCCGAGGTCGATGAAGGCATCGTCGCCGCGCTGGAGTCGGTGCTTCCGCCCGATCGCGTGCGGAATGTCGACTCGTTCGGCGTCGCCACGCCCCGTCAGCCCCCCGAGGTGCGCGCTCGCCTCGAGGCCGTGCTGTCGGGCGTGCTCGAGCCGTTCGTACTGGTGATCGATGACGCTCAGCGCGCGGAGCTGAGCCTCGAATCCGGCCTTCTGGCCGCACTGATCGCGCAGACGCCCCCGGCGCTCAGGCTGGTGCTCGTGGGGACGACGGCCCTCGAGACGCGGATCCCGCGGTTCGTCCTGAGTCACCCCGATGCCGTGGTCGGCGCTGAAGTGCTCGCCTTCGACGCGCGCGAGGTGGCAGAACTCGCGGTCGAGATGACGAGTGTGGCGGACGCCGCGGCGGTTCACGCAGAGACGGCGGGATGGCCGATCGCCGTTCGTCTTGCTCTGCTCAGCGGATCGGCGCGGACGCCCGGCGCCGTGCGCACGGGCGGGCTCATGCGCGACTACGTGCGCGACGTCATCCTGTCTGCCCTCGATCCCGAACTCGCGCGCTTCGTCGTCGACGCCACCGTCTGCAGCGAGCTCTCGCCTCGCCTGGCGGCCGAGCTCACCGGGCGACCGGATGCCTCTCGCCTACTCGAGCAGTGCCGTCGGCTGGGGCTGTTCCTTGATCGGCACGACGGCCCCTCCGGAGTGGAGTATCGCTGGCACGCCCTGTTCGCACGCCACTGCCGGGAGCTCCTCGCCGAGGAGGACCCGCAGCGACTGGAACAGCTGCAGCGTCGCGCCGCCCTGCTGCTGGCCGAGGTGCGGCCGCTCGACGCGGTCGCGCAGTACCTCGAGGTCGGCGACGGCGAGGCGGCAGCGGGCGTCCTCCGCAGCGAGTGGGTGCGACTCGTGATGGGCAGCGCCGCCGGAGCGGTGGATCGCGCGTGCCTCTCACTGCCTTCTGCCCTCACGGACAGCCCCGCGATCCAGCTCATCCGGGCCTGCGCCCGGGACGTGCTCGGCGAGCACACATCGGCTCGAGAGCTCTTCGAGCGGGCGGAAGCCGCGGCATCCGACGATGCGAATGCGCAGCGCACGCTCGACATCGCCCGTCTGTTCTTCCTCGATGACCGCGCGCTGCTGGCCTCGACCGTCTCGGCGGTCCGGATGCAGCTGCTCGAGGGCGACACCTCTGCGAGCGAGCGGGCGGCGATCACCTTCCTTCTCGGATGGACCGAGCTCATCCAGCGGGCGCACCCCGATCAGATCGTCGAGACTCTCGAAGGCGCCGTCCGCAAGGCTGAGGCCGTCGGCGACCGCTCACTGGCCCGGCGAGCCCGCGAGTGTCTCGCATACGCCCTCGCCTGGGCGGGGGAGTTCAGCACCGTGCGTCCCCTCCTCGACGAGCTCGCAGACGAGGATCCCGAGGAGTCGACGTGGATCGCCTACATCGGCGGCAGCGGGGGAGTGGCGGCGGGGGTCGCTGCGCTCTGGGCGTACGACCTTCCCCGTGCCGAGCAGGAGTTCCGGCGTGTGATCGCCTTCGGAGGCGGCCGCCGGACCTTCGCCGATCTCGCGCGCATCCTGCTCGCTGCCGCCGCTGCCGCATCGGGCGACCCACGGCTCTGCCGCCGCGCCGCCCTCGAGCTTCAGTTCCTCCCGCGGGTCGAGACCCAGGGCATCGCCTGGCCGCGGTATCGCCAGCTCGCGATCGCCCTCCTCGAGGAAGGCGTGGGCCACCGCGAACGCGCGGTGCAACTGGCCCGCGGCCTCACGGACGAGACCACGATGCCTCTGCTCGCCGTCCTCGTGGCAGGAGTCCTGCGCCGGTCCGGAGCGCATGCCGAGGCGCTGCAGTTCCTTCGCCGCCTGACGCCTTACGCTGCGATCTCATACATCCGGGTCGCGACGCTCGTGACGAACGCCCTGTCGCAGTGGTCGTCGGGGCGCACCGAGGCTGCTCATGAACTGTGCGAAGAGGCCCTGGCGCTGGCCGAGCCCGAGGGCATCCGGCTGCTCTTCTCCGAGAACGACCCCGACCTGCGCGAGCTGCTGAGCGCGCACGTCGCGTGGGGCACCCGTCACGAGGACTTCGTGCTCGCATGCCTCCGGCCGGGAGCGGCCGATGCGGGCATCGGCGCGCTGTCCGAGCGCGAGCGCGATGTGTTCGAACAGCTGCGGACCACTCTGACCACGATCGAGATCGCAGAGCGGCTGGGGGTCTCCGTCAACACGATCAAGACCCATCAGCGCTCGATCTATCGCAAGCTCGGTGTCACGTCCCGTCGCGAGGCGCTGCGCCAGTACACCTGAGCCCGCTACCGCGGAGGAACCAGGAGCTTGGCGTCCTGACGCGGGATGAAGACCCGCTTGATGATCAGCAGGATCGATGCCGTCACGGGTATGGCCACGAGCGCGCCGAGAAGTCCCATGAGGGTGCCGCCGACCATCGCCCCGATCACGACGAGCGCCCCCGGCACCGAGACCGTCTTGTTCATGACGCGCGGCGTGAGGAAATATGCCTCGAACTGAATGTAGATCAGGTAGACCACACAGAAGATGAGCGCAGCAACGGGGTCGGTGAACAGCGCGACAACGGTGGCGAAGATCCAGTAGCAGACCGAGCCGATGAGCGGGATCAGCGTGATGCAGAAGGCGGCCAGGGCCATGAGGCCGGGATAGGGCAGACCCAKGAAGAAGTGAAGGACGAACGCGACGATCGAGTTGCAGAAGGCGAGCACCACCATGCCGGTGAGATAGCCGCCGATCGAGCCGGTGATCTGCTCGGTCATGGAGCGCACGGTCGGCCGGCTGTGCGCCGGGCTCAGCTGGGCGATGGTGTCCTTGATGGCCGGCAGGCCGGCGAGGAAGTAGAGGCTCAGCACGATGATGATGAGCCCGCCGGAGATGGCCGTGGCGATCCCCACACCCACCTTCAGCACCCCACTGCCGATGGCGGCGAGATTGGCGGGGTTCGTCAGGAATGTCTCGACCTGGTCGAGCATCGTGCCGACCTGAGTGCCGAAGGTGGACTCCATCCAGGCATAGGTGTCGGATGCCTGGAACGAGCTGATGAGCTGGGGGATGTTCTGCACGAACAGCCCGATCTGCGTGAACAGTCCCGGAAGGACGAGCCAGAGGAAGGCGATGAGCAGAATGGCGAAGACGACATAGACGACGGCGATCGACGCGGTCCGCGAGAGGTGCCCGCGAGAAAGCCTCTCGACCACGGGGTTGAGCGCCAGCGCCACGAAGAGCGCCATGAAGACGTACATGACGATCGTCGAGAGGTTGATGAAGGCGACCCCCAGCGCGAGCGCCGCGAGCGCTCCGATGGTGAGCAGGATGCCGGTCGCGAACGGGTGCCCCAGATTCGTCCACGACTCGCGTCGAGGCGGGTCGACGATGATCTCCGGAAGGGCGACATCGGCCGAGACGGATGATGTGGAAAGCACGGGAGACGTCGCGGAGGGTGCCGGGGCGAGGTCGTCACTCATGGCCACACTCTATGGGGACTCACCCCGCGATAGGGTCGATCAACGAGGAGGACCCATGACCGAAGAAGACCCGGCGCAGGCGCTGAAACGCCTTCGCGGCAGCATCGACAACATCGATGCCGCCCTCGTCTTCCTCCTGGCTGAGCGCTTCCGCTGCACCAAGCAGGTCGGGCAGCTCAAAGCCGAGCACGGCATGCCCCCCTCGGACCCCGCCCGTGAAGAGCAGCAGCTCGCGCGGCTGCGCACGCTCGCGCTGGACGCCGAGCTCGACCCCGAGTTCGCGGAGAAGTGGTTCAACTTCGTCGTGGCCGAGGTCATCAGGCACCACACCGCGGCCGCAGACAGCCGCTGAGCGTCGCCACCGACGGAGGGACACGGCCATGGCCTGGAGCCGAAGGGTTTCGAAGCCCGAGCGCACGGCCATCGTGCTCGGCGGCGGAGGAGTCCGCGGGGCGGTCGAGATCGGCATGATCCGCGCGATCCTCGAGGCCGGCATCCGTCCCGATATCGTCGTGGGCACCTCGATCGGCGCGATCAACGGGGCGATGATCGCGAAGGACCCCACTCTCGGCGTGATCGACACGCTGCTGCACGCGTGGACCTCTCCCGAGGCGAACGCGGTATACGGCAGCTCGCTCCTCACCCAGATGAGTCGCCTGGTGAAGACGAAGACGCACCTGAATTCGCACGACCCGCTCCGCCGGCTGCTCGAGGGGAGTCTTCACCCGGCATCCCGGTTCGAGGATCTCGAGGTGCCCCTGCAGGTGGTCGCGGCGAGCATCGAGCGGGCCGCCGAGCACGTGTTCGACTCGGGCCCGCTGATCCCCGCGATCCTCGCGTCGGCATCGGTGCCGGGACTCTTCCCCCCGACGGAGATCGACGGCGAGCACTTCATCGACGGGGGGATCGTCAACTCCATCCCCATCGAGCAGGCCGTCGCCTCGGGAGCCACGCGGATCTTCGTGCTGCAGGTCGGCCGCGTCGAGACGCCGCTCGTCGCCCCCTCGACGGCGGTCGACACGGCCCGCGTCGCCTTCGAGATCGCCCGGCGTCATCGCTTCGCACGCGACCTCGCGACGCTGCCCGAAGGCGTCGATCTCTACGTCCTGCCGACCGGCGGTCCCCTGGACGGCGACGACTCCATCCGCGCCTATCGCAAGCTCGGCACCGTGACGCTCCGCATCGAGCAGGCCCACGAGGCCAGTCGCGATTTCCTCTACGAGCGCGGGATGCCGCCGCTGACCGTGATGGGAGCGGCATCATGAGGCTTCCTCCGATCTGGGTGCGACGCGTCATCCTCGCACCGCTCATCATCGTCATCTCGCTGCTCATGGTCGTGACGATCCCGCTCTGGCTCCTCGGTGCCATCGGCCTCACCGCGCTCGTGCCGGGGCGCTTCCGCCTGCCCCGCGTGCTGTGGCTCATCACGGTGTACTTGCTGTGGGACTCCGCCCTGCTCGTCTTCATGTTCGGACTGTGGGTCGCCTCGGGCTTCGGCTGGCGCATCAATTCGCCGGCGTTCCGGCGCGCGCACTACCGCCTCGGCGCCCGGGGCCTCGAGATCCTCTTCCAGATCTTCGGCTCGGTGCTCCGGCTCACGATCGCCACGACCGGCAGCGACGATCCCGACCCGGATGCCGCGACCGCCGCCTTCGATGCGCTTTTCACACCCGGCAAGCCCCTGATCGTGGCAAGCCGTCACGCGGGGCCGGGGGACTCGTTCATCATCGTCCACACGCTCCTCAACGAGGTGGCGCGGATGCCGCGCATCGTCTTGAAGTACACGATGCAGTGGGATCCCGCAGTGGATGTGCTGCTGAACCGGATCCCGACGCGGTTCATCGTGCCCACGAGCTTCGGCGGAAAGAAGAAGGGCGGCGGTCACAGCGTCGAGGAGAGCCTCCGCGATCTCGCGACGGGTCTCGGCCCCGAGGACGCCTTCGTCATCTTCCCCGAGGGCGGCAACGTGACCTCCACGCGGCGCCGCACCCGCATCGATCGGCTGCGCTCGACCGGCCGCGTCGCCCTCGCCGACCGCGCCGAGTCGATGCTGCACGTCATGCCGCCTCAGCCGGGCGGGATGCACGCCGCGCTCGAGGCATCCCCCGATGCCGACGTCGTCTTCATCGGCCACACCGGACTCGACCGGCTCATCACGATGTCGGACATCTGGCGGGAGCTGCCGATGGACAAGGGCATCCTCATGCGAGGCTGGCGCGTGCCGCGGTCGGACATCCCCGAGGGGCGGGACGAGCAGGCGGAATGGCTCTTCGGGTGGTTCGAGCGCATCGACGGCTGGATCGCCGAGCGCACTGCGGCCGAAGCCGCGCCACCCGCCGGCTGACCCGGCGCCTGCCGGCGACGCACTGCCTTCCGATCACCGAGCAGCGGTGTGCAACGGCGGGGATTGTGGGTGACGCGCCGGGCCGGCGTCGGCGTGTCGGGCACATTCTCCGCGGTCGTGCACACCGGCGGCGCGGCTCGCGAGGTGACGCGCCTCCCACGACAGCCTGGTGCCCAGGGCAGCCTCGCGCCCACGGCGGCCTCGGCGCCAAGGCAGCGCGCGGTGCCGAGCGGCGGGGATTGTGGGTGACGCGCCGCGTGGACGTCGGCGTGTCGTGCACATTCTCCGCGGTTGTGCACACCCTCGGCGTCGGCTCGCCGGGTGACGCGCGGCCCACGGCAGCCTGGTGCCCACGGCAGCCTGGTGCCCACGGCAGCCTGGTGCCGAGCGGCGGGGATTGTGCGTCACGCGCCGCGTGGACGTCGGCGTGTCGTGCACATTCCCCGCGGCTGTGCACGCCGGCGCGGGCGGGCTCCGTTCAGGGGTGCGGCTTGGGACGCACGATCCGCCCAGGCGCTGTCTCGGCGATGCGCGATGGGACCGGCCACGGTGCGGGCAGCGGCTGTGGGACAGGACCGGATGCCGGAGTCGCTGCCGGCGAGCCGCTTGTGTGGGCGGGAGCGCGATCCCCCACCGCCGGAGTCTCGGTCGACCCCGTACTCGAGGGACCCACGGTGAGCTCGTGCCCCACCTGCTTCTCGAGCACGACGATGGCCTCGTCCGAGAGCGAGATCAGGCCGTCCAGCTCCTCGCGCACCCGCTTGTAGGCGAGCTGGCGCTCGGCGGGAGTCGCGGCCTGGTCGACCGCGACGGTGAGCAGCTGCTTGGCGGTGTCGAGACGCTTGCGCTCGACATCCGTGAACGCCGAGGTCTTGATGCGGCGGGCATCCCGCTCGGCGACGTCGAACGCGACTTCGTAGTCGGTGACGGCATTGCGGTACTCGGCGATCTGGGCCTTCGTGAGCTTCACCTTCGTGGTCGGCGGACGCAGCCCGTCCGCGACCTTCTTCGCCCGCAGGAACGCTGCCGTGAGCGGCTGACGGCCGTCGCTCATGGCCGGGTAGGCGATGAGCTTGGCCACATCGAGCTCGTACTCCAGCCATCGGGAGGTCACCGCGTCGTGTTCGGCGAAGAGCCGCTCGAGCTGGCTCGGCGCGGGTGCGGCCGTGTCGCGGTACACCGGCGCCGCGAACCCCGCCGCACCGGCGTGCGACACCGGCCCTGTCGCGGGGTACTCCACTCGCCCACGGGCGGCCGCCTGGGCGGCCTTCAGCTCAGCCTTGGCGTGCAGCACCTCGAGCCGGCGGCGGTGCCGCCGCCGGGCGCCGCGCTCCCAGGCGCCGCCGACCGAGGCCAGGACGCCGAAGAGGGGGAAGACCAGCCACCAATAGCCCCCGATGAACTCGAAGATGGGCACTAGGTCATCGTATCCAGGTCATGGGCAGCATGGGCCTGCCCCTGTGATCGTCGATCAGGATGCCGAGCGGTTGGGCGTGCGGGAGGGCACGGGCCACACCGGCTCGGGGTGAGGTGCAGCCGGGGAAGGCGCAGCCGTGGATTCTGCCTTCGCGGTCCGCGGAGATGCGTTCGTCGTGCCCGCGGGGGCGGGGTTCTTCGCCGCCCGAGCAGCTGCGGCATCCGCGATCAGGCCGGCGACCGTCGACGCATTCTCGCTCGCCCAGGTGAGGGCCTGTGTGGACCGCGTGAGGAACTGCTGCGCGGTCGCAACCCAGACCGGTTCGGGCGCCGGCTCGGGTGGCACCATGCCGTTCGCCCTGGCGTCCTTCCACGCGGCGTCCTCGGCTGCCTCGAACGCGCGAGCGGCATTCTCGACCGCGTTGCGATAGGCGGCGAACTGCACCGGCGTGATCCGTGCGCGATCCGACGGCGGACGCAGGCGCTGCGCCTCGGCGCGGGCGACGAGATAGGCACCCGTGGTCGGCACGCGTCCGTCGCTCATCAGCGGGAAGGCGATGAGCCGCGCGGGATCGGTCTCGTACGCCAGCCACCGGGCGGTGATGGCATCGTGGGCCGCCAGGGTCTTGGCGAGGGGCCGTTGGGTCGGGTCGGACGTCGCGGGCAGACCTGCGCGAGCAGCGCTCACCCGCATCCGCCGGACACGGAGCTCGGTGGAGGTCGCCTGCGCGTGGCGCTGGGCCGTCTGCAGCGCCTTGCGGGCGGCGCTCACCTCGGCCGGCGCGGCCTGGGATGTTGCCCGGGCCGCCTGAACCCGCGCCAGCTCTGCTCTCGCGAGCTTCAGGGCGCTCCGTGCCGACCAGTCGCGTGTGCGCGCATCGGCGAGTTCGAGCCGCGCCGCGTCGTATTCCAGTCGGCGCGCGTCGACCGCCCTCTGATGTCTCATTCCGAGCATCGCGAACACCCCCGCCCCGGCCGCGACCGGCGCGACCCAGCCATACACGGCGATCGTCGCCAACAGCGGATCCACGTCGTCATGCTATTACTGCTGGGGCCGGCAGTGGCTGGGCATCCGCCGTATCTCTGGCGCTGCGACGGCGCTGAGCGCTTGTGGAGGGAGCTCAGTTCGCCGCTCAGAAGATGAGCGCGAGCACCGTGGCGCCACCGCCGACGAGGATCAGAGTCACGATGACGACCCAGGCGATCACCTTCGTGCGCTTCTCGCGCGTCTCTTGAAGGCCTGCGTACTCTTCGTCGTCCGACATGCGATCAGTCTAGGCGGAACGGCGTGCCGTGCCCGTGGGCTCGGCGACGATCGGGCCGAATGCCGCGGGCAGCGTCGCGCTCGAACGCTCGCGCAGCTCGCTGAGCGGCACCGTGAACAGGCCCTGCACCTCGAGTGCGGGGCCGTCCTCCCCAGCCGGCGCGTCGGTCACCCCGATGCGCAGCACGGGGTAGCCCCGTCCGTCGCAGAGTCCGCGGAACTTGACGTCGTCCTCGCGGGGCACGCTCACGATGACGCGGGCCGTCGACTCGGAGAAGAGGGCGGTGGCGGCATCCACTCCGTCCCGCTCCATGAGTTCGGTGAGCCAGACCCGTGCGCCGACACCGAAGCGCATGACGCCCTCGGCGAGGGCCTGTGCGAGCCCGCCCGACGAGAGGTCGTGGGCGCTCGAGACGAGGCTCTGCAGCGACGCGGCGTGGAGGAGTTCGGCGAGGCGCTTCTCCGCGCCGAGGTCGACCGCGGGAGGACGACCGCCCAGGTGGTCGTGCACTGTGCCTGCCCACGCCGAGCCGCTCAGCTCAGGCGCGGTGACGCCGAGGAGGTAGATGTTCTCGCCCTCGTCCTGCCAGCCTGAGGGGATGCGCCGGGCAACGTCGTCGATGATGCCGAGCACGCCGACGACCGGGGTCGGGAAGATCGGGACGTCACCGGTCTGGTTGTAGAAGCTCACGTTGCCGCCGGTCACCGGGATGCCGAGCTCGAGGCATCCGTCGGCGAGACCCGCGACCGCCTGTGAGAACTGCCACATGACCTCGGGGTTCTCGGGGCTGCCGAAGTTGAGGCAGTCGGTGACCGCCGTGGGCACAGCGCCCGACACGGCCACGTTGCGGTACGCCTCGGCGAGGGCGAGCTTGGCGCCCTCGTAGGGATCGAGCTGGCAGAAGCGGCCGTTGCAGTCGGTCGCGATCGCGAAGCCGAGGCCGGACTCCTCGTCGACGCGCACCATGCCCGAGTCGTCCGGGAACGACAGGGCGGTGTTGCCCATGACGTAGCGGTCGTACTGGTTGGTGACCCAGTCGGCGTCGGCCAGGTTGGGGCTCGCGACCAGCTGGAGGAACTGGGTGCGGAGCGTCTCGGCGTCGGTCGCGCGGGGGAGCGACGACGCGGAGTCTTCGCGGAGCGCGTCGATCCAGGTGGGGTAGGCGACGGGGCGCTCGTAGACGGGACCGTCGACCGCGACGGTCGAGGGGTCGACGTCGACGATCTGCTCGCCGTGCCAGAAGATCTCGAGGCGTCCGTCGCCGGTGACCTCGCCCAGCACGCTGGTCTCGACATCCCACTTGGTCGTGACCGCGAGGAAGGCGTCGAGCTTCTCCGGAGTCACGATCGCCATCATGCGCTCCTGGCTCTCGCTCATGAGGATCTCTTCGGGGGTGAGCGACGGGTCGCGCAGCAGCACCTTCTCGAGGTCGACGCGCATGCCGCTGCCGCCGTTCGCGGCGAGCTCGCTGGTCGCACAGGAGATTCCGGCGGCGCCCAGGTCCTGAATCGCCTCGACGAGCTCGCCCCGGTACAGCTCGAGACAGCACTCGATGAGCACCTTCTCGGCGAACGGGTCGCCGACCTGCACGGCGGGACGTTTGGTGGGGCCGCCCTCCGAGAACGTGTCGGAGGCGAGGATGGATGCCCCGCCGATGCCGTCGCCGCCGGTGCGGGCGCCGAAGAGGACGACCTGGTTGCCGGCACCCGACGCGTTGGCGAGCTTCAGGTCCTCGTGGCGCAGCACTCCCACGGCGAGGGCGTTGACGAGCGGGTTGCCCTGGTAGACGGCATCGAACACCGTCTCACCGCCGATGTTCGGCAGGCCGAGGCAGTTGCCGTAGAACGAGATGCCCGAGACGACGCCGTGGACGACGCGCGCCGTGTCGGGCTCGTCGATCGCGCCGAAGCGCAGCTGGTCCATGACCGCGACCGGGCGGGCGCCCATCGAGATGATGTCGCGGACGATTCCGCCGACACCCGTCGCCGCGCCCTGGAAGGGCTCGATGTAGCTCGGGTGGTTGTGCGACTCGACCTTGAAGGTGACCGCCCAGCCCTCGCCGATGTCGACGACGCCGGCGTTCTGGCCCATGCCGACCATGAGCCGGGTCTTCATCTCGTCCGAGACCTTCTCGCCGAACTGGCGGAGGTAGATCTTGCTCGACTTGTAGGAGCAGTGCTCGCTCCACATGACCGAGTACATGGCGAGCTCGCCCGACGTCGGCCGACGTCCGAGGATCTCGCGGATCTGCGCGTACTCGTCGGGCTTCAGGCCGAGCGCCGCGTACGGCTGCTCTTTCTCAGGAGTCCCGACGGCGTTCTCGACGGTATCGGCGGCGGGGCGGGTGGATGCCCCGGCCGTAGCCGAGGAAGCGGGGGTGGTCACGCGGCTGAGCTCCTGAAATCGGGGATGCCGGACCGGATCATTCTAGTTGGGCGGCCTGGGGGCCCCGACCCTGCGCTCCGCAGTCAGAACACGCCGACCCCGAGGACCGGGATCGGCGTGTCTTGGCTGCTCGATGGAACGAGCGGGGGATCAGTCGCTCAGGAGGGACGGAACCGGCTCACCAGGTGGCAGTCGAACGGGTCGCGCGCGGCGAGGCCCACGCGGTTCAGGTACGCGATGACGATCGCGTAGGACTCGACCAGGCTGGTCTCGGTGTATGGGACGCCGAGCGCCTCGCACTGGTCCATGACGATGGCGCGGGCCTTCACCAGGTGCGGGCGCGGCATGCTCGGGAAGAGGTGGTGCTCGACCTGGTAGTTGAGGCCGCCCATGAGCGAAGTCGCCCACCAGCCGCCGCGGATGTTGCGGGACGTGCGCACCTGCTTGGAGAAGAAGTCGAGCTTCGCGTTGGGCGCGATGATCGGCATCCCCTTGTGGTTCGGTGCGAACGACGCGCCCATGTAGACGCCGAAGACCGCGAGCTGCACGCCGAGGAAGGCGAACGCCATGCCCACCGGCAGGAACACGAAGAGCGGGGTCAGGTAGACCGCGAAGCGCAGCGCGATGAGGCCCAGCTCGATCCAGCGGCCCTTGACCTCGCCCCGCGAGGTCAAGTGCTTGATGCCGAGGTAGTGCAGGTTCAGGCCCTCGAGCGTCAGGAGGGGGAAGAACAGCCACCCCTGCTTGCGGGTGATCAGCGCTCGCAGGCGGCCGGCGCTCGCGGCATCCGTCTCGAGGAACGAGATGGTGTCGAGCTCGATGTCGGGGTCGCGACCGACACGATTGGGGTTCGCGTGGTGGCGCGTGTGCTTCGCGTTCCACCAGTGGTAGCTCATGCCTGCGATGCCGCTGGCAAGGATCCGGCCGAGGCGGTCGTTCGCCGGCCCCGACTCGAGGATCTGGCGGTGCGTCGCCTCGTGCGAGAGGAAGGCGACCTGGGTCAGCACGATGCCGAGGGCGGCAGCGATGAGCAGCTGGAACCAGCTGTCGCCGAGGAGGATGAATCCCGCCACGCAGCCGCCGAAAGCCAAGAGGATGGCGCCGCCGACAGCGGCGTAGAAACCCCTCGTCCGCTGAAGCAGGCCGGTCTCACGGACGATCTGCGCTACCTCGGTGTAAGCGCGGGCCATGGGGGGGAAGGTCTCGTTGCCCGCATAGGTCTGTCGAACAGGCCCCAGCTGGGACTCAGGAGCAATGGTGGCCAAGAGCGCACCTCCTGTTGGTTGTCGGCCATCGGGTCGACGCGAAGCCACAGGCGGATGCCGGTCACTGACTGCGAGCCTACGTCGTGCATATGTCTCAATCGTTATAAACAGCCGTTTGAAGGGCCCTCACGGGTCGATTCGCGAAGGGCTTGACAGCGCATCGTCGACGTGCCTAATCTACAACCAAATGGTTGTACAAACGGAACTGGCAGACGATGCGATCGACCGGATCTTCCACGCGCTCGCCGCGGCGACGCGCCGCGACATCCTGCGGCGCACCATCGAGCGCGAGCAGTCGGTATCGATGCTCGCGCGGGACTACGACATGTCGTTCGCGGCCGTGCAGAAGCACGTGGCGGTGCTCGAAGCAGCGGGCCTCGTCGTCAAGCGCGCAGAGGGCCGCGAGCGGCTCGTGCGGGCGGATCCGCGCATGATCGCGCGGGCGCGCGCACTGCTCGACCGCTTCGAGTCGATGTGGCGCTCGCGCGTCGACCGGCTCGACGCTCTGCTGGCCGAGGATCCGGCCACCCCGCCATCCCCAGCGACACCACCCACCGAAGGAGACTGAAATGCCCGTCACCGATGTCACCACTGACGCAGACGCACTCACGATGACCCTCACCGCCGAGTTCGCGGCGCCGGTCGAGCGCCTGTGGACCGCGTTCACCGACCCGCGCCAGCTCGAGCGCTTCTGGGGTCCTCCCGGGTGGCCGGCGACCTTCACGGCATTCGACCTGACCGTCGGCGGCCGGGCCGATTACCACATGACCAGCCCACGCGGAGAGACGGCGGGCGGCTCGTGGGAGTTCCTCGAGATCGACGAGCCGAAGGGCTTCTCGGTGCTGGATTCCTTCGTGGACGCCGAGGGCCGACCGGCCRAGGGGATGCCCACGATGCGCACGGTGTTCTCGTTCGAGGCGACAGCATCCGGTTCGAGATTCGTCAACACGACGTACTTCACCTCGCTCGAGGGCCTGGAGCAGGTCGTCGCGATGGGCGGGGTCGAAGGATCGACGATGGCCATCAACCAGCTCGACCGGGTGCTGCAGAGCCTGCGGGAGTACTCCGAGGGCAAGGGCACGCGCACCGAGATCCTCGACGACACCCACGTGCGGATCACCCGCCTGGTCGAGGGGCCGCGCGACCTGGTGTGGCGCGCGCATCAGGAGCCGGAGCTGATGAAGCAGTGGCTGCTGGGCCCGGACGGCTGGCGCATGAGCGTCTGCGAGGTCGACCCTTCGGTGGGCGGGAAGTACCGCTACGGCTGGGAGCAGATCGAGGGCGGCGAGGGAACGGCCTTCGGATTCGACGGCGAGACGCTGCTCTCAGAGGCGCCCCGGCGGGCCGTCACCACCGAGCACATGACAGGCACCGACTACCCCTCGACGCTCAACGACCTGAGCCTCGAAGAGGAGGACGGGGCGACCCTGATCACGCTGCTCATCGAGTATCCCGACAAGGCGACGCGCGACATGGTGCTCGCGACCGGCATGACCGACGGTATGGAGACGAGCTACGCGCGGCTCGAGGGAGTGCTCGAGCGCGTCAGCTGAAACGGTGGACGGCGGCCGCGGCTCGACGAGTCCGCGGCCGCCGTCTTCTCCCACAGCCGAGGTCGCAGCATCCCGTCGCCCCTAGCATGGCGTTGTGGACTTCAGCATCGCCTTCACCCCAGAGAACATCGCCATCTTCCTGACGCTCTTCGTCCTGGAGATCGTGCTCGGGGTCGACAACGTCATCTTCATCTCGGTGCTCGCATCGAAGCTCCCCAAGGAGCAGCAGGCGAGGGCCCGCAACCTGGGCCTGACGCTCGCCATGATCATCCGCGTGATCCTGGTGTTCTTCGCGGGGTGGATCATCACGCTGACCGAGCCGGTCTTCACCCTGTTCGGGATCCCCTTCTCATGGAAGGACCTGATCCTCATCGCGGGTGGCCTCTTCCTCATCTACAAGGCCGTCACCGAGATCCACCACAAGCTCGAGGGCGTCGAGGAGGACGACGACGCGCACGCGCCCAAGACGATCACCTTCGCCTCGGTGATCGTGCAGATCCTGCTGCTCGACATCGTCTTCTCGCTCGACTCCGTCATCACGGCGGTCGGCATGACCTCGAACATGGCGATCATCGTGTCGGTGGTCGTGCTGTCGTTCGGCATCATGCTCTTCGCGTCGCGCTTCATCTTCACCTTCGTGAACAAGCACCCCACCGTGAAGATGCTCGCGCTGTCGTTCCTCATGCTGATCGGCGCCTTCCTCGTCGCCGAGGGCTTCGGCATCCACGTCGACAAGGCGATCATCTACGGAGCGATGGCCTTCGCGGTGCTGGTCGAGGTGCTCAACCTGACGTACGCCTCGCGGAAGGCGAAGCGCGACGCGAAGAAGCGGACCACGGTGAAGCTCCTGTCGAGCTACCCCGACGTCGATGAGTCGGTCGCCGTGGGCGCGGCGCTGTCGAAGTCCCCCGGCGCCGGTTCGGTCGGACTCTCGGCCAAGCCCGTCGAGGGTGAGATCGACCCGGACGCCGAGGGCCGCGCCGGCCTCGGCTGACCCCGGGGCGACGGCGATTCAGGCGGTCTCGAGGACCAGCCGGTAGCCCATGCCGGACTCCGTGAGGAGGTGGGCGGGGCTTGCCGGATCCGGCTCGAGCTTCTTGCGGAGCTGGGACATGTAGAGCCGGAGGTAGCCGGTGTCGGCCACCTGCTCCGTCCCCCAGATCTCTTTGAGGAGGGTCTGGCGAGTGACGAGCGAGCCCGGGTTGCGGGCGAGGAACTCCAGCATCCGCCACTCCGTAGGGGTCAGGTGCACGCGGGCTCCGTCGCGGCTCACGGACTTCGCCGCAAGGTCGACGGTCACATCGCCGAACGACACGACGGGCTCTCCGCCGATGGATCCGGCGCGTCGCGAGAGGGCGCGGAGCCGGGCCAGGAGCTCGTCGATCTGGAACGGCTTGGTGACGAAGTCGTCGGCTCCGGCATCCAGGGCCTCCACCTTGTCGGCGGACCCGGTGCGCCCCGAGACGACGAGGATCGGCACGCTCGTCCAGCCACGGATCGCCTCGATGACCGCGACGCCGTCGAGCCGCGGCATCCCGAGATCCAGGAGGACGAGATCCGGATGCGTCTGCGCGGCGAGCGCGATGGCCGCTGCGCCGTCGGACGCGGCGACGACCTCGTATCCGTGGGCGCCGAGCGTGATGCGCAGCGCGCGCACCAGCTGCGGGTCGTCGTCGGCGATGAGGATCTTCACGGTGCAGTCTCCTTGTGCAGGGCGGAAGCGGAGGCGACGGGCAGCTCGACCACCATGGTGAGGCCCCCGCCGGGGGTGTCCTCGGGCGTGAGCGTACCGCCCATGCCCTCGACGAATCCGCGCGAGAGGGCGAGCCCGAGCCCCAGGCCGGTGGCGTTGTCGGTGTCGCCGAGCCGCTGGAAGGGTGCGAAGACATCGCTCAGGCGCTCGGGTGGGATGCCGGGCCCGTGGTCGACGACACGGACCTGCGCGCGGGCACCCAGGCGGCTCGTGGAGATGCGCACGCGGGTGCCCGCCGGCGCATGGCGCACCGCGTTCGCGAGGAGATTGACGAGGACCCGCTGCACGAGCACCGGATCGGCGAGCAGCGGCGGCAGATCGGGGTCTGCCGCGAGTTCGATCGTGTCCGGACCGAGAGCCAGTTCGTCGACGGCCGCCAGGATCGCACCGGCCGCGTCGACGGGGGCGAGCGAGACGGCGAGCACTCCCGCCTGCACCCGGCTGACGTCGAGCAGGTCGGTCACGAGCGCCGACAGCGCCGCCAGGCTCTCGTCGGCCGTCGCGACGAGGTCCTCTCGATCCTCGGCACTCAAATGAGGTCCGGCCGCACGGAGTCCCCCCACGGCCGCGACCGCGGCGGCGAGGGGACGCCTCACGTCGTGGCTCACGGCAGACAGGAGCGCGCTGCGCACCTGGTCCGTCTCCGCGAGGAGTCCGACCTCGCGCGCCGCCTCGGTGAGGTCCGTGTGCTCGAGCGCGGCCCCGAGCTGGACGATCATGACGTCGAGCAGGCGCCGGCCCGCGGCATCCAGGTCTCCTCCGTGCAGCTCGAGGAAGGCGCGGGGCGCGGCAGGGTCACCCACCGGCAGGCGCACCATGCGATCGTCGGGGACCGGCTCGCCATCGGTGGCGAGGACCGTCCCGTCCGAGGCTTCGAGCCGGACTCCGGTCATCCCGAATGCTTCGCGCGCGCGGCTCACGAGCGCGGGCACCGCGCTCTGGCCCCGCAGGACGCTCCCGGCGACCGTTGCCAGGAGTTCGGACTCGGCGGCCGCACGCTGGGCAGCGCGGGTGCGGCGAGCGGCCTGATCGACGATCCAGCTGACCAGGATCGCGATGACCACGTAGAGGGCCAGGGACAGGGCGTGCTCGGGGTCGGCGATCGTCACGGTGAACAGCGGTGCGATGAAGAGGAAATCCAGGGTCAGGCCCGACAGGACGGCGGCGAAGAGCGCGGGCCAGATCCCGCCCACCAGCGCGACGATCACGACCAGCAGCTGGTAGGCGAGCACATCGCCTGTGATCGAGTCCGGGCTCGACGTGGCCACGAGCAGCCACGACAGGAGCGGTCCCCCGATGAGGGCGACCGCGAACCCGAGGATGCGCCGCTTAACGCTCAGCGCGCCGCCGGTCAGCCGAGGGAGATGCACCCCGGCGCTCGCGGCGGCGTGCGTCACGATGTGGACGTCGATGTCGCCCGATTCGCGGACGACGGTCGATCCGATGCCCACGCCGGTGAGGAGCGCTGCGAGGCGACCCCGACGGCTGGCGCCGATGACGAGCTGCGTCGCGTCGACCGATCGGGCGAACTCGACGAGCGCACGCGGCACATCGTCTGCGACCACCTGGTGGTAGGTGCCCCCGAGCGACTCGATGAGCGCGCGCTGCGCCGCCAGGGCTCCGGGCGTCGCAGACCGGAGGCCGTCCTGGGTGGAGACGTGCACGGCGAGGACTTCGCCGCCCGCCGATCGGGCCGCGATGCGCGCGCCCCGTCGGATGAGGGTCTCGCCCTCGGGACCGCCGGTGAGCGCCACGACGACGCGTTCGCGCGCCTGCCAGGCGCCCTCGATGCCGTGTTCGGCCCGGTACAGCTTGAGCGCGCTGTCGACCTCGTCGGCGAGCCACAGGAGGGCGAGCTCGCGCAGCGCCGTGAGATTGCCGAGCCGGAAGTAGTTCGACATCGCCGCGTCGATGCGCTCCGCAGGGTAGACCAGGCCCGCCGCAAGACGGTCGCGCAGTGACTGCGGTGCGAGATCGACGACCTCGATCTGATCCGCCGCGCGGACGACAGCATCCGGAATCGTCTCGCGCTGCACGATGCCGGTGATCTGCTCGACGACCTGATTGAGCGACTCGATGTGCTGGACGTTGAGCGTGGTGATGACGTCGATGCCGACGGCGAGGAGCTCTTCGACATCCTGCCAGCGCTTGGCGTTGCGAGAGCCCGGGACATTCGTGTGGGCGAGTTCGTCGATGAGGGCGATGTCGGGATGCCGCGCGATGACCGCCTCGACATGGAGCTCGCTCAGTGCGACATCGCGGTGATGCACGGTGCGAAGAGCGATGGCGGGCAGACCCACCGCCTGGGCCGCTGTGGCGGCGCGGCCATGGGTCTCGAGGATGCCGATGACGACGTCGCGACCATCCGCGCGGAGGCGCCGGCCCTCCTCCAGCATCTCGTAGGTCTTGCCGACACCGGGCGCGGCGCCGAGGAGCACCCGCATCCGCCCGCGCCGGGGACGCGACGTCGCCGTAGCGGTTGCAGGGGGTTCGCCGCTCATCTGTGAAGTCTCGCGCGCCGGGGGACGATTGTCAGCGCGGCAGCGCGTCAAGGGCGAGGTTGAGTTCGAGCACGTTCACCCGCGGTTCGCCCAGGTACCCGAGGTCGCGCTGCTGGATGTGCTGCTCGACGAGGGTGCGGACCTGGACCCCCGTGAGCCCGCGCGCCTCGGCGACGCGGGCGACCTGGAGGAGCGCGTACTCCGGGCTGATGTGCGGGTCGAGCCCCGAACCCGAGGCCGTCACCGCGTCGGCCGGGATCTGAGAGGCGTCGACGCCCTCGTCGGCGGCGATGGCCGCTTGGCGCTCCTCGATCACGGCGACGAGGTCCTGGTTCTCCGGGCCCAGGTTCGAGCCGCTGGAGGCACCGCCGTCGTAGCCCGCGCCCGCGACCGACGGGCGGGACTGGAAGTACTCGGGAATCGGCCTGCCCTCGGCATCCGTCCAGGCCTGCCCGATGAGGGCGCTTCCGACCGTCACGCCCGCGCTGTTGCGGACCGGTGAGCCGTTCGCCTGCCAGGGGAGAGCGAGCTGGCCGATGCCGGTGATCAGCACGGTGTAGCCGATCCCCAGCACGACGGTGAACACCAGCATCGCGCGGAGGGCGACGCCGGTCGTTCGCATGGAGGTGCGGACCGTGGACATGGAGGGCTCCTGTGGAATCAGCCGGCGGTCAGAAGCCGGGGATGAGGCTCACGACGAGGTCGATGAGCTTGATGCCGATGAACGGCACGAGGATGCCGCCGAGACCGTAGACCGTGAGGTTGCGGCTGAGGATCGACGAGGCGCTGCCGGGACGGTAGCGCACGCCGCGCAGCGCGAGCGGGATCAGCGCGACGATGACGATCGCGTTGAAGATGATCGCGCTCATCACCGCGGATGCCGGGGAGCTCAGGTGCATGACGTTGAGCGCCTCCAGGCTCGGGAAGACGCCCATGAACATCGCGGGGATGATCGCGAAGTACTTCGCGATGTCGTTCGCCAGGGAGAAGGTGGTGAGTGCGCCCCGCGTGATCAGCAGCTGCTTGCCGATGCTCACGATGTCGATGAGCTTCGTCGGGTCGCTGTCGAGGTCGACCATGTTGCCGGCCTCCTTCGCGGCCGACGTGCCCGTGTTCATCGCGACGCCCACGTCGGCCTGCGCGAGCGCGGGAGCGTCGTTCGTGCCGTCGCCGGTCATCGCGACGAGGCTGCCGCCCTCCTGCTCGCGTCGGATGAGCGCGAGCTTGTCCTCGGGCGTCGCCTCCGCCAGATAGTCGTCGACGCCGGCCTCCTTGGCGATCGCCCGGGCGGTGAGGGGATTGTCGCCCGTGATCATGACGGTGCGGATGCCCATCGCGCGAAGCTCGGCGAAGCGCGCCTTCAGACCGTCCTTGACGATGTCCTTGAGGTGGATGACCCCCAGCACGCGCTCACCCGCGGCATCCTTCAGGGCCACGACCAGAGGCGTGCCGCCGCTCTGCGCGATGGCGTCCGCGCTGCCGCTGACCTCGGCGCGCACCTCGGCGGTGACGCCGTCGCCGAGCCAGGACAGCACGGCCGATCCCGCCCCCTTGCGCACTTCGCTGCCGTCGGCCAGGTCGAGCCCGCTCATCCGGGTCTGCGCGGTGAACGGCACCAGGACCGCGTCGGGCGGAGACTCCACGTGGATGCCGCGGATCGCCGCCAGCTCGACGACCGAGGTCCCCTCGGGCGTGGGATCGCCGAGCGACGAGAGCGCCGCCGCCCTGGCGAGCTCGTCGGGGTCCACGCCCTGCATGACGACGAAGTCGGACGCTCGCCGATTGCCGTACGTGATCGTGCCCGTCTTGTCGAGCAGCAGCGTCGTGACGTCGCCGGCGGCCTCCACGGCGCGGCCGGACATCGCGAGCACGTTGCGCTGGACGAGCCGGTCCATTCCGGCGATGCCGATGGCCGACAGGAGCGCCCCGATCGTCGTGGGGATGAGGCAGACCAGGAGCGCGACGAGGACGGGGATGCTCACCGCGCTCGCCGCGTACGAGGCGATCGGGTTGAGTGTCAGCACGACCACCACGAAGACGATCGACAGGCTCGCCAGCAGGATCCCGAGGGCGATCTCGTTGGGCGTCTTCTGGCGGCTCGCCCCTTCCACGAGCGCGATCATTCGGTCGACGAAGGTCTCGCCCGGCTTCGAGGTGATGCGCACCACGATGCGGTCGGACAGGACGCGGGTGCCGCCGGTCACGGCGCTGCGGTCCCCGCCGGACTCGCGGATGACGGGCGCCGACTCGCCGGTGATGGCCGATTCGTCGACGGTCGCGATGCCCCAGACGATGTCGCCGTCGCCCGGGATGAGCTCTCCGGCCGACACGACGACGACGTCGCCGAGGGTCAGCTCCGCAGAGGCGACCTCGGCGACGCCCGCACGCTCGGCCCCGGCGTCGGCCTGCTCGTCGTACGAGGTGACGACGTGGGCCATCGTCGACGTGCGGGTCCTGCGCAGCGTGGCGGCCTGCGCCTTGCCGCGGCCTTCGGCCACCGACTCGGCGAGATTCGCGAACAGGACGGTGAGCCACAGCCAGATCGCGATGCCGGCCGTGAAGCCGAAAGGCACCTCGGCCCCGCCGGATTTCTCGCTGCCCAGGAAGGGCTCGGCGATGGCGATGACGGTCGTCAGTGCAGCGCCGACCCACACGAGGAACATGACGGGGTTGCGCCACAGCGCGCCGGGGCTGAGCTTGCGAACCGCGCCCGGAAGGGCCTGCACGAGCTGCGACCAGCCGAACGCTCGAGCGGACCGCGGCGGCTTCGGGGCGATGGAGCCCGCGATCGGGCCCGTGGGCGACGTCGTCGAAACGGTGCTGGACATGTCAGAGGAGCCCTTCCGCCAGGGGACCCAGCGTGAGAACGGGGAAGTAGGTCAGCGCCGTGATGACGACCGCGACGACCGCCAGGAGCCCGACGAACTGCGGGCGATGCGTGGGCAGGGTCCCGGTCGTCGACGGGACGCGCTCCTGCGCGGCGAGCGAGCCCGCCAGGGCGAGCACCAGCACGATCGGGATGAACCGACCGAGGAGCATCGCCACGCCGAGCGCGGCGTTCAGCCACGGTGTGTCGGCGGTGAGCCCGGCGAAGGCGGAGCCGTTGTTGTTCGCGGCCGACGTGAACGCGTAGAGAACTTCGCTCATGCCGTGGACGCCGGGGTTCGAGATCGAGACGTCCTCGACCCCGGACCGGATCACCGGAACCGCGAAGCTCACGGCGACCCCCGCGAGAACGAGGATCGGCGTCACCAGGATGTAAAGGCTCGCGAGCTTGATCTGCGTCGGGCCGATCTTCTTGCCGAGGTACTCGGGGGTGCGTCCGACGAGCAGACCGCCGACGAACACGGCGATGACGGCGAGCACGAGCATGCCGTACAGGCCCGATCCGACCCCGCCGGGGGCGACCTCGCCGAGCATCATGTTGATCATCGGGATCATGCCGCCGAGTGCCGTGTAGGAGTCGTGCATCGAGTTGACCGCACCCGTCGAGGTGAGGGTCGTCGCGCCCGCGAAGAATGCGGAGCCCAGGATGCCGAACCGCTGCTCCTTGCCCTCCATGGCGGAGCCTGCAAGCTGCGGAGCGGTGCCGAGGCCGAGCGACTCGAGCGAGCTGACGAGCGTGATCGAGACCACCGCGAGCGTGGCCATCACGGCGAGGATCGCGTAGCCCTGGCGATCGTCCCCGACCATCTTCCCGAACGCGCGCGGCAGCGCGAACGGGATCGCCAGGAGCAGGAGGATCTCCAGCACGCTGGTCCACGGCGCAGGGTTCTCGAACGGGTGCGCAGAGTTCGCGTTGAAGAAGCCGCCGCCGTTCGTGCCGAGTTCCTTGATCGCCTCCTGGCTCGCGACCGGTCCGCCGGGGAGCACCTGGGTGCCCCCCGTGAGCGTGGTGATCTCGGAGAAGCCGTTGAAGTTCTGGATGACGCCGGCGGTGAGGAGCGCGATCGCGGCGATGATCGAGAGCGGGAGCAGGATGCGGGTGAGCCCCCGGACGAGATCGACCCAGAAGTTGCCGATCGTGGAGGATCCGCGTCGGGCGAACCCGCGGACGAGCGCGATCGCGACGGCGATGCCGACGGCCGATGAGACGAAGTTCTGCACCGCGAGCCCCGCCAGCTGCACGGTGTAGCCCATGGTCAGCTCGGGGGAGTAGGACTGCCAGTTGGTGTTCGTGACGAAGGACGCCGCGGTGTTGAACGCGAGCCCCTCGGGCACCGGCGGCAGGCCGAGCGAGTACGGGAGGACGGCCTGCAGGCGCTGGAGGGCATACACGAAGATGACTCCGGTCGCCGAGAAGATCAGGACGCCGCGCAGATACGCCTGCCAGGTCTGCTCGGATGTCGGGTCCACGCCGACGAGCCGGTACACGCCGCGCTCGACCCGCCAGTCCTTGGTGGAGGTGTAGGTCCGGGCGATCCAGTCGCCGAGCGGACGATAGAGCAGGCCGAGGATCAGGAGGACGGTCGCGATCTGCAGGATGCCGGCCCAGACGGTCCAGGCATCCATGTCAGAAGTCCTCCGGCTTCACGAGCGCGAAGAAGAGGTAGACGACGGCGGCGAGGCCGAGTGCGGCCGCCAGGAGCGAGAAGACGATCACAGCCGTTCGACCCCCTTGGCGATGAGTGCGAAGAGCGCGAAGAGCGCGAGCGTGGCGACGAGGTAGATGACATCGAGCACGGGAACTCCCGAGGGGCTCCCTGACGGAGCCAGCTGTCCGGCCGCACCGGGGGTGCGGGTGCCGGCGGGGGCACGTCTCGATGCAACACCCGCGGGGGCGCCGCGTCCGCCGTCCTGACGGATCCCATACGGCCCTCGGCCGCTCCCTCACGCTTTCTGCGCGGGTGGGCCTCGCAACTCAGTGCGACCGCGGCACATTCCGGCGAGCGCGCCGTATCTTGACGCGGCGCTCGCAGGAAACTGCCGCCCTCGGGAGGCCGGGCGGGCGGGGGCGGGGATGCGAGGGATGGGGCGGGCGGGGGCGGGGGCTGCGAGGGACCAGAGCGTCAGGCGCGGCTGAGGGCGTCCTCGAACGCCACCCAGGCGAGCATCGCGCACTTCACCCGCGCGGTGTAGCGCGAGACGCCGCTCAGCGCCGAGGCGTCTGAGAACGTCTCCTCATCCAGGGGAATCGTCCCCCGCGAGCGCATCGCGCTGCGGAAGCCGTCGATGAGGGCGGTCGCCTGGGCCCGCGGCATCCCCTCGTCCTCCTCCACGAGCGCGGCGAGCATCGAGGCGGAGGCCTGCGAGATGGCGCAGCCGGCGCCCTCCCATGTCACGTCGAGCACGAGGTCGTCCTGGACCCGAACGCGCAGGGTGATCTCGTCGCCGCACACGGGATTGCGCTGGTACGACGTGGCGCTGCCGCCGGCGCCCTCAGCGGCCAGGCCGAATCCGGCTCGACGCTTCGAGTGGTCGAGGATGAGCTCCTGGTAGAGCGCATCCAGCCCGCTCATCGGCCCGCTCCGAAGTACGCGCGCACGCCGGAGACCGCGTCGAGGAACTCGTCGATCTCGGCATCGGTCGTGTAGAGAGCCGCGCTTGCGCGGACGGATGCTGTCAGCCCGAACCGGCGGTGGAGCGGCTGGGCGCAGTGATGGCCGACGCGCACCGCGATGCCGCGCGCGTCGAGGAACTGTCCGACGTCATGGGCGTGGACGCCGTCGAGGTCGAAGGCGCTCAGCGCGACGCGCTCCACCCCCGGCGCCGCGTCGCCCAGCAGTCGGAGCCCGGGCACGTCGCGCAGTCCGTCCCGCAGCCGCCGCTCGAGCCGCTGCTCGTGGGCGTGCACGGCGTCCATCCCCACACCCTCGAGGTAGCGCACGGCGGCGGCGAGTCCGATCGCCTGGGACACGGGCTGCGTGCCCGCCTCGAAGCGCTGCGGCGGCCGCAGGTAGTCGGCCTCGTCCAGCGTGACCGTCGTGATCATCGAGCCGCCCGTGAGGAACGGAGGCAGGGCCGCGAGCACCTCGGCGCGGCCGTAGAGGCCGCCCACGGCGTAGGGGCCCAGCATCTTGTGCCCCGAGAAGACGGCGAGGTCGACGCCGAGGGCGGGCAGGTCGAGCGGGAGGTGAGGCGCCGACTGGCACGCGTCGAGCACGGTGAGGGCTCCGGCTGAGCGCGCGAGCGCGACGAGGTCGTCCACCGGGTTCATGATGCCGAGCACGTTCGAGACGTGGGGGAAGGCGAGGATGCGCGTGCGGTCGCCGACGAGGGATGCCGCGGCCTCGAGGTCGAGCGTGCCGTCCTCGTGCACCGGGATGTGCCGGAGGACCGCGCCCGTGCGCGCGGCGAGCTCCTGCCAGGGGATGAGGTTGGCATGGTGCTCGGACTCCGTCACGACGATCTCGTCACCCGGACGAAGCGCGTACTGCCGGGCGGCCTCGCCGCCGCGGCCGGAGGAGGCATTGCCGATCGAGTACGCCACGAGGTTGATGCCGGCGGTCGCCCCGCTCGTCCAGACCAGCTGCTCGGGCTGTGCCCCGACGAAGGCTGCGACCGTGGCGCGTGCGTCCTCGAACAGCTCCGTCGCCTCGGCGGCGAGGGTGTGCGCGCCGCGGTGCACTGCCGCGTTCGCGCTCGTGAGGAACGACACCTCCGCGTCGATCACGGCCTGGGGCTTCTGGCTGGTGGCCGCGGAGTCGAGGTACACGAGCGGCGCATCGCCGATGTACGCCCCGAGGATCGGGAAGTCGCGGCGGAGCGTGTCAGGGTCGAGCGCGGTGGTGCGAGGTGAAGCGGAGGTCACCCTTCCAGGCTACGCGGGCGGTGGAGGGCTGGGCACGGGATGCCGGGAAAGACGGATGCCGGGTGCTCCGGCATCCGTCATTCGTAGTCCGGACGCTCCAGGCTCGACTTCTCGACGATGGGGGCGACCTCGGCGGCGCCGGGCTCGAACGGGCGCCCCGCCCGCTCCTGACCGGGCAGCGGCCGCGAGCGGCGGCCGTAGATGAGCTCGCTCGAATCGAGGAGCCACGGGACGAGGGCGATCGTCACGCCGTGGATGAGCATGAGCTGCTGTCCGATGCGGCTCGCGCGGCGGTTGTGCAGCAGGCTCTCCCACCAGTGGCCGACGATGTACTGCGGCAGGTACACCGTCACGACGGTCGACCCGTGCTTCTCGCGGTACTGCTTGATGAACTCCGCGACGGGCCCCGCGTACGTGCGATACGGCGACCGGATGACCAGGAGTGGGATCGGCATCCGGTGATGCTCCCACTCCGCCTGCAGGGCATCCGCCTCCTCCTTCGTGACGGCGACATGGATGGCGAGGGTCTTGTCGTGCTTGGCGGCGAGGGCGTAGTCGATGGCCTTGGCCACGGGCTTCTGGAGCCGGTTGACCAGGATGAGCGCGACGTCGCCCGAGGCGCCGAAGTGGGCGCGGTCGTCCATCTCGATCTCGTGCTCGACGTCGCGGTAGTACCGGTTGACGCCGATCATGAGGACCGCGAGGACCGGGATCGCGATGAACACCAGGTATGCGCCGTGCGTGAACTTGGTGATGGTCACGATGATGAGCACCAGCACCGTGAGGCTCGCGCCCAGCGAGTTGATGACGAGGCCTTTGAGGGCCGTCCGGCGCTCGGCCGCCCCGCGTGGATCCCGCTTCGCCTCGGCGCGGGTCGTCTCGCGCAGCATCCGTCGCCAGTGCCGCACCATGCCGATCTGCCCGAGCGAGAACGACACGAAGACGCCGATGATGTACAGCTGGATCAGCGTCGTCAGGTTGGCCTGGTAGATCACGATGACGCCCATCGCGACGACGCCGAGGATGATCATGCCGTTCGAGTACACGAGGCGGTCGCCGCGGGTGTTGAGCGCCTTCGGCGCGTAGCCGTCGCGGGCCAGCACCGAGCCGAGCAGGGGGAAGCCGTTGAACGCCGTGTTCGCCGCGAGGAGGAGGACGACCGCCGTGGCGGCCTGGATCACGTAGAACGGGATCGACCCCATGCCGAAGGTGGCGGCCGCGACCTGAGCCATGAGGCTCGGCTGCGGCGCGGTCTCGCAGTCGAACCCGACGAGGTTGCAGGGGTCTTCGGCGTAGTGGACGCCCGAGATCAGCGCGAGGGCCGTGAGCCCGGCGAACAGCAGGATGGCGATGGTCCCCATGAGGGCGAGCGTGGTCTGGGCGTTGCGGACCTTGGGCTTGCGGAACGCGGGGACGCCGTTGGCGACCGCCTCGACACCGGTGAGGGCCGAGCAGCCGCTCGAGAAGGCCCGCAGGACGAGCAGGAGGACCGCGGCCTGGGCGAGGCTCTCGGCCTGCACCGCGTAGTCCGCGCTCGAGGCGACGGGCGGGTCGCCGAGCGCCGTGCGGACCAGGCCCGTCACGATCATGACGCCGACCGAGCCGATGAAGACGTAGGTCGGAACGGCGAACAGGAGCGACGCCTCGCGCACCCCGCGGAGGTTCACGACGACGATCAGGATGACGAAGCCGACCGCGAGCTCGACGCGCGCCGGGTCGAGCGAGGGCAGCGCCGAGATGATGTTGTCGACGCCGGACGAGACCGACACCGCGACCGTCAAGACGTAGTCGACCAGGAGTGCGGCCGCCACGATGACGCCCGGCACCTCGCCGAGGTTCGTGCGGGCCACCTCGTAGTCTCCGCCGCCCGACGGATAGGCCTTGATGAGCTGCCGATAGCTCACGACGACCACGACGAGGAGCACGACCACGGCCGCCGCCACCCAGGGGGCGAACGCGAGGAAGGCGAGGCCGCCCGTCAGCAGGATCATGAGCAGCTCCTGCGGCGCGTAGGCCACCGACGACAGTGCGTCGGACGCGAAGATCGGCAGCGCCATCTTCTTCGGCAGGAGGTGGTCGTCCATGTTCTCGGACGACAGCGGGTCGCCGATCAGGATGCGTTTGGCGATGGGCGAGTCAGCGGCGCCCGGTTCGCGTCCTTCAGCAGTCACGGCGGGCGATGTTACTCGCATGCACGGTGGGGAGCGGCATCCGGATGCCCGTCCTTACGCTTTCCTTACGGCTCGGGAGTCGCTCAGGAACTCCCTCGCCGCCACGACGAGGGCGTCGACGCCGCGCTCGATCGTCGGATGCAGGACCGGTGCGAAGAACGGCGAATGGTTCGTCGGAACGTCCCTCTCGAGGGTTCCGGCGGCGGCCGCCTCGGCGAAGGCGCGGGGGTCGACACCGCCCCAGAACCAGTAGACGAGCGGCACGCCCGCCTCGCGCGCGAACCACGAGACGTCCTCGCTGCCGGTGAACATGCCGGGATCGACGACCGTCCCGTCGCCGAACGCGGCGTCGAACGCCCGCGTGAGCCGCGCCGTCGCATCCGGATCGTTGATCGTCGGAGGGAGGGAGTGGTCGACGGCGATGAGGGGCTCCTGTTCGGCACCGGATGCCGCGGCCTCGGCCCGGACGACCCGCTCGACCTTCTCGAGGATCCGTGCCCGGGCCGCGTCGTCGGGGTAGCGGAGGCTCAGCTCGAGCTTCGCCTCGGCCGGGATGATGTTGTTCTTGAGGCCCGCGTGGATCGACCCCACGGTGACCACCGCGACATCCCGCGGGTCGACCTCGCGCGAGACGATGGTCTGCAGCCGCATGACGGTGGCCGCCGCCATGACAACCGGGTCGATGGTCGAGTGCGGACGCGAGCCGTGGCCTCCGCGCCCGAGAAGCGTGACCGTCAGCCCGTCGGAGGCCGCCATCTGCGTGCCGGGCCGGACCCCGATCGTGCCGGCGGGAAGCGGGGTCAGGTGCTGGCCGAGCACGATGTCGGGACGCGGGAAGCGGTCGAACACGCCGTCCGCGATCATCGCCTGGGCTCCGGCGCCGTACTCCTCGGCCGGCTGGAAGACGGCGACGACCGTCCCCGCCCACTCGTCGGCGGCCGCCACGAGCCGCTCCAGCGCGCCGAGGAGCGCCGTGATGTGCATGTCGTGCCCGCAGGCGTGCATGACCGGCACGTCCTGTCCCGAAGGGTCGACGCCCCGTGCGGTCGAGGCGTACGCCAGGCCCGTGCGCTCCTCGACCGGAAGGCCGTCCATGTCGGCGCGCAGCCAGATCACCGGGCCTTCGCCGTTGACGATCGAGGTGGCGACGCCCGTCTTGCCGATACCCTCGACGAACTCCAGGCCCAGCTCGGTCAGCTTCTGCGTGACGATCCCCGCGGTGCGGGTCTCCTGGAACGAGAGCTCCGGATGCCGGTGCAGGTCGGTGTAGAGCGCCTCGAGGTCGATCGTCATGCGGTTGAGCCTACCGACGCGCGGAAACCGCCCGTGGGGGAGGGTCAGGAGTGTGCCGCGCCGTCGAGCCTCGGACGATCAGCTCGAACGGCAGGTCGGCGCGCACCTGCCGGACGCCGTCGCTCGGCTGGTCGAGCTCGGCCAGGATCGCCTGGGCTGCACGCTCGCCCTGCCGGAGCGGAAACTGGTCGACCGTCGTCAGGCGGAAGAACGAGCCCAGCTCGTGTCCGTCGATCCCCACGACGGAGAGGTCGTCGGGCACTCGATACCCGAGCTCGCGGGCCGCCAGCAGGGCGCCGATGGCCATCTCGTCGGAGGCGGCGAAGATCGCCGAGGGATTCGCGCCTGGACGTCCGAGCAGCTGTTTTGCCGCGCGGAACCCCCCCTCGATCGTGAAGTCCGCCGGCTCGTAGAGCTCGGGGCGCGCCGGGATGCCGGCATCCTCCAAGGCGAGCTGGAATCCCTGGCGCCGCTGCGTGGGGATGTGGAAGTCGAGCTCGAACTCGGGACTCGCGCCGATGTGCGCGATCGCGCGGTGGCCGAGGGCGATCAGGTGGTCGGTCGCGAGTCGCGCCACCGCGACGTCATCGACGGTGAGGGTCGTGAGACGCGGGTTCGGCCCCCCGATCGCGATGACCGGAAGACCGACCTCGAGAAGACGCCCGGTCTCCTCCTCGCCGAGTTCGATGGAGATGGCGATGACGCCGTCGACGCGCTGCCGACGCAGGAACGTGTCGAAGATCTCGCGGCGCTGGGTCTGGTCGGCCGTGACGTTGTAGAGCGTGATGTCGTAGCCCAGGCGCTGGAGCGCCGTGGCGGTGCCGCTCAGCACCGTGGAGAAGAACCAGCGGTCGAGGAACGGCACGAGGACGCCGATGTTGCGCGTGCGGCCGGAGGCGAGGCTCGACGCCGCCGCCGAGACGACGTAGCCGAGGCGCTTGGCCGCCGCCTCGACGCGGGCGCGGGTGGGGCCCGACACATTGCCGCGTCCGCTCAGCGCGCGCGAGACCGTCGCCGTCGACACGCCCGCCTCGCGGGCGACCTCGTCGATGCTGACCACGTCGCCATCCCACCCTTCGCCGTCGTGCGGCGAACTCGATCAGTCGTCGGCGAGCCAGACGGCCGTGTCGGCCGGCAGCGCGGAGCCCGTGATCGGGCCGCTCGACGCGATCACGATACCGTCCGGCAGCGCGATGGCGGTGTCGCCCACGTTCGCGACCACCGTGATCGTGCCGTTGCGGAACGCGACGACATGCTCATCGAAGCCCTCGAGCCACTCCACGGCACCGGCACCGAGGCCGCGGGCGCGGCGGACCTCGAGCAGGGTCCGGTAGAGCGACAGGGTGGATGCCTCGTCGCCGAGCTGCGCGTCGCGCGCCAGCGCCGCCCACTCGGCCGGCTGGGGCAGCCACGACGCGCCGGTCGGGCTGAAGCCGTACGCCGGACCCTCGGAGGTCCACGGGATGGGCACCCGGCAGCCGTCGCGGCCGTAGCGCTCGCCGCCGGTGCGGAACCACGTCGGGTCCTGGCGGGCCTCGTCATCCAGCTCGATGACCTCGGGGAGCCCGAGCTCCTCACCCTGGTAGAGGTAGGCCGACCCCGGGAGCGACAGCATCACGGTGGTCGCCGCGCGGGCGCGCTGCAGGCCCAGCTCGGCGATCGGCTTGCCGGGGGAGTCCGGTCCGATGCCGTGGCCCTGGGGATTCTCGGCGGTCAGGGCGAGACGAGACGCGTGGCGCACGACGTCGTGGTTCGACAGGACCCACGTGCTCGGAGCGCCGACCCCGCCGTAGATGCGCAGCGACTCGGCGATCACGGCGCGGAGGGGCGCGGCATCCCACGGCGTCTCGAGGTAGGCGAAGTTGAATGCCTGGTGCATCTCATCGGGACGCACCCACTTCGCGGTCTTCTCGGCGGACGGAAGCCAGGCCTCCGCGCACAGGGCGCGGTCGCCCGGGTACTCGGCGACGAGCTCGTGCCAGTCGCGGTAGATCTCGTGGACGCCGTCCTGGCCCCAATAGGGCACGTCGTCCGCATCGCCGCCCATGGATCCGGCATCCGGATCCGGGGTGTGGTCCGGCAGGCCGTCTGCCTTGATGAGCCCGTGAGCCACATCGACGCGGAAGCCGTCGACACCGCGATCGAGCCAGAAGCGCAGCACCCGGCGGAACTCGGCCCGCACCTCCTCGTTCGACCAGTCGAAGTCGGGCTGCGACGAGTCGAAGAGGTGCAGGTACCACTGGCCGAGCGTGCCGTCCGCCTCGATGACGCGCGTCCAGGCGGGTCCGCCGAAGACGGACTCCCAGTTGTTCGGCGGCACGTCGCCGTCGAGTCCCCGGCCGTCGCGGAAGAGGTAGCGGGCGCGCTCGGGGCTGCCCGGCGCGGCGGCGAGCGCCTCCTGGAACCACGCGTGCTGGTCGGACGAGTGGTTCGGCACGAGATCCACGATGAGCCGGATGCTGCGCTCGTGCGCCTGCGCCAGCATCTCGTCGAAGTCCGCCAGCGTGCCGAAGAGCGGGTCGACGTCGCAGTAGTCCGAGACGTCGTAGCCGGCATCCTTCTGGGGGGAGCGCTGGAAGGGGCTGAGCCACAGCGCGTCGACCCCGAGCGCGGCGAGGTCGTCGAGCCGCGCGGTGATCCCGGGCAGGTCGCCGATGCCGTCGCCGGAGCTGTCGGAGAACGAGCGGGGATAGATCTGGTAGATGACGGCGGTGCGCCACCACTCCGTGCCTGGCGCAGCGTTGCGCGTGTCGAGGGGTTCGATGTCGGTCAAAGTCATCCGTCCAGGGTAATGCAAGCGCTTACATTTCCGGACCCGAGGGCGATCAGGGGTGGAGAGAGCCTTGTAGGGTGGCGCCGTGGCAACCGCAGAAGACCTGGCTCATGCCGAATCGCTGATCCGGACGATCGCCGACTACCCAGAGCCCGGTGTGCTCTTCCGCGACATCACGCCGCTGCTCGCGGACGCCGCCGCGCTGCGCTCCTGCATCGACGAGATCGCCGCGCCCTTCGCGGGCGGGTTCGATGTCGTCGCGGGGGTCGAGGCGCGCGGATTCCTGCTCGCCGGCGCGATCGCGATCGCCGCCGGCGTGGGGCTCGTGCCGATCCGGAAGGCGGGGAAGCTGCCCCGGCCTGCGGCATCCGTCTCGTACTCGCTCGAATACGGAAGTGCGACCATCGAGGCCCACGACGACATCCGGGACGGCGCGCGCGTGCTGCTCGTGGACGACGTGCTGGCCACGGGCGGCACGCTGCGGGCGGCCCACGAGCTCATCGAGACGCTCGGCGGGATCGTCGCCGGAACGGCCGTGTTGATGGAGCTCGACGCCCTCGGCGGCCGGGCGGTCGCGGGGGACGTGCACACGCTCTTCCACGCCTGAACCCTCGTCCGGAGTCGCTGAACGGGCGACCGGGCGCATTGCGGGTTCATGTCGGCGTGTAAAACCTCCGAGACAGTCCGCTCGCAGGGGTTCCTGCGTGCATGTCGATCGACTTACGGTCTCCGGACGGCAACGAGGCGCGCACCCCTCGGCGCGCCGGGCAGGCAGGAGCACGACATGGCGACCACCGAGAAGACCAACCTCGACGAGACGAAGGCGGCGCGCAGAGCCGCGCGCCGATCCGAGAACACGGTCGACAGCATCCCGCCGCTCGCCAGGCTCTTCCCGCTCGGGCTGCAGCACGTCCTCGCGATGTACGCGGGCGCGGTCGCCGTCCCGCTCATCGTCGGAGGAGCGCTCGGCTACTCGGCCGGCGATCTCGCGTTCCTCATCAGCGCCGACCTCTTCGTCGCCGGCATCGCGACGATCATCCAGTCCGTCGGTTTCTGGCGCTTCGGCGTGCGGCTGCCGCTCATGCAGGGTGTGACGTTCGCCGCCGTGGGCCCGATGATCGCGATCGGCCAGAGCGAGGGCATCCAGGCCGTCTTCGGCGCGACGATCGCGTGCGGGCTGTTCATGATCCTCGCGGCGCCGTTCTTCTCGCAGCTCCTCCGCTTCTTCCCGCCGATCGTGACCGGGACCGTGATCCTCATCATCGGCCTGTCGCTCATGCGCGTCGCTGCCGGCTGGATCATCGACGGCTCCGAGGACGGCGCCCCGCCGATCAACGTCGCCTTCGCCATGGGGACGCTGCTGCTCATCGTGCTCATCGAACGATTCGCGCCGCCCGCCCTGCAGCGGGTCTCCGTGCTCCTCGGGCTCGTGCTCGGAACGACCGCGGCCCTCTTCGTGCCCGGGATGGTCGACTGGTCGGGCGTTGAGGACGCCGGCTGGTTCGCGCTCGTGACCCCGTTCCACTTCGGGCTGCCGACCTTCCAGATCGCCTCGGTGGTCTCGATGATCATCGTGGCGATCGTCATCATGACCGAGACCACCGGCGACATGATCGCGGTCGGCGAGATTGTCGAGAAGCCCGTCACCCGGCGCCAGCTCGCCGACGGCCTGCGCGCCGACGGCCTCGGCACCGTCATCGGGGGTGTCTTCAACACCTTCCCCTACACGGCGTTCGCCCAGAACGTCGGTCTTGTGTCGCTGACCGGCGTGCGCTCGCGGTACGTCGCCACGCTCGCCGGAGCGGTCCTGGTCGTGCTCGGTCTCATCCCCAAGGTGTCCGCGGTCGTCGAGGGCGTGCCGAGCGCCGTGCTCGGCGGCGCGGGCATCGCGCTGTTCGGCATGGTCGCGGCATCCGGCATCCGCACCCTCTCGAAGGTCAGGTTCAACAACCGGAACGTCCTGATCGTCGCCGTCTCGGTCGGCATCGCGCTGCTGCCCACCGTCGCGCCGACGATCTACGACCAGTTCCCCCAGTGGTTCACGCTGATCTTCGACTCGGGGATCAGTGCCGGCGCGATCACGGCGATCCTCTTGAACCTGCTGCTCAACAGCGACGAGATGCGCGCGGCGCGGGCGGGGGATGCCCAGATCGGGGCGTACGACGGTGTGCGCGGTCCCGCGGCCGCGGCGCTCGTGCATCCCGAAGCCCAGGGCACCGGGCTCATCGCGACGCAGGTGCTGGACGAGCAGCGCGAAGCGGCGGAGGCGGATGCGGCGATCGCCGGGGACGGCATCCCCGAGGAAGGATCGGGCACGGCGCCTCGCGCCTGAACCCGCAGAGGATCGAGTCCCGGGCCCGCAAAGCGAGCGGACGAGACGCCCCCGAGTGAGCGGGAGGCGTGCATCCGCAGAACTGCACGAACCGGGAGGAGAAGCGGGGGCAGCGCACGAGGCGCCCCCCGCACGGACGGCGGCGGAGGCTCGGGGATCTGGGGATCCGGAGCTCCGCCGCCGTCGAAGCGTGCAGCGGGCGCCGGCGACCTCAGACGAACGTCGGCAGGTCGAGCCAGGCGCCGGGTGCGGCGGGAGCGCCGTCGCGGGCGACCGTGCCCTCGATGAGCCCGTAGGGGCGGTCGGCGGCGTAGAAGACCTCGCCCGGGTTCTCGAGGCCGAACGGCGAGAGATCGTAGGTGAAGTGGTGCTTGTTGGGCATCGCGAAGCGCACCTCGGCGATCTCGGGGCGGGCCTCGATCGCGGCCTTGCCCATCGCGAAGAGAGTCTGCTGCAGGGCGAGGGAGTGGACCGTCGCGAAGGTCGACAGCAGGACGGCCGACACTTCGGCATAGAGCGCGTTGTAGTCGATCCCCGCGTCGACCGCCTCAGGGAGGTAGCGCCACCGTCCCGTCACCGCCGTCGCCATGATCCGGTCGTCCGTCTCGACGAGCGTGGTGTACCGGTCGCGCGGGAAGCCCGCGAACTCGCTGCCGGTGGACTTGAGCACGGTGAGATCTTTGATGCCTCCGGTCAGGTGCGTCTCGCCGTCGACCACCTGGACGGCGGCGAGCCGTGTGCCCTGGCCCTTCCGCACGAACGAGTGGTCGTGCGGCCTCCCGTCCACGAGGATGCGATCCCACTCGTACTGCTCGGCCTGCCAGAGGCCGCCCTCGATCCAGTCGAACTCGCCCGTGAAATGCCGCGACAGGGTCAGCAGGAACTCCTCCGGAGAGGGGATGCCGTGCTCCTTCGCGAACGCGAACACCGTGTTCTTCTGCGTGTCGGTCGCGACGACGAGGGAGTTGTCGCCCTGCAGGTACGAGTCGACGAGGGCCGCGCCGCGCAGCTGCGACGTGACGCTGAGATCGATGATCTCGTGGCGCGGAGTGTCGCGGACGATCCGCACCACGCGGTTCTCGGCCTTGCCGTACTTGTTGGCACCGAGGCTGACTGACACCATGACTAGCTCCCTCTGTAGGTCGAGTAGGCGAACGGGCTGAGCAGCAGCGGCACGTGGAGATGCCTGCTCGAGCCGTCGTCCGCGACATCGACGGTGAAGGTCACGGTGACGAACGGGTAGAAGGTCGCGGTCCCCTGCGCGGCGAAGTACTCGCCGGTGAGGAACGTCAGCGTGTAGTCGCCGGGCGGCAGCGCGTCGGGTCCGATGGAGAGCCGGCCGTCGGCATCGGTCACGCCGTGGGCGATGATCGCGCCGGGCACTTCGGCCACCACGGAGTCACCGGATGCAGCGGCCAGCGCGACCCCCACACCGGCCGCAGGCAGCCCGGTGGCGGCATCCAGGATGTGCGTCGTGACGTGCGTCATGCGGGGTTCCTCTCGGGCGAGGGATCGGTGACTGTCGCTTCGAGCCGCAGCAGGGCGATCTGGGCAAGCTGGCCGAGCGCTTCGGAGGTCTCGGCCTCGTCGTCGTTCTCCAGCCGCCGCCGGAGCTCGGCGAGCATCTCGGCGGGGGAGCGGCCGGCGGCCCGGATCAGGAAGACCCGCCCGAACCGCTCCTCGTACGCGGCATTGGCGGCAGCGATGGCGTCGGCCACGTCGGCATCGGCATCCGCCATCGAGGACTGCTCGCGACGGGATGCTGCCGCCTCGGCGCCTGCGCCGGCCACTCGTGCGCCGATGCGGGGGTGGTGGGCGAGCGCGGCGTCGAGGTCGTCGCGGGTCCAGCGCTCGGCTCCGGCGCGAGCGGCCTGGGTGAGCTCGTCGACCGAGCCGTACGGACGGGCGGCGATGACGGCATCCCTCCATGCGGGGATCGCAGCCCACACGCCGACGATGTCCGCGGCCGAGGCCGGATCGAGGCGGTTGAACTCGGAGAGCTCCATCGCCTTACGGTAACGCCCGCGCATTTCGCCGCCGTTACGGTTCCGCGTGCTCTGGTGGTCCGGCGCGGCGGGGGCCGCGCGGATACGGGATGCTGAATCCATCGTCGTCGGAAGGGATGCCCATGACATCGGACCCGGATCTCACCCGCCACGTGGTGCGCGCCGCCAGGACCTATCTCGGGGGATCGTTCCAGCCCGCGGCCGTGGTGATCGACGGTGGTCGCATCGCGGATGTCGTGGGAGTGCGTGACCGGGTCGCCGGTGCGCGGGAAGCGCTGGTCCCCGACGACGCGGTGCTCCTCCCGGGGCTCGTGGACTCCCACGTGCACGTCAACGAGCCCGGCCGCACCGAATGGGAAGGGTTCCGCTCGGCGACCCTCGCGGCGGCGGCGGGGGGTGTCACGACGATCGTCGACATGCCTCTCAACTCGCTGCCGCCGACGACGACCGCCGAGGCGCTCACGATCAAGCGGGCGGCGGCGGCGGCCTCCGCGTACATCGATGTCGGGTTCTGGGGTGGAGCGGTGCCCGGCAACCTCGGATCGCTCGCGCCGCTGCACACGGCGGGGGTCTACGGCTTCAAGTGCTTCCTCTCGCCATCGGGCGTCGACGAGTTCCCGCATCTCGATCGCGCCCAGCTGCTCGCCGCCATGGAGGAGGTCGCGGCCCTCGGCTCGCGCCTCATCGTGCATGCCGAGGACCCGGCTCTGCTCGGCCGGGAGGGAGCCCTCGGGCGGGGATACGAGGCCTTCCTCGCGTCACGTCCGCCGGCGAGCGAGGCCTCGGCGATCGAGGCGGTGATCGATGCCGCCCGGCGCGCCGGCGCGCGTGCCCACATCCTGCACCTGAGCGACGCGCACTCGCTGCCCGCCATCCGCGCGGCCAAGGCGGAGGGCATCGCGCTCACCGTCGAGACCTGCCCGCACTACCTGACGATCGTTGCGGAAGACATCCCCGACGGCGCGAGCGAGTTCAAGTGCTGCCCGCCGATCCGGGAGGCGGGCAACCAGGACCTCCTGTGGGCAGGAGTGGTCGACGGCACGATCGATGCGATCGTGAGCGACCACTCCCCGAGCACCGTCGACCTCAAGCGCTCCGGTGGCGGGGATTTCGGCCTGGCATGGGGCGGCATCGCGGGGCTGCAGGTCGGCCTCTCGGCGGTCTGGACCGAAGCGCGGGGGCGCGGCATCCCGCTCGAGACGATCCTGCCGCTCTTCACCACAGGGCCGGCCGCGGTCGCCGGTCTCGCGGAGGCCGGCGTGATTGCGCCGGGCGCACCCGCGCACCTCACCGTGTTCGGCGTCGACGACCCGTTCCCGATCGACGCCGCGCGGCTGCTGCACAAGAACCCGATCACCGCCTACGACCACCGCCTGCTGGCAGGGAGAGTCCGCCGCACCTGGCTGCACGGCGCATCCGTCTACGACGTGACCGAGGGCGGCGCGGGCGAGGCCCCCGAATTCCGCGGGTCGCCTCGCGGGCGCCTCCTGTCGGCTGCCGGAGATTGATCGCCGACCGCGCACGCGCGGGAAACGCGGAGGAAACCCGGATGCAGTTGGATGAGGGCATGCACACCGTGACGGAGATCCTGCAGCCGGGCGTCGGCGAGATCCCCGGCGACCACTACCTGCGCTCGACGCCCGGCACGGTGCTCTGGGGACGGCTTCCGTGCGAAGCGGATGCCGCGGTCCTGCGCATCTCGCCCGGTGACTCGGTCACGATCGACACGGTGAGCCACGAAGGCATCCTCGAAGACCACGGCAAGGACCCGCTCGCCTACTTCACCGGTCAGGGGGTTGATCCGTCGGCGGTGCTCGAGGACGCGATCGCGATCGCCGCCACGCTGTCGCGCGATCCTGCCGCGGACGGTCCGCACGTCGTGACCGGACCGATCTTCGTCGAGGGCGCCCAGCCCGGCGATCTGCTGCGCATCACGGTCGTGAAGCTCGTCCCCCGTGTGCCCTACGGCGTGATCTCCAACCGTCACGGCAAGGGCGCGCTCGTCGGCCAGCTGCCGAGGGGCGACTACACCGTGAGCGTCTTCACGCCGGTTGGGGAGCGCGACGGCAGGCTGGTCGGGCTCCTTCCCGTGGTCGATGACGGCGAGCGGGTGGTCTCCTTCCCGCTCGCCCCCTTCCTCGGCACGATGGGCGTCGCGGTGGCCGGCGGCGAGCGCCCCCACTCGGTGCCACCCGGCTCTCACGGCGGCAACATCGACATCAACCTCCTCGTCGAGGGCACGGCGCTGTTCCTTCCGGTCCAGGTGGCAGGAGCGCTCGCCTACGTGGGTGATCCGCACTTCGCACAGGGCGACGGCGAGGTCGCGCTGACAGCGCTCGAGGCGTCCCTTCGCGCCACCCTGCGGTTCGACGTCATCCCGCGCGCGGAGGCGCTCGCCGAGTTCGGCGAGGTCACCGGCCCGCTCGTCCGCACCGCGGAGTACCTGGTGCCGACCGGGCTCGACCCCGACCTGAACGAGGCGATGCGCAAGTGCGTGCGCTCCGCGCTGAACCTCATCGAGGCGAGGTGGGGCATGCAGGAGCACCTCGCCTACGCGTACCTGAGTGCCGCGACGGACTTCGACATCTCGCAGGTGGTCGACATCGTCTGCGGCGTCCACGCCCGCATCCGGGAGGCGGACTTCGAGGGCGCCGGCCTGCGGCGTCAGACCGCCGGAGGTGCGGTGTGAGCGGCGCGAGCAACCTGCCACCCGACCTGTTCTCGGCGTTCGAGGACTACGAGGTCGCGATCCTCTCGAACGACCTCGACGCGCTGGATGCCGCCTTCGCTCCTGGACCCGACACGATCCGCGGTGACAGCTCGGGCCTCCTCGTGGGCCACGATGCGATCAGCGCCTTCCGGAGCGTCCGCGGCGGTGTGCCGGCGAGGTCGATCGAGCGGGTCGAGTATCGCCCGCTGAGTGAGGATGCCGCGCTCATCGTCTCGGTCTCGCGCTACCTCGGCGGAGGCACGGGGCTGCAGACCCAGCTCTGGGAGCGCATCGGCGGACGCTGGCTCATCACCGCGGCCCACGTCACCCCTCGCGCGCAGGCGCTCGACCGCTCAGTCTGGCGCACCGTCGGCGACCCGCTCTATCAGGGGGCATGGGAGGGGCCGCTTGCACGGCTCACCGTTGCCGTCAAAGACCTCTTCGCGATCAAGGGGTATCGCATCGGGGCGGGCAACCCGACGTTCCTCGCGGAGTCGCGCGCCGAGACGACGACGGCTCCGGCCGTCGCCGATCTGCTCCGCGGCGGAGCGTCACTGCGGGGCATCGCCCGAACCGACGAGTTCGCCTACAGCATCGCCGGAGACAACGCCCACTACGGGACGCCGCCGAACGGTGCCGTGCCGGGTGCTCTGCCCGGCGGCTCATCGAGTGGTCCGGCCTCAGCCGTCGCGACCGGTCAGGCCGAGATCGGCCTCGCGACCGACACCGCCGGCTCGATCCGCGTGCCCGCCTCGTACCAGGGGCTCTGGGGCCTTCGGACGACCCATGGCCTCGTCCCCCGGCAGGGGCTCCTCCCGCTCGCGCAATCCTTCGACACCGTGGGGTGGCTGACGCGCGACGGGGCGACGCTCCAGCGCGTCGTCGACTGGTGCCTGAGCTATGACGGCTCCGAGTCCACCGAGAGTGCCTTGGGCGCGTCCGGCGCCGACCTGCCGTGGCGTCTCTTCGTCCCGGAAGAGGTGCTCGCAGCGGTCGAGCCCGAGACGCGGGCCGCCTTCGACGCGCTGATCGCCCGGGTGGCCGCATCCGACGATCCCCCCACCTTCGCGCGGGTGCCGCTCGGCGATCTCGACGACTACTTCGAGCCGTTCCGCATCGTGCAGGGCGCCGAGGCGTGGCGCAGCAACGGCGAATGGGTGCGCGAGCACCCGGATGCTGTCGGCCCGGCCGTCGCCGAGCGCTTCCGCGTCGCCGCCCAGGTGACCCCCGAGGCCGAGGCCTCCGCTCGCCGCGCACTCGAGCCCCTGCGTGAGCACGTCCAGGCCCTCGTAGGGAACGGCGTGCTGATCATGCCGACCGTGCCGGGTCCCGCGCCGCTGCGCACGCACGACGGAGACCGCGTCGACGCCGTGCGCCAGGCGACCCTGCGGATGACCACGCCCGCGGCCGTCGGGGGCCTCCCGGCCGTCACGGTGCCGCTGCTGACCGTGCCGTCGCGCCTCGGACCGGCCCCTGTCGGGGTGTGCCTGGTGTCGCGCGCGGGCACCGACATCGCCCTCGTCCGCCTGGCCCGCCGGCTCTCCAGGCTCGTCGCGGACCCGACCCATCCGGAGCAGCAATGACCGACAGCATCCCTGGTCCGATCGATCCGCCCGCCCGCCTGCTCATGGGACCGGGGCCGATCTCCGCGTACCCGAGCGTGCTGCAGGCGATGTCGGCGCCGCTCGTCGGCCAGTACGACCCGTTCATGACCGCGACGATGGCCGAGACGCAGGAGCTCTACCGCGGCGTGTGGGCGACCCGCAATGAGGCCACGCTGCTCGTGGACGGCACCTCGCGCGCAGGTATCGAGGCGGCGCTCGTGTCGCTCGTCCGGCCGGGCGAGCGCGTGCTCGTCCCGGTGTTCGGGCGCTTCGGTCACCTGCTCGCCGAGATCGCCGAGCGCGCGATGGCCGAGGTGCACACCATCGAGACCGAGTGGGGGCAGGTCTTCCCGCCGTCGGTCCTCGAAGAGGCGATCGTGCGCGTGCGCCCGACCCTCCTCGCCCTGGTGCAGGGCGACACCTCGACGACGATGAACCAGCCCCTCGACGAGATCGGCGCCATCTGCGCCCGGCACGGCGTGCTGTTCTACACCGATGCGACGGCATCCCTCGGCGGCAACGCCTTCGAAGCCGACGCATGGGGACTGGATGCCGCGACCGCCGGGCTGCAGAAGTGCCTCGGTGGCCCGTCGGGCTCGGCCCCGCTCACGCTGTCGGATCGAGCCGTCGAGGTCGTGCGCTCGCGTGCCCGCATCGAGGCGGGCATCCGCGAACCTGGCGACCCGTCGGCACCCGACTTCGTGCGCTCCAACTACTTCGACCTCGGCATGATCCTTGACTACTGGGGTCCTCGCCGGCTCAACCACCACACCGAGGCGACTTCGATGCTGTACGCGGCGCGCGAGTGCGCCCGGCTGATCCTGGCCGAGGGACGGGATGCCGTGATCGCGCGCCACCGGGTGGCGGGTGCCGCGATGCTCGCCGGCGTGCAGGCGATGGGGTTCCAGGTGTTCGGCGACGTGGCGCACAAGATGAACAACGTCGTCGCGGTCGAGATCCCCGAGGGCGTGCCGGGAGACGCCGCCCGCGCTGCGCTGCTGACCGATTTCGGGATCGAGATCGGCACCTCGTTCGGACCTCTGCACGGGCGGGTGTGGCGGATCGGGACGATGGGCTACAACGCGCGCGAGGACGCCGTCGTCACGACGCTCGCGGCCCTCGAGGAGGTCCTCGGGCGCTACAGGGTCCCGCTGGCTGCGGGAGCGGGCGTCGAGTCGGCGAGCGAGGTGTTCGCGGCGTGAGCCCGCGCCTCGACGTCACGCCCGACCAGGTCGCCGCGGCGACCAGGCGGGTGATGACGCGCTGCGACGAGCTCGCCCGGGTATCGGCGCACCGCGGGCGGATCGAGCGCGTCTACCTCTCTCCGGAGCACGCGCGGGTCAACCGCCTCGCTGCGGAGTGGATGCGCGAGATCGGCATGGCGACGAGGCAGGATGCCGCCGGCAACCAGCTGGGGCGGCTGGAGGTGCCGGGCGCGCCGGATGCGCCGGCGCTGCTCATCGGCTCCCATCTCGACACCGTGCCCGACGCAGGCCGCTACGACGGGATCGCCGGGGTGCTGATCGGGCTCGAGGTCGTACGTCTGCTGCGGGCGCCGGCGGACGACGGGGGCTGGTGCTCGCCGTTCCCCTTCGCGCTCGAGGTCATCGCCTTCTCGGACGAAGAGGGCACACGGTTCGGCAAGGCGCTGCTCGGATCCTCCGCGGTCGCGGGCACCTGGCACGACGACTGGTGGACGCTGACGGATGCCGAGGGCACCACGGTCCGAGAGGCCTTCCTGGATTTCGGACTCGACCCGGGTCGCATCGGCGAGGCCGCGCGCCGGCCGTCCGACCTCGTGGGGTACCTCGAAGCGCACATCGAGCAAGGCCCCGAGCTCGACCGCCGGGGTGAAGCGCTCGCCGTCGTCTCCTCCATCGCGAGCGCTCGCCGGTTCCAGCTGCTCGTCGAGGGCGAGGCCCGCCACGCGGGCGGGACGCCCTATGACATGCGACGCGATGCGCTGCTGGGCGCCTCCGAGGCCGCGCTCGCCGTGGAGCGCATCTGCCGGTCTGAGCATCACATCATCGGGACGGTGGGCCAGCTCGAGGCCTTCCCCGGAGCCGTCAACATCGTCCCAGGCGAGTCCCGGTTCAGCCTCGACCTGCGAGGCGAGTTCGACGGCGAGCGCGACCGGGTGTGGGATGCGATCTCGCACGACCTCGACGCCATCATGGGCCGGCGCGGGCTGCGCTGGAGCGCTCGCGAGATCCACAGCGCCCCGGCGGTGTTCTGCGCCCCGCTGCTGCAGGACGTGATCCGCGAGGGGATCGTGGCGAGTCTCGATCATGGCGCATCAGGAGCCGACGCCCCCGTCACGCTGTTCAGTCCCGCCGGTCACGACGGCATGGCCATCGGCGGGATCACGGATGTCGGGATGCTGTTCCTCCGCAACCCGGACGGCATCAGCCACCACCCCGACGAGTCGGTGGCCGCCGGCGACGTGGAGCTCGGCATCCGGGCCCTGTCCGAAGCGGTCCTGCACCTGGCCGCCGAGCCGGTCTGACCCGCCCCGGCGCGCCACGCCCGGCCCGCCCCTACCCGCCCCCCTCCTGCCTTCCCGCCCCCGTGCGTTGGGTCCGTGAGCCTCCACTGGACCGACGAGACCGTGGGTGCCACCCGCGTGCTCGTCGGTCAGATGGAGGCTCACCGGTCTGGACGACTCACAGCCCCGGTCCGGATCCCGATCGAACCGCGGACCGGCCGGAAGTGCCGCCCCTCCCCGCCCCCGGCGCCGCGCGCCCGCCCTCCCCGCCCCCCTCGCGCCCGCCGCGCCGCGTTGGGTCCGTGAGCCTGCACCGGACCGACGAGACCGTGGGTGCCACCCGCGTGCTCGTCGGTCAGATGGAGGCTCACCGGTCTGGACCACGCAGGGCGCGCGGGGTCCGGAGCCCGGGGGGAGGGGATCAGCGGGTGGCGCCGGTCATCCCCATCCGCGTCAGGACGATGCTCTCGGCGATCTGCACGACGTTGTAGAGCACGAGGGTGATGAGCGTGATGATCGCGATGGCCCCCCACAGCTGGGCGAACTGCGCCTGCGCGTTGAACTTCAGGATGGCCCCGCCGATGCCGAGCCCGGTCGACAGCCACTCGGCGAGCAGGGCTCCGGTCACCGCGCCCGGCACGGAGACCCGAGCCGCGGCGAAGACCGAGGGCAGGGCGCCGGGGAGGTTGACCTTGCGCATGGCCGTGGGCCGGTTGCCGCCGAACACGTGCACCACGTCGAGGCTCTGCGGGCTCGCGCGGCTCAGCCCGAACAGCACGTTCGCGAGGGCGGGGAAGAGCACCACGATGGTGCCGATGACCGCGACTGAAGCGGTCGTCCCGCGGCCGGTGATGAGGATGATGACGGGGGCGATCGACACGAGCGGAATCGTGCGCAGGAGCAGCACGAGCGGCATGACGCCCGCCTCGACCGACTTCGACAGGCTGAACACGATCGCCAGGACGATCGCCACGGTCATACCGACCACGAAGCCGATGGCCGAGTCGGCGAGGGTCTGCCAGACGAGCGGGAAGAGCACTGCGCGGTGCTCGGCGGCGTCCTCGTCGACGAAAAGGTAGTTCCATACGTCGAGCGGGCCCTTGGCGACGTAGGGCGAGATGCCCGTGAGGCTGACGATGCCCTGCCACAGCACGAGGAGGACGACGATCGTGATGGCGGCGTTCCCCAGTGCGCGCAGTACCGCCTTCCGGACGGAGCGACGGCGATCCGCGCGCAGCCGACCCTGGGCGGCGGCATCCGCAGCCAGCACCAGCTGGCCGGTCTGTGCGGCCGGGGGATGTGCGGTGTCGACCGGACCGGTCTTGGGTGTCATGACGACCTCCCGGCGACCCAGGGGGTGACGACGCGCACGAGCAGGCCGACGAGACCGTACGCCGCGAGGGCGAACACGCCGCAGAGCAGGAACACCGACCACACGCCCGCCGAGTCGAGCTGACCTTGCAGGCGGATGAGTGTCGGACCCACGCCGGCGGTGATCGAGCCGAGGTACTCGCCGAGCACGGCGCCGAGGAAGGCCGTCGGCACGGCGATCTGCAGGGCGTTGAGGATCGAGGGGAGCGCGGCGATCAGGCGGACCTTGACGAGCTGCGTCCAGGCGCTTCCGCCGAAGACCCGCACGACGTCGAGCGAGGCCTTGTCGGCGGACTTGAAGCCGAGGATCGAGCTCACGACGGTGGTGAACACGCACACGATCGCGGCGAGGAAGATCGCGGTCGTCGAGGGGTCGCCGGGGTTCTTCGCCCCGCCGACGACGACGATCGAGATGCCGCCGATCGCGACGATCGGAAGGCAGTAGGTCACGACCGCGATCTGCGTGATCACCGTCTCGAGCCGGGGGAGCAGCAGGACGAAGGTGGCGAGGATCAGGGCGATTCCATTGCCCCACACATAGCCGATCCCGGCCGCGATGATCGTCGGACGGAAGACGTTCCACGCGCCGAGGATGTTGCCCTGCACGAACAGCCAGTCGAACACGGCCAGCGGCGAGGGCACGGGTGTGAACGACGTCCCCTCCTGCTGCCGGAAGGCGATCACGGAGAAGAGCCACCAGAGGAGGAGGAGGGCGATTCCGCCGATCAGCGCCGAGGCCCAGCCGGGCACGCGCGTCGCACGCACCGTCAGGCCTCGGCCTCGGCGCGCCCGTCGAGGCCGAACAGCAGCTCGGACGCCCGATCGACGAGCGCGTGGAACTCGGGGGTGCGCATCATCTCGGGCGTGCGGGGCCGGGGGAGGTCGACTTCGATGATCTCCTTGATCCGGCCCGGCCGCGGCGACATGACAGCCACTCGGTCGGCGAGGAAGATGGCCTCGCTGATGCCGTGCGTCACGAGCAGCGTGGTCGCCGGCTTCTCGGTCCAGATGCGCAGGAGCTCGAGGTTCAGGTTCTGGCGCGTCATGTCGTCGAGCGCGCCGAACGGCTCATCGAGCAGCAGCACCGACGGCTTCAGCACCAGCGCGCGGGCGATGGATGCGCGCTGGCGCATCCCGCCCGAGAGCTGAGCGGGCTTGGCCGTGGCGAAGTCCTTGAGTCCGACGAGCTCGATGAGCTCCTGCACGTAGTCCTTGTCGACGGGGCGACCGGCGACCTCGAACGGAAGCTCGATGTTCTTCCGGATGCTGCGCCACGGCAGCAGCGCATGATCCTGGAAGGCGATCCCGAGCTCGCTTCCCGCGCGCATCTGGTCGGGGGTTTCCCCGTCGACGAGGACCGTGCCCGTGGTCGGATGGTCGAGCGCGGCGAGGATCCGCAGGATCGTGGACTTGCCGCAGCCGGAGGGGCCGAGCAGCGCGAGGAACGACCCCTTGTCGGTGTGGAGGTCGGTCCCCTGCAGGGCGAGCAGCGAGTTGCCGCCCCGCAGGGAGAACGACTTGGAGACGCCAGTGATCTGGATGCCGGTGCCCGTGAGAGCACCGGCACCGGCATCCAGGTTTTCTGAGATCGTCATGGTTGGTATGGAGCCTTTGTCAGCGAGTGGGTACTGCGGGGCGGAGCCCCGTTAGGGGAGCGCGCCAGCGAGACGGGGGTGCGGGGCGGAGTCCCGTTACGGGAGGTAGTTCTTGAGCTCCGGGTTCTCGCTGTAGATCTCGTCGATGATCGACGTGTCGAACAGGTCGTCCGCCTTGAGGTCCCAGCCCGACGTCGCGAGCGAGGCCAGCGTCTGCTTCTTGAGCGAGTCCGAGATCGTGAACAGGCCGTTCTCCTCGGTCTCGTCAGTCGAGATCAGGAGCTTCTCGGCGTCGATGGCTGCGGCGGTCTTCTCGGGATCGAGGTCGCCGAAGGTCAGGTCGCCGGCCGCCGCCGAGTCGTTGTAGTGCTTCACGACCACGTCCACGGTGTCTGCGGTGTCCGCCTTGAAGACGTCGGTCCAGCCCTTGATCTCGGCGATGAGGAACGCCTTGATCAGGTCGGGGTTCTCGGCGAGGTACTGGTCTGTCACCGTCACGGTCTCGGCGACGTAGGGGAGCCCGTTCTCGGCATAGGCGAGGTTGGTGACCGGGTAGCCCGAGAGCTCGACCGTGATGGCCTCGTTGGTGAGGTAGGCCATGAAGCCGTCGACCTCGCCGTTGATGAGCGGTGTCGGGTCGAAGTCGACCGGCACGATCTCGAGCTCGCTCTCGTCGATGTCGTTCGCGGCGAGCAGCGCCTTGAAGACCGAGGCGTTGGAGTCCTGGACGCCGATCTTCTTGCCCTTGAGGTCTTCGGGGGTCGCGATGTTCCCGCCGTCCTTGAGCGAGAGGATCGTGAAGGGGTTCTTCTGGAAGGTCGTGCCGACGATCTTCAGCGGGGCGTCCTGCTCGGCGACGGCCGCACCGACCGAGGCGGCGTCGCTCAGGGCGAACTGCACCGATCCRGACAGCAGCTTGGCCACACCGGTGTCGGGACCGGCGACGCCGGTCACCTCCGAGAAGCCCGCCTCGTCGTAGTAGCCGTTGTCGTACGCGTAGAACTCGCCGGCGAACTCCTCGTTCTTGATCCACGAGTACTGGACGCTGATGTCGCCGTACGAGGCGGCGTCGCCGTCGCCGCCCGCTCCCTCGTCAGCGGAACCGCTCGAGGCGCACGCGCCGAGCACGAGGCTCGAGGCGGCGAGGCCTACGGCGAGGGCGAGGATGCGCACGCGGACGCGACGCGCGGGGCTGTGTGATGCCATCGAAGAACCTTCCGGGGTTGATGCTGTGCGCCCGACGCTATTCCCCGCACGTTTCCACTCGCACGTCGCCGTGTTTCGGCCGTGTGACACTCAGACCGCGGGGGAATCGGACTCAGGCCCGCGGCATCCGGACACTCTCCTGCGCCGCTCGCCACACCCGGTCGCGCGAGAACGGCTGCTCGAAGAGGCGGCTGCCGAGTGCGCGCGAGATCGCGTTGCCGATCGCCGGGGCCACGGGGTTGTACGGCGATTCGCTCATCGACTTCGCCCCGAACGGGCCGAGGTCGTCCGAGGTCTCGGCGAAGTACACCTCGGTCACCGGAATGTCGGCCATCTGCGGCACCCGGTAGAGCCGGAACACCGGGTTGAGCACCTGGCCCTCCTCCACCAGGACCTCTTCGTACAGCGCACTGCCGATGCCCTGTGCCGCACCTCCCTCGACCTGGCCGCGACACTGCGCCGGGTTCATCACGAATCCGGCATCCGCTGCCTGCACGGACTGCAGGATCCGGACAGTGCCGGTTTCGGGCTCGACGGCGACGCGGGCGGCGTGCACGTTGAAGACGAGCGACCGCAGATCGCCGAACTCGCGCCCGTCCGCCACGAGCCCGTCCGCGCTCCGCTCCGATGCGGGGGCGGCCTCGACGATGGCCGCGAAGGTCACGAGGCCCGCCGGCGTCCGCACGCCGTCCTCCGCGAGCCCGCACTCGTCGAGCGGGGCTCCTGTGATGCCGGCGGCGATGGCAACCATCCTCGACCGCAGCGCGACGCATGCTGCGTGCAGGGCCTTCCCGGCGACCGTGATCCCCGCCGAGGCGAAGGCGCCCGTGTCGTGGCGGACGACATCCGTGTCGGCGTGCTGCAGGTGCAGGCGGTCGAAGGATGCCGCGAGCACCGTCGCGGCGATCTGACGGTGCACGGTCGTGGTGCCGTTGCCGAACTCCGCCGTGCCGGCCGCGAGGCGATACGTGCCGTCGGGCCGGAGGGTGGCAGTGGTGTGCGAGATGTGGCCTCCGGGCGCCATGGTCGACAGCATCCCGAGCGCCATTCCCTCACCGACGAGCCAGCCCGGGGGCGCCGAAACCCCATTGCCGCGGCGCAGCGCCGCCTCGGCAAGATCGAGGCACTGGTCGAGCCCGTAGCTGCCCCAGACGAGGTCCTCTTCGTACTCGTCCTCGGTCTCGTGGAGCGGATCGCCCTCCTGCACGACGTTGAGCCGTCGCAGCTCGAACGGATCGATCCCGAGTCGCTCCGCGAGCATGTCCATCGCCGACTCGATCCCGAGGATCACCTGCCCGAGGCCGTAGCCCCGGAAGGCGCCGGACGGGATGTTGTTCGTGTACACGACCTCCGCGTCGACCCGCTTCACGGGCGCCTTGTAGACGGCGATGGACTCGGCGCACGCGTGGAAGAGCACGCCGATCGCGTGGTTGCCGTAGGCGCCGGTGTCGCTCAGGACGTCCACCTTCATCGCCGTCAGCGTGCCCTCGGGGGTGGCGCCGAGCGAGACGGAGACGCGCATGGGATGCCGCACCGTCGCCCGCCGGAACTCGTCGGTGCGCGAGAACTCGTAGGCGACGGGCCGGCCGGTGCGCAGCACCGCGAAGGCCACCAGGTCTTCGGTGAAGATCTCCTGCTTGCCTCCGAAGCCTCCCCCGACGCGCGCAGCGAAGACGCGGACGCGGTCCTGAGGAAGATCGAACAGCCGGGCGAGCTCGTCGCGCGTGAGGAACGGCACCTGGGTGCTCGAGCGGATGACGAGCCGCCCGTCATCGTCGAGCCAGCCGATCGACCCGTGCGTCTCGAGCTGGGCATGGCTCACGCGCTGGGTCTGCCAGGTGCCCGACACCGTGGCCCCCGATTCGGCCAGGGCCGCGTCGATGTCTCCGCCGAAGCCGTCGTGCAGCCCCGCGACGACATTGCGGGATGCCTCGGCCACCCGATCGAGCGCGGTCAGGTCGGGATGCACGAGCGGTGCGCCTCGGCGCCGCGCCTGCTCGGGGTCGAACACGGCAGGAAGGAGGTCGTAGTCGATGCGGACGAGGCGCAGCGCCTCCTCCGCCGCTGCGCTCGTCTCGGCGACGACCGCGACGACCCGCTGGCCGATGTGGCGGACCACGTCGTCGAGCAGCCGCAGGTCGTCGGGGTCGTCCTCGCGCTTCTCGTGGCGGGCACTCGAGTACCGGTGCGGCGGTGCGTCCTCGTGCGTGAACACCGCAACGACGCCGGCGACGGCACGCGCAGCCGTCGTGTCGATCGCCGTGATGCGGGCGTGGGCGTGCGGCGAGCCCAGGACGCGCAGCACGAGGGTTCCCGGCACGACGGTGTCGAACGTGAAGGGCTCGAGTCCCTGCACGATCCTGGTCGCCGCCTCGGGGGTCACTGAGCGACCGACCCGCTGGTCGGGGCGTTCGGCTCTCCGGGTCTCGCGCACCGGCCCGAGCACGGCCTCGGTGATCGCTTCGCGGATGGGGCGGTAGCCGGTGCAGCGGCAGAGGCTTCCCTTCATCCGGCGGTCCAGGTCGGGAAGATCCTCGGCGGTCAGCGTGGAGGCGGTGACGCTCATGCCCGGTGTGCAGAAGCCGCACTGGAACCCGAAGTGATCGACGAGCGCCTCCTGCACGGGATGCAGTCCATCGCCCGGGGCGAGCCCGGCTGCGGTGGTGACGGAAGAGCCCTCCGCGCGGACGGCGGGGATGATGCACGAGTGCACCGGCTGGCCGTCGAGGATGATGGCGCACGCCCCGCAGTCTCCCGCGTCGCATCCCTTCTTGACCTCGTGGTGCCCGTGCTCTCGCAGGAGCGTGCGCAGGCATTGGCCGGGGCGAGGCTCGGCCTCGATCGGCTCCCCGTTGACCTCGAGCCTCATCGCGCCAGATCCATGCGAATCCGCTCGGCGAGCACCCCAGAGACGCCCCGCCGCCAGTCGGCCGAGCCGAGGGGGTCGGTGTAGTAGCCCGGCAGCGCCTGGATGTCGTTCGCAAGCGTCGCGGGGTCGGGGAGCTGCGAGTAGCGCAGGACGGTCGGTCGCCAGGTGGCGGCGGTGATCCCGAAGACGGCGCTGCCGTCCTCATCGAGCCGGCCCGTCACGACGGCGCCCGAGCGCCCGAGCTCGGCGAGAGCGATCTTGCGGAGGATCGCCCGCGAGTGCAGGGCATGGTGCGGCAGCTCGACCGCCCTCAGCACTTCGCCTCGCTCCAGACTGTTCGTGCCGTTTCCCGTCACAAGATCGGCGACGGGATGCCGGCGCTCGCCCCCCTCCGGAGTCCAGATGATCGCGACACCGTCCAGGCCGGCCGCGAGCGAGACCATGGCGCCGGCGGCGAAGGACCGGCAGACGTTGCCGCCGACGGTGGCAGTGTTCCACACCTTGAACGATGCGAGCAGCGCGTTCGCGGCATCCGGAACCATCGACAGGGCGGTCCAGTCCGCAGGCGGACCGCCTTTCGACCCGCCCTGAGCCCAGGCGACGAAGCGCGCGATCGTGCAGGTGGCGCCGATGCGCAAGCCCTCGGCGGTCACTTCGAGGTCGGGCCAGCCGAGCGTCGTCAGGTCGACGAAGCCGGTCGTCTCGGGCTGCGGCTCGCTCATGAGCCAGGTGCCGCCCGCGATGAAGTCCTCACCCGGCGCCAGCGCGAGGTCGTCGCGCGTGCGCGCCAGCCGGTGGCTCGTGATCGTGTCGATGTCCACGGGATGCCTTCAGAGCCGCGCCGCGAGATCACGGGAGGCGCGGGCGACCTCTTCGGCGATGATCGGCTCCTCGGCGGTCACGAGCTCGCCCTCGGCGACGATCGCCCGGCCGCCGACGAACAGACGGTGCAGGGGCGGCATGGCGCCGAGTCCCAGGGCCGCGACCGGATCGAGGATGCCGGCATGCTCCACGCCGTCGACCCGCCACACGGCGATGTCGGCGATCTTGCCGGCCTCGAGCGACCCGATCTCAGCGTCGCGTCCGAGCACCCTGGCCCCCCCGAGGGTGGCGATGCGCAGGCCGTCGCGGACGCTGAACGAGTCGGCGCCCGTGCGCAGGCGGTTCATGAGGACCGCTTCCCGGATCTCGACGCCGAGCTGCCCTGATTCGTTGGATGCCGCTCCATCCACGCCGAGTCCGACCGGCACCCCGGCGCGGAGCAGGTCGCGCACCGGGGCGATGCCTGCGGCGAGACGCCCGTTGGACGAGGGGCAGTGCGCCACGCCTGTGCCCGTCGCGGCATATCTTGCGATCGCGGTGTCGTCGAGGTGCACGCAATGCGCCATCCACACGTCGTCGCCGAGCCACCCCAGGTCTTCGAGGTACTGCGTCGGCGTCTTGCCGAAGTGCTCGGCGCAGTACGCGTCCTCCTCTATGGTCTCTGAGGCATGCGTGTGCAGCCGCACGCCGAGCGACCGCGCGAGCACCGCGGCTTCGCGCAGCAGGTCCGCCGTCACCGAGAACGGGGAGCACGGCGCGATCGCGACGTGGACGAGCGACCCGAACGACGGGTCGTGCCATCGCTCGACGGACTGCTGCGACGCCGACAGCGCGGCATCCGTCGTCTCGACCGCGAAGTCCGGCGGCAGGCCGCCCTGCGAGGCGCCGAGATCCATCGAGCCCCGAGTCGCGTGCAGCCGCACACCCACGCGCTGCGCCGACTCGACGATCGAGCCGACGATGTCGCCCGAGCCCTTCGGGAAGATGTAGTGGTGGTCGCCGACCGTCGTGCAGCCCGAGCGCGCGAGCACCGCCATCGCACCCGTCGCCCCGGCCCGGGTCAGGTCTGCGTCGATCCGGGACCAGAGCGGGTAGAGCGCGGTCAGCCAGTCGAAGAGGATCGAGTCCTGGGCATATCCCCGCGTCAGCCATTGGTAGAGGTGGTGGTGCGTGTTGACCAGGCCCGGCGTGACGAGGCATCCCGTGGCATCCACGATCTCGGTGCCCGCCCGCAGGTCTTCCCCGGCCTTGCCTGCGCCGACCTCGTTGATCACTCCGTCCTCGACGACGACGTATCCGGTCGCGTGCTCGCTGCCGGCCGCATCGACGGTGGCGACGTAGCCCCCCTCGATGATGATGCGGGTCATGCCCAGAACCTTTCGTGGACGGCGCGCGCCGACGGGAGCGGAACCGGCCCCGTGACCTCGATGGGCCGGTTCGCTCGTGCGAAGACCTCGCGGCAGGGCAGCGACAGAGTCGGTATGCCTTCCTGGGCATGCACAAGTTCACGAAGCTCGTCCTCGCCGAACGCGTACACGACCCGGCTGATGCCCGACCAGTGGATCGCACCCGCGCACATCGCGCACGGCTCGGTGCTCGTGTAGAGCACCGATGCCGCCAGCGTGGCCGCCTCGAGGGCTGACGCCGCGGCGCGCACGACATTCGTCTCGGCGTGGCCGGTCGGATCGTTCTGCGTCACCACGGAGTTCAGACCGTCGACGAGCGTGCCGTCCGGGGCCACGACGACCGATCCGAAGGGGTGGTCGCCCCGCTCGCGGGCGGTGCCGGCGAGCCCGATGGCGTACTCGAGGTGGGTGATGTCTTGCGGGGACGCGGTGGTCATGGTGCCGTTCGGGTCGGGATGCAGGATGCCGCAGGCGCATCCTCGCTCTCATCGGGGTGGTCTCGGGTGTGCAGAGGGCCGGTTCGCTCGCGGAGGGGCAGCGCGCTGCCGCCGTGGCGCGAGGCGATGATCTCGCCCATGACCGAGACTGCCGTCTCGTCGGGCGAGGCGCCTCCGAGATCGAGCCCGAGCGGGGAGTGAAGGCGGGCGAGCGTCACGTCGTCGACACCCGCCTCGCGCAGCAGCCTCTCGCGATGCGCCACCGTGGATCTCGCCCCCATCGCTCCGACGAAGCCCACCGGCAGGCGCAGCGCCAACGCGATCGCCGGCACATCGAGCCGTTCGTCGTGGGTGAGGACGCAGACCGCCGTCCTCGCGTCGAGAGTCTCCGCGTCGAGGGACTCGAGGTATTCGTGCGGCAGGGCCACGACGACTTCGCGTGCCTCGGGGAAACGCTCCGGTGTCGCCATGACACCCCACACATCGCAGACCGAGACGGCGAATCCCGCCGCGGACCCGACCCGGCTGAGCGCCGCGGCATGCTCACCGGCGCCGAGGATGATGAGGCGCGGGCGCGGTGCGTGCGACAGCACGAGCGTGTCGCCGAGCAGCATGCACTCCCGCTGCGCGACGGCGCGGCCGAGCGGAGTGGCGGGGTTCGTGTCCGATTCCACCCGGCGCACCCGCGCATCGCCGGAGCCCTGGAGTGCGATCGTCACGCCGCGATCGTCCGCCGCGGCTTCGAGAGAGGCGCGGGCCTCGGCATCCGTCGGTCCGATGCGATAGGCGAGCACCTCGACCGAGCCGCCGCAGGCGAGCCCGGCGGCGTGTGCGGCCTCGTCGCTGAAGCCGAAGCTCCCCGAGCCCGTCTGGCCGGTGGCGAGGACTGTCAGCGCGAGCGTCACCGCCTCGGACTCGACGCATCCGCCCGAGATCGAGCCGATGACCTGCGCGTCGCGCGTCACCGCCATCGAGGCGCCGATGCCGCGAGGAGCGCTGCGCGCCACCCGGACGACCGTGACGACGGCGACCGACTCACCCGCCTCCAGGATCGGAAGCAGATCGCGTGCCAACTCGAGCATGCAATCACGCTAGTCCCGGCGTGTTTCCTCCGCGCTACGCTGTCGTGACCATGAGCGATTCCGGGCCCGTCGTCTGCGGGCTGGTGCTCGCTGCGGGGGCCGGAACCCGCTTCGGCGGCCCGAAGGCGCTTGCGGTCTCGGGCGACGGAACGCCCTGGCTCACTCGCTCTGTTCAGGTGCTCAGGGACGCCGGCTGCCGTCGCGTGGTGGCTGCCCTCGGCGCGGGCGCCGCCGAGGCGCGGGCCCTCCTGGGGTCGGAGGCGGACGAGGTTTTCGTCGCCGATTGGGCCGATGGCCTGTCGGCGACCTTGCGCCGCGGACTGCGCGCAGCGGCAGGGGAGGGGACGGATGCCGTCCTCATCGTCCCGGTCGACACGCCTGAGCTGCCCGTGGCGGCGGTCCGCCGAGTGATCGGAGCCGCCGGCGTGCCATGGTCGGATGCCCTCGTGCAGGCCGTCTACGGCGGCGAGCCGGGGCATCCGGTGCTGATCGGCGTGGGCCATGTCGAGCTGCTCGCGGCGTCGCTCTCGGGCGACCAGGGTGCTCGCGGGTACCTCGCAGCCCACGGCGCGCGAGAGGTCGAGTGCGGCGATCTCTGGTCAGGCGCCGACGTCGACTGCCGCTGACCTCGGCCGGTTCAGCCGCCGATGACGACGTTCTCGGGTTCTTCCCCCCGGACGAGGTGCTCGATCTGACGGCGGATGAGCCGGGCGACGCGAGGCCGCATCGCGCTCGACGCGCCGCCGACGTGCGGCGAGACGAGGACCCCGGGCAGCGCCCACAGCGGATGCGCTTCGGGCAGCGGCTCGGGGTCGGTCACATCGAGGGCCGCGCGGATCCGGCCGCGCCGCACATGCTCGACGAGTGCCTCGGTGTCGATCAGGGGCCCGCGTCCGACGTTCACGATCAGCGCGCCGTCCGGAAGCGCGGCGAGGAACGACTCGTCGATGATGTGTCGCGTCGCCGCACCGCCCGGAAGAGACACGATGACGATCTCAGTGGTCGGAAGCAGCGCGGGCAGCTCGTCGACGGCGTGCACCGGCATCCCGTCCTCATCGCGCGCGCGGCTGGCGACTGCTGTCAGCTCGACCTCGAAGCCCGCGAGCCGCGCCGCGATCGCCTTGCCGACCCCGCCGTAGCCGAGCAGCATCACGCGCCGGTCGGCCAGGCTCTCGGCGAAGACCGGTGCCCAGACTCCGCGTGAGGTGTCGACGGCGAACGTGTCGAGCCGGCGCTGCGCCGCAAGCGCGAGGGCGACGGCGAGCTCGGCGGTCGATGTCTCGTGCACCGATGTCGCGTTGGCGAACCGCATCCCCGCCGGCAGCACGTCGGCGACCCCCTCGTAGCCGATCGACTGGCTCTGCACGAGCCCCACCTGAACGCCCTGCAGTCGCCCCAGCAGGGCCGACATCTTCATGTACGGCGGTACGACCAGGTCGAACGCCTCGCGGGGGGCGGGATCGTCCATGCCCCACACGACGACCTCGACGCCTTCGGCCACCGGCTGGATATCGTGCGCGAGCTCTTCGGTCGGGACCGAGACGACAAGGGGACGGATGCTGGTGCTCACCCCACCACGCTACCGGCGTGCTGTGGGTGCGGTGCGGGGCCCCGGCGCTACGCTCGCCCCAGTGGCACGCCCCCGTCGAGTGCCGCGCAGGAGGCGACCATGGTTCCCGAGATCAACTACTGGGCAGTGCTCATCGCGACCCTCTCCACCATGATCGTCGGCACGATCTGGTACACACCGAAGGTGTTCGGCACGAGATGGGCCGCGCTCGCCAAGGTCGACATCGGCCGCCCCGGCGCGAGTGCGACGGTCGCCATCATCGTCACGGTGCTCGTCAGCTTCGTGACGGCCTGGGTCCTCGCCGGCGCCGTCGCGATCGCGTGGCACTTCTACGGCGGCAGCTGGCTGTGGGGAGCCGTCGTCACGGGCGCGACGCTGTGGGCCGGCTTCACCGCGGCGCGCTTCATCACGCACGACGCGTTCGAGGGGCGACCGGCGGCGCTCACGACCCTCAACATCGCGCACGAGCTCGTCACCGTGCTCGTCATGGCCCTGATCATCGGCGCCTGGCCCCCGGCCGGAACCGTCTAGCCGTCATCCTTCCCAGCCTGGACGTCGCTCGAGGGTCCGGAACGCGGATGCTCCAGGGTCACCGAACTTCGGACGATTGCACGGAATTCGGAGCGAACCGACCGACGGGTCCGAATTCGGCGCGATGATCCGAAATTGCGGATGTCGGTGGGACGCCGGGCCTCAGGCCGCGGCGCCCACCACGGCCGCGATGGCCGACGTGAAGAACGACAGGCCGTCCACGCCTGATCGCATAGCCTCGCTGGTGTCGGGACCGAAGCCCGGCTCGACCGCGTGCTCGGGGTGCGGCATCAGGCCGACGACGTTGCCGCGCGGGTTGGTGAGCCCGGCGATGTCGTCCACCGAGCCGTTCGGGTTGACACCGACGTAGCGGAAGGCCACGAGGCCCTCACCCTCGACCCGCGCCACCGTCTCGGCATCGGCGATATACCCGCCGTCGCCGTTCTTGAGCGGAATGACGATCTCCTGGCCCTCGGAGAAGTCGCTCGTCCACGCCGTGGACGCGTTCTCGACCCGAAGACGCTGGTCGCGGCAGATGAACTGCTGGTGGGCGTTGCGGATCAGACCGCCGGGCAGCAGGTGCGCCTCGACGAGAACCTGGAACCCGTTGCAGATGCCGAGGATGGGCATGCCCTTGGCCGCGGCGTCCTTCACCTCGGACATGATCGGGGCGAGCGCCGCGATGGCACCCGCCCGGAGATAGTCGCCGTAGCTGAAGCCGCCGGGCAGGACGAGTGCGTCGACGCCCTGGAGGTCGTGGTCGCCGTGCCAGATCGCGACGGGTTGCGCCCCGGCGAGGCGGATCGCGCGCTGCGCGTCGCGGTCATCGAGCGATCCCGGGAAGGTGATGACTCCGACCCGTGCGGTCATTCCACAACCTCGATGCCGACGACGTCCTCGATCACGGAGTTCGAGAGCACCTCGTCCGCGATCTTCCGGACAGACTCGAGCAGGGCCTCGTCGACGTCTCCGTCGACGGCCAGCTCGAAGCGCTTTCCGATCCGGACACTGTCGAAGCCTTCGATCCCGAGGCGGGTGAAGGCGCCGGCGACGGCCTTCCCCTGCGGGTCCAGAAGCTCGGCCTTGGGCATGACGTCTACGACGATGGTGGGCATCGGGAATCCTCCTGGCGGCCGCGTGCGGCCGCACCGACCGGTCAGTGAGCGACGAGAGCGCAGCGAGGAGTCGAAACGCCGGATGTCGCGGGCAGGTGTGCACTCCCAGTCTACGGCTCGGCCCGACCCTGCTCGGGCGGCCGGATCACGGCGCGACTGACCCTGCTCGGGCGGCGCGGCCATGGCGCCGGAACGCCGCGTGATCGAACCGTGACAAAGAATTGGGAGCGCTCCCTTGACATCGTGGGAGCGATCTCATAGCGTCACTTCTCGTCCGGTGAGAGCGCTCCCACCACCTGGTCACCCGGCCAGAGGAAGCGTTCCTCCAACTTGCCCAGCACAAAGGAGTGACACGTGAATTCACGCGCACTGCGGCGCATTTCCGTTGCAACGGTCGCCGCTACATCCGCCGCCATCATCCTCGCCGGCTGCGCCGGCGGCGGTGGCTCCACCGAGGAGAGCGACGGTGGCAGCGACACCACCGAGCTCACCCTGGCGACCTTCAACGACTTCGGTTACACCGATGAACTCCTCGCGGAGTTCACCGACGAGACCGGCATCAAGATCGTTCACAACAAGGCGGCGACCTCGAACGACGCCCGCGCCAACTTCTTCCAGAAGCTCGGCAAGGAAGGCCTCGCCGACGTCGAGGCCGTCGAGATCGACTGGTTCGCCGAAATGATGCAGTACTCCGACCTGCTCGCGCCGGTCTCCGACGACCTCAAGGGTCGCTGGCTCGACTGGAAGGAAGCGTCGGCCACCGACGCCGACGGCAACCTCGTCGCCTACGGCACCGACATCGGCCCGCAGGGCATCTGCTTCCGTGCCGACCTGTTCGAGGCCGCAGGGCTCCCCACGGACCGCGAGGCCGTCGCCGAGCTGTTCCCGACCTGGGACGCCTTCTTCGAGGTCGGCGCGCAGTACACCGCGGCGACCGGCAAGCCCTTCATCGACTCGGCCAACGCCGTTCTCCAGGGCCTGGTGAACCAGGAGGAGATCACGTACGAGGACCCCGACGGCACGATCGTCGCCACCGAGAACCCCGCGGTCGAGGAGGCGTACAACACCGTCGTCGAGAAGGCCATCCCGATCGCGGCCTACGCAGGTCAGTGGAGCGACGACTGGTTCGCCTCGCTCGCGAGCGGCGAGTTCGCCACCATGCTGTGCCCGGGCTGGATGCTCGGCGTCATCTCGGGCAACGCGCCTGACACGACCGGCTGGGATCTGGCCAACGCCTTCCCGGGCGGCGGCGGCAACTGGGGTGGTTCGTACCTCGTCGTGCCGGCCAACGGCAAGAACGTCGAGGCGGCGCAGAAGCTCGCCGACTGGCTGACCTCGCCCGAGACGCAGCTGAAGTCCTTCGCCAACGCGGGCACGTTCCCCAGCCAGAACGACGCCCTGACGAGCGACGACCTGCTCGGCGCGACCAACGAGTACTTCAACAACGCCCCGTCCGGTCAGATCCTGACCGACCGCGCGGCCGCGATCGAGGTCGCTCCGTACAAGGGACCGAAGTACTTCCAGTACCACGACGCTCTCCAGAACGCCGTGACCCGCGTCTTCGACGGTCTTGAAGACCAGAAGACCAGCTGGAACACCTGGGTCACCGAGGTTTCGGCCTTCTAAGCAGCACAGACCGGGGTGCGGAGCGCGCGCGACGCGGGCTCCGCACCCCTGCCACATCCCTCCTCTCCCGAAGGACGCGCCGTGACCGCCACTGATTCACGCCCGACGACGCGGGCAGCAGCATCCGACGATCTGCCCCCGCGCGAGACCCGCGTGCTCTCGTTCTCGCAGCGATTGAGCAAGTGGGATCTGAAGATCTCGCCCTACCTCTACATCTCGCCGTTCTTCATCCTCTTCGCGATCGTGGGTCTGTTCCCGATCGTCTACACCGCCGTGATCTCGTTCCAGGACTGGGATCTCGTGCGCAACACCGGCACCTGGGTCGGATTCGACCAGTACATCTGGATCCTGACGCAGCCCCACTTCTGGACGGCTGTGCGCAACACGTTCAGCATCTTCCTGCTGTCGACCATCCCCCAGCTGGTCTTCGCCCTCTTCATCGCTGCGGTCCTGGACCGCGAGCTCCGCGCCAAGACCTTCTGGCGCATGGGCGTGCTGCTTCCCTTCGTTGTCGCACCCGTCGCGGTGGGCCTCATCTTCACGGCGATCTTCGCCGACAACTTCGGCCTCGTGAACACCTGGCTCGGCAACATCGGCCTTCCGGCCATCCCGTGGCACAAGGATCCGTTCTGGAGCCACATCGCCATCGCGACGATGGTCAACTACCGGTGGACGGGCTACAACACCCTGATCCTCCTCGCAGCGATGCAGGCCGTGAACCGGGACTACTACGAGGCCGCCACCGTCGACGGCGCGGGCCCGGTCCGCCAGTTCTTCTCCATCACGCTGCCCTCGCTCAAGCCGACGCTGATCTTCGTCATCATCACCGCCACCATCGGCGGTCTGCAGATCTTCGACGAGCCGCGCGTGTTCGACCAGTTCGGCCGCGGCGGAGCTGGTCAGCAGTGGCTCACGATCACCCTCTACCTGTACGACATCGGCTGGGGCCAGTGGAACTTCGGCCGCGCAGCGGCGATGGCGTGGATCCTCTTCCTCATCATCGTGCTGGTCGGCGTGGTCAACCTGCTCATCACCCGAACCTTCGTCCGTGACGAAGGGCTGCGCTCGGAGCTGTCCAAGCGTCAGCAGAAGGAGCTCGCCGCGAAGGCGAAGAAGGAGGTGTCGGCATGAGCCTGAGCATGCCCCCCGCCATCGCGATGGTCGAGGCCATCCCAGATGAGCCGAAGCGCCGCCGCAATGGGCGGCGGACCGTCAAGATCCGCGGTGCACGGCCCGGCTTCTGGTCGTACGCGATCCTGACCGCCGTCTTCCTCATCGGCGTCTTCCCCCTGTACTGGTCGTTCATCATCGGATCGGGGGATGCCTCGAGCCTGCGCCGCCCGTTCGGGTGGGTTCCCGGTGCGAACTTCATCGCGAACGTCAGTGCGGTCGCGGGCAACGAGGCCGTGAACTTCTGGCCCGCCCTGTGGAACAGCATCTACAGCTCCACCTTGATCGCCCTGGCGGTCGTCGTCACCTCGACGCTCGCCGGCTGGGCGTTCGCGAAGCTCCGCTTCCACGGCGGGCCGGCGCTGCTCGTCTTCGTCGTGGCGACGCTGGCGGTGCCCGCGCAGCTCGGCGTCGTGCCGCTGTATATCCTGTTCGCCGAGCTCGGCTGGACCGGACAGATCGGCGCGATCATCGTCCCGGCCATCACCAGCGCCTTCGGAGTGTTCTGGATGACGCAGTACCTGCGTCAGGCCGTTCCCGATGAGCTCATCGAAGCGGCGCGCATGGACGGCGCATCCATGATCCGCACGTTCTGGACCGTCGGCGTCACCGCCGCCCGCCCGGCCGCGGCCATGCTGTTCCTCTTCACGTTCGTAGGCGCCTGGAACAACTTCTTCTGGCCGTTCATCGTGCTCGACCGGCAGAACCCGACGCTTCCCGTGGCGCTGTCGCTGCTGCAGTCGAACTACTTCGTCGACTACTCGGTCGTGCTCGCCGGCGTCGTGCTCGCAACGATCCCGCTGCTCCTCCTGTTCATCTTCGCCGGCAAGCAGCTCGTGAGCGGAATCATGGCGGGCGCCGTCAAGGGATGACCTCGGCGTCATCCCGCGTTCCCTCTCTCAGAGTCCCTGCCTCCTCCGTCCGGAAGGATCTTCCATGACCACGCCTCCCGATCGCGCATTCCCGCCCGGCTTCCTCTTCGGCACGGCCACTGCGGCCTACCAGATCGAGGGCGCCGCCTTCGAAGACGGCCGCAAGGCATCCATCTGGGACGAGTTCTCCCGGGTGCCGGGCGCGGTGATCAACGCCCACAACGGCGACGTCGCATGCGACCACTACCACCGGTACCAGGGCGACGTGGCACTCATGAAGAGCATGGGCCTGCAGACCTACCGGTTCTCGACGTCGTGGTCGCGGGTGCGCCCCGACGGGGGCGCCGTCAACGAGAAGGGCGTCGACTTCTACAAGCGCCTGGTCGACGAGCTGCTGGATGCCGACATCCTGCCGTGGCTGACGCTCTACCACTGGGACCTTCCGCAGGCTCTCCAGGAGAAGGGCGGGTGGACCAACAGGGACACCGCCGATCTCTTCGCCGAGTACGCGCTGGACATGCACTCCGCGCTCGGTGACCGGGTCAAGGTGTGGACGACCCTCAATGAGCCCTGGTGCTCGTCCTTCCTCAGCTATACGGCCGGTCTGCACGCCCCGGGCCACTACAGCATCGAAGAAGGCCTGCTCGCCTCGCATCACCTGCTGCTGGGTCACGGGCAGGCGATCACCGCTCTTCGGGAGCGGGATGCCTCGCTCGACCTCGGGATCACGCTCAACCTCACGGTCGCCGAGCCCGCCGACCCGTCGAAGCACGAAGACCGGGAGGCCGCGCGCCTGATCGACGGGCAGTTCAATCGCTGGTTCCTGGACCCGGTGTTCCTCGGCGCATACCCCGCCGATATCGTCGACGACATCCGCGCGGTCGACCCGCAGGCTGTCGCGGCGCTCGAGAGCGCGATCCATCCCGGCGACCTCGAGACGATCTCCACCCACATCGATGCACTCGGCGTCAACTACTACCACGGCGAGCTCGTGGGTGGCACGCCCTCGGCCAACCCGCCCATGGGCGGCGACGCCCCCACCGACCGGCCGGGTCGCTCGCCCTACCCGGTGTCGGATGGCATCCACGCGTACGAGCGGGGCCTGCCGCGCACCTCGATGCACTGGGAGGTGCAGCCGGAGGGACTGACGACGCTCCTCAAGCGCGTCTCGGACGAGTACGCCGCGCCTGCCGGCACTGTGCTGTACGTCACCGAGAACGGTGCGGCCTACGATGACGAGCCCGTGTTCGAGGACGGCGAGACTCGCGTCCACGACGCCGAGCGCACGGAGTTCCTGCGCGGCCATGTCGCGGCGATCCTCGATGCCATCGAAGAGGGTGTCGATGTGCGCGGCTACTTCTACTGGTCGATGCTCGACAACTTCGAGTGGGCATGGGGCTATGAGAAGCGATTCGGCATCGTGCGGGTCGACTACGAGACGCAGGAACGCGTTCTCAAGGACAGCGGGCGGGAATACGCTCGGATCATCGCCGCGCGGGCAATAGACGCGGAACTCTCCGCAGCCCGCGTCTAGCCGCCTGGGGAGGCTGGTCCCATGAGCACAGATACAGACGCACTCCATGCGCCCGCCACGATCGAAGAGGTCGCCGCCGCGGCCGGTGTCTCACGATCGACGGTGTCGCGCGTGGTGAACGGCTCGACATCGGTCAGTCCCAGCGCCCTGGAATCGGTGCAGCGGGCGATCGCCGAGCTCAACTACGTGCCCAACCGGGCGGCGCGATCGCTTGCGAGCCGTCAGACCCAGGCGATCGCGCTGGTCGTGCCAGAAGACACCACCAGGTTCTTCGGCGACCCCTTCTTCGCGGCGATCGTCTCGGGAATCAACTCGCGCCTGACGAGGTCGGACTATGTCCTCAACCTCTTCATCGCCAGCGACGACCCCGGCGACAAGACGACGAGCTATCTGCGCAGCGGGGCCGTCGACGGGGCGATCATCGTCTCGCACCACACGAGCGACACGTTCATCGACCGGATCGCGGCATCCGTCCCCGTCGTCTACGGCGGCCGGCCCGTCCGTGAGCGCGAGCGCGACTACTACGTCGACGTCGACAACGTGCGCGGGGGGCGGGATGCCACCGCCTACCTGATCGCGCGGAACCACCGTCGCATCGGCACGGTCACCGGGCCGCTGTCGATGCCCGCAGGCGTCGACCGCCTCGAGGGCTACCGCCAGGCGATGGCCGAGGCGGGGCTCGAGGAGGGCCCGGTCGAGGACGGCGGGTTCACGGCGGACGGTGGCGCAGCGGCGATGCAGCGCATCCTCGACGCCGGGAACCCACCCGACGCCTTCTTCATCGCGAGCGACCTCATGGCGCGCGGCGCCCTTGCGGCGCTCGGTCGTGCCGGACTCCGCGTGCCCGAGGATGTCGCCATCATGGGGTTCGACGACTCGCCGGTCGCGACATCCGTCACGCCGCAGCTGACGACCATGCGGCAGCCCTCATTCCAGCAGGGCGAGGACATGGCGGGTGTGCTGCTCGACATCCTCGCCGGCGGCAGTCCCCGCCACGTCACGATCCTCGAGACGGAGCTCGTCGTCCGCGACTCCGTGTAGGGTCCGTACTCGGGACTGAACCTGCTGCGCCGGCAGGGAGGTGCTCGCAGGGTCAGTCTTCGCTGTCATCCGCGGGCGGCGTCGGAAGCGCCGCCGCAGCTGACACGTATTTGTGGAGAAGCCGCGCGAACTGCACCCGCTCGTCGGCAGACCAGTCCCTGGTGATGTAGTCGAAGGCGCGGCGCTGGGCCTGTCGAGACTGCCGCAGCGCCTCGCGACCTCGGGCGGTGAGGCGCAGGGTGATGCTGCGTCCGTCGGTCTGGGAGGCCACGCGCTTCACGAGACCCTGCGCGACGCATGCGGCGGCGAGCCGGCTCACGACGGTCCGGTCCATGGACAGTGCGGCGGAGACCGCGTTGACGCTCAGGAGACCGTCGGACTCCTCGACGACGGCGAGCAGCAGGTCGCGACGGACATCGGTGGGGGCGACCGGTGGATCGAGCGGGACGCTCCCCGTGCGGCGCCGCAGTCTTGTGAAGGCGGTCCCGATGGTCTCCAGCAGCTCCTCATCGGAGGCCGAGATGGCTCCGGTTTCCTCGTGATCAGCCATCAATGCTCCTGACTCGTACGTGCGTCCAGCAATTAGGTGCTATTTTACACATATGTGAGTTCCACCACATGGTGTGACTCGGAAGATCGAATGGGAGTTCGCATGCGCACCGCAATCGTCGCCGGCAGGGTATTCGATGGCACAGCTGATCTCGGCCCGCAGACCGTGGTCATCTCCGATGGTCGCATCGAATCCATCGGCGTTGGGGTTCCCGCCGATGCGGAGATCGTGCGTGCACCAGGGGCGACTCTCCTGCCGGGTCTCATCGACGCCCACGTGCACACCGATCCTTCGGGGCTGCGGATGGCGCTGGAATTCGGCGTGACGACCGAGCTCGAGATGCAGGGCGCGAACACCGCCCACGATCGTGACCACATCGCGCTTGATGACAGCCTCGCCGACGTGCGGTCTGCCGGCTTCGGTCTCACCCCTCCCGGCGGTCACCCCGAGGAGCTGTTCCCGAAGGACTTCAACCCGCAGCGCGGGGGCGGTCGTGGACCCGGCGGCCCGGGAGGGCGCCCCCGTGTCGACCCCATCGTGCGAGCGAAGGTCACATCGCCCGAAGAGGCGGTGGACGTCGTCGGCCAGCTCTCGCGGGCGGGTTCGGACTACATCAAGTTCATGGTCGACGACGGCTCCGTCGAGGGGCACCCGGGCCTCCCGATGCTCGATCAGGCGACGCTCGACGCCGGCGTCGCCGAGGCGCACCGGCTCGGCATGCTGACCATCGCCCACGCGTTGACGATCGAGGCGACGCAGATGAGCATCGACGCCGGGATCGACGGGCTGGCGCACCTGTTCATGGACCGACCGCACACCGACGAGATCGTGGAGGCGATCGCACGGTCAGGCGCCTTCGTGGTGGCATGCGTCGTGCTCGATGCATCGATGATGGGCATCACCGGTGCCGAGCTGGCGGATGATCCTCGCGTGGCGGCCAAGCTGACTCCGGAGTGGGACGCCACGCTGCGCAGCAGCTTCAACCACTACCCGCAGGGACGCCTCGAGGATGTGCTCGCCACAGTGCGCGCACTCGACGAGGCGGGCGTCGACCTCCTCGTCGGCACGGACGTCTCGCAGCCGCTCCCGTTCCTCGGCGGCCTCGCGCACGGCGCGAGCGTGCACCACGAGCTGCAGCAGTTCGTCAAGGCGGGCCTCGCTCCCACCCGGGCCCTCAGCGCAGCGACCTCGGTGACAGCCCGCCGCTTCGGCCTCACCGACCGAGGGACCATCGCGGTCGGCCAGCGCGCCGATCTGCTGCTCGTCGACGGCGACCCCACCACGGAGATCGGCGACACCCTCAACGTGCGCGACGTGTGGCGTCGAGGCACGCGGCTGCGGGCATCCTGAGCAGGCCGCTGACCGATCCCCGGGCGGCCTGAGGCTGCCCGGGATGGGTCAGCTCGCGGTGGCGAGAATGGCGTTGTTCCAGGGATCCTCGAAGGCGAGGGTGCGCCCGTCGTCCCGGACCGCGAAGCCGTGGTGCCGGAGCCGCTCCTCGAGCGCGCCGAGGGCATCGTGCCCGGGCAGGGCGAGGTCGACGCGGCCCAGCCCGAGCGCCGGCATCCGGGGTCCTGCACCGCGGGAGTTCCAGACGTTCATGGCCATGTGATGGTGGTAGCCGCCGGCGCTCACGAACACCGCCTGATTGCCGAGCGCCGCTGTCTCGTCGAAGCCGAGGGCGTCGACGTAGAAGGCGCGTGCGGTCGCGACATCCCCGACCGACAGATGGACATGGCCGACGGATGCCGTATCCCGCGCCGTCGACCCCTCGAGGGTCTGCTCGGTGAGGTGCTCCTGCAGAAACCGGTTCGGATCGAGGAAGAGCGTCGCCATCTCCACGTGCCCGTGCGTCCACGACCAGTCGGTGCGCGCGCGGTCCCAGTAGAGCTCGATCCCGTTGCCCTCGGGATCCGTGAAGTAGAACGCCTGGCTCACGAGGTGGTCGGCGCTGCCGCTGAACGTCGTCGGAGCGTGAGTCGCGACCGAGTAGAGGGCCGCGGCCAGCGCTGCCTGCGTCTCGAAGACGATCGCCGTGTGGAACAGCCCCGCCGACCCCGGAAGGGCATGCCGCAGCGTGGGCTCGTGGCGCAGCACGACGATCGGCCGGCCCGCTCTTCCGAGCGTCACGGCATCGCCCTCGGCGGTCAGGACCTCGAGGGTCACGACGTCGCGGTAGTACCGGGTCATGGCGTCGAGGTCGCCCACGAGAAGGGTCACCGCACCCATCGAGGTGTCGGCGGCGATCCGGTCGGCTGGCGCGGCTGCTTCATGCATATGAATAGATAACGCCGCGGCATCCGTTCTTCTTCCCGAACGGATGCCGCGACCTCCGTCACCGGACGGGAGCGTCGAGCGGGTCTCCGCCGATCGGACCGACTGCGGGGATGGGTCCGCCATCATCGGCGCCGGTCTTGCGCCAGCGGGCGATGGCGTTGCCCAGGTGGTAGATGATGAGCGCGGTCGCCGCGGCGATGACGATGGCGCCGAGCTGGAAGTCGCCCCACTGGATCGAGAAGCCCGCGATCGCCATGACCAGCGCGACGGCGGCGGTGTACTGGTTCACGGGGCGTGAGAAGTCGACGCGGTTGTCGACCCAGATCTTGATGCCGATGATGCCGATGAGTCCGTACAGAGCCGTGGTGACCCCGCCGAGCACGCCCGGAGGCACGGAGTTGAAGAGCGCGCCGATCTTCGGCGACATGCTGAGCAGGATCGCCGTCGCGCCGGCCACCCAGTACGCCGCGGTGGAGTACACCCGGGTGGCGGCCATGACGCCGATGTTCTCGCCATAGGTCGTGGTGCCCGACCCGCCGAACATGCCGGCGACCGTCGTCGCCACGCCGTCCGCGATCAGCGCGCGCCCGGTGTGCTGGTTGACCGAGGCGTCCGTCATCGTCGCGACGCCGCGCACGTGGCCGACGTTCTCGGCGATGAGCACGAGGACGACGGGGAGGAACATGGCGATGACGCTCCAGGTGCCCGGCGAGACGAAGTCGGGGAACTGGAACTGGGGGAGCCCGATCCACGCGGCCTCGGTGAACGCGGTGTAGTCGATCTCGTTCGCGAGCGCGGCCACGACGTATCCCACGACGACGCCGAGCACGATCGAGATGCGTCCGAGGAATCCGCGGAAGAACACGCTGAACAGGATGACGGCCGCCAGTGTGATCGTGCCGGTGAGCGGCTGCTGCTGGAAGTTCGACCAGGCGACGGGGGCGAGGTTGAACCCGATGAGCGCGACGATGGCACCGGCGACGACGGGGGGCATGAGCCGGTCGATCCAGCCGATGCCGGCGAACTGCACGACGAAGCCGATCGCGGCGAGCAGGATGCCGACCGCCACGATGCCGGCGAGTGCCGACCCCGTCCCCGCGGTCGCGGTGGCTGCGGTGACCGGGGCGATGAAGGCGAACGACGAGCCCAGGTAGCTGGGCAGCTTGTTGCGCGTGATGAGGAGGAACAGGATCGTCCCGATGCCCGAGAAGAGCAGGGTCGTCGACACCGGAAAGCCCGTGAGCACGGGCACCAGGAAGGTGGCGCCGAACATGGCGATGACGTGCTGCACGCCGATGGCGACCGTCGCACCCCAGTTGAGGCGCTCGTCCGGCCGCACGACCTTTCCGGGTTCGACGTTGCGGCCGTTGCCGTGCAGAGACCAGGCGGGCATAGCTCACTCCTCGGGATGACGGGCACCGAACGGGTGCCTTCGCCACGATACCTGGGAGTTCGCTGGGAGCGACGGGATGCCGCGCCTGTCGTGCCTACGAGGTGAGGAGTTCGAGCAGTTCGCGGTAGCGATCGGCCGTCCGTGCCACGATCTCGGCGGGCAGCTCGGGAGGCGTGCCCGTCTTGTCCCAGTGGGCGGCGAGCCAGTCCCGGACGATCTGCTTGTCGAAGCTCGCCATCCGCTCGGCGGGAGTCGTACCGGTGCGCCAGGACGCGGCATCCCAGTACCGCGACGAATCGCTCGTGAGCACCTCGTCGGCGAGTGTCAGCACGCCCGCCTGATCCAGGCCGAATTCGAACTTCGTGTCGGCGAGGATCAGGCCGTGCCGCTCGGCGGTCGCGGCCGCGCGCCCGTAGAGCTCGAGCGAAAGGTCGCGAAGCTCGGTTGCGCGCTCGGCTCCCACGAGCTCGACGGTCTGCTCGAACGAGATGTTCTCGTCGTGCTCGCCCATCGGCGCCTTGTAGGCAGGGGTGAAGAGCGGCTCGGGAAGGCGGTCGCCGTCATTCAGGCCGTCCGGAAGCGGAATGTCGCAGACCGTGCCCCGCTCGCGGTACTCCGCCCAGCCTGACCCGGTCAGGTAGCCGCGGACCACGCACTCGACGGGCAGCATCTCGAGACTCCGCACGACCATCGCCCGCCCGTGCACCTCGGCGGGGATCAGCCGCGTGAGGTCGTCGGCGGTGCCGGGCTCGCCATCGGGACCATCGGTCAGCACCGCGCTCGCCGCGAGATGATTCGGGATGCTGCGCCCTCCGTCGCCTCCTGCGAGCCGGTCGAACCACCACAGGCTCAGAGTCGTCAGCAGCACGCCCTTGTCGGGGATGCCCGGCTCGAGCACGTGGTCGAAGGCGCTGACGCGGTCGCTCGCGACCACGAGCATGCGCGCCGCGCCCTCGATCGGGCCGTCGGCGGGGACGTACAGGTCGCGGACCTTGCCCGAGTAGACGTGCCGCCAGCCGGAGAGTTCGAGGGGGGTTGCCACCCGCCCATTATCCCGGAGGCGGCTCAGGGGGTGAGTTCGTCGACGTACGCGAAGGCCTCGGCGATGAGAGGTGCCCAGTGCTCCGCGCCGGAGGTGGGCACCACCACCCACTCGCGAGCGGGGCGTCCGCGCATCTCCATGCGCGCCGCAACGCCGGAGGCTTCGATCTCGTCGGCGCGCGCCTGCGGGACCTTCACCACCAGTCCGCCCGCGAAGCCGACGAACGCGAAGACCTTTCCCCGGATGCGCAGTCCTTCGCTCCCGAACATCGCGCCGATGTCGACGCCCTCTCGCTCGAGGTACCCCTGCGCGATCGGATCGAAGATCCCGTGCGCACGCTCTCGCTCGGCCTCGTCCTTCATGCAGGTCACCGTAGTCGCCGGTGGCGACATCCGGTATAGTCCATCTGGACTATTTTATCCCGACCACTCGACCAGCACCCACGGAACACCCATGAAAGACGTTGTCGACCGGCTCACGCCCCTGGGCGTGATGATCCTCGCGCTGCTCGGCGAGGGCGACATGCACCCGTACGAGATGATCCGGCTCATGCGCCAGAGGCGCGACGACCGCCTGGTGACGATCACCAACGGCACGCTGTACCACACGGTCGGCCGCCTCGAGCGGGCGGGCCTGCTCGCCGAGGTGGGCATCGACCGCCACGGCAACCGTCCCGAGCGCACGACGTACGCGCTCACCGCGTCCGGGCGTGAAGCGGTCGGCGAGTGGGTGCGGCGCGAGCTGTCGCGGATGGATCGTCCGAGCGAATTCCGCATCGCGCTCGCCGAGGCCCACAACCTCGAGCGCGAGCAGGTGGTCGGCCTGCTGCGCACCCGTCGGGCGGCGCTCGCCGCCGCCCGGATCGAGCTCACCGCCGGCCGCGAGGCGGCCGGCGCGCGCGAGGTGCCCGAGCAGTACCTGCTCGAGGTCGATCGCGAGCTCGTCATGCTCGGCGCAGACCTCACCTGGCTCGACACCCTGATCGCGCGCCTCGAGCGCCACGACTTCTCCTGGGGGGCGCCCGAGCTCCCCTCCGAACGCTATCTGCAAGACCGAAAGGCCGCACGGCAATGACTGAGCCCACCACGGATGCCGCGGCATCCGCCCCCCGCAATCCCGATCGGGGACCATCGACCGACGTCCTGAAGACGAAGGGGCCGCAGAACCCGTGGCCCGCGCTCTGGGCGCTCGTCATCGGGTTCTTCATGATCCTGGTCGACACCACGATCGTCTCGGTCGCGAACCCGGCGATCAAGGCGGCGCTCGACCCCGACACGGCCAACGTCGACAACGTCGTGTGGGTGACCTCGGCCTACCTGCTCGCCTATGCGGTGCCGCTGCTCATCACCGGGCGACTCGGCGACCGCTTCGGCCCCCGGGTGATCTACCTCATCGGGCTCGCGGTCTTCACGCTCGCCTCGCTCGGCTGCGGCCTGTCGTCGACGCTCGAGCTGCTGATCGTCGCTCGCGCCGTGCAGGGCCTCGGCGCGGCGCTCATGACGCCGCAGACCATGGCTGTCATCACACGGACGTTCCCGGCGAGCCGCCGCGGTGCCGCCATGGGCCTCTGGGGCGCCACCGCCGGTGTGGCGACGCTCGTCGGGCCCCTGCTCGGCGGGCTGCTGGTGGACGGCTTCGGGTGGGAGTGGATCTTCTTCATCAACATCCCGGTCGGGATCATCGGCTTCGTCCTGGCGTGGATCCTCGTGCCCAAGCTCGAGACGCACCCGCATAAGTTCGACATGGTGGGCGTCTTCCTCAGCGCCCTCGGCCTCTTCCTGATCGTGTTCGGCCTGCAGGAGGGCCAGAAGTACGACTGGGGCGTCATCTGGGGCCCGATCACGGTCTGGTCGCTCATCATCGCGGGCGTGCTGGTGCTCGCCCTGTTCGTGTGGACGCAGGCGCGGACCAAGAGCGAGCCCCTCGTGCCTCTCGAGCTGTTCAAGGAGCGGAACTTCTCGATCGCGAACATCTCGATCTCGACGGTCGGATTCGCGGTGACGAGCATGGGCCTGCCTCTCATGTTCTTCATCCAGCTCGCACTCGGGCTCACGCCGACCCAGTCGGCGCTGCTGCTCATCCCGATGGCGCTGCTCTCGGGAGTGCTCGCCCCGTTCGCCGGCAAGCTGCTCGACCGCACCGACCCGCGCTTCCTGCTGGTGCCCGGACTCGCGTGCGTGGCGCTCTCGCTGCTCTGGTACTCGAGCCTCATGAACGTCGACACGCCGATCTGGATGTTCCTGCTTCCGTCCGCGCTCATGGGCATCGGCAACGCGGGCATGTGGGGTCCGCTCGCCACGACCGCCACGCGCAACCTCTCGCCGCGACAAGCGGGCGCCGGCGCGGGCATCTACAACACGACGCGCACCGTCGGCTCTGTCATCGGCTCGGCCTCCATCGCGGCGTTCATGCAGGCGCGCCTCGAGGCGAACCTTCCCGGTGCCGGCGATGCGCAGGGCGGCTTCGGCGGGGGAACGCTGCCGGACTTCGTCGTCGACGGCTTCTCGACCGCCATGTCGCAGGCGATCCTGCTGCCGGCCGCCGTCATGATCATCGCGCTGGTGGCCGTGTGCTTCCTGCGCCGGCCGGAGGGGCTCACGGCGCGCTGAGCATCGGGCAGGCCGGGCCGCCCCTGTCCACCCCGCCCCGGCCCAGTTGTTCCGTCGCGAGCCCGGGCTTTCACCGAGCGCCCCTGGCAGGTGCAGGTTTCGCGGGGGCTTTCGGCGAGCGCACGGGCTATCGACCTGGGGGGGGGAGGCGGACGGGCCGGGCGAACGGATGCTGGGCGGCCGGGTCAGCGACGCCGCGGTGCGCGGTCGCGCTCGTATGCCCAGATCGCGAGCTCGACGCGGTTTCGGGCGCCGAGCTTGGCCATGATGCTGGCCAGGTGCGTCTTGACCGTGCTGAGCGAGATGTGCAGCTCCGACCCGATCTCGGTGTTCCCGAGGCCTCTTGCAGCGGCCGCGAGCACCGCCTCCTCCTGCTCGGTCAGCGGGCTCGTGGGCGGTGTCGGAGGCGCGGCATCCGAACCCGCGAAGGCCTCGATGAGCCGCACGGTGACGCCGGGGTCGATCAGCGCATCGCCCCGAGCCGCCGCACGCACCGCTTCGCCCAGCATCGCGGCCCCGGCGTCCTTCAGCAGGAACCCGCGGGCGCCGGCGCGCAGCGCGGAGTACACGTACTCGTCGAGGTCGAACGTCGTGATGACGACGACGGGAATCGGATCGGCGACCTCGGGCCCGGCCAGCAGCCGCGTGGCCTCGAGACCATCCATGACCGGCATCCGGATGTCCATCAGGCACACATCCGGACGGATGCTGCGCGCGAGCGTGACCGCCTCCGCACCGTCCGCCGCCTCGGCCACCACCTCGATGTCTGCCTGGGCATCGAGGATCATGCGCAGTCCCGTGCGCACGAGAGCCTGGTCATCGGCGATGAGCACCCGGACGCTCATGCTCCCCATCCCTTCCGGGGAAGTGACGCCGTGACGGCCCATCCGCCGCTCTCCGACGGGCCGGCGGCGCAGGTTCCGCCCAGGAGGGCCGTCCGTTCGCGCATTCCCGTGATCCCGTAGCCGGGAGTTCCGGATGCCGTGCCCCGGCCGTCATCGCGCACCTCCAGCCGCACTCCGCCCTCGTCCACGCTGACGCGCACGTCGATGCGCGTCGCCTCCTGGCCGTGACGTCGGGCGTTGGTGACCGCCTCCTGAGCGATGCGGAACACGGTGGCCGCGACGGGACCCGGCACCGAGTCGAGATATCCCTCGAGCAGAACCGAGACGGCCGGGCCTGCGGCATCCGCGTCGGCGAGAGCGTTGAGCGCTGCGACACCCGGGGTGGGAGCGAGCTCGGCAGCCTCGCCCGTCCGCAGCACGCCGACCATGGCCCGCATCTCGCGCAGTGTGCGCGAGGCCTCGTCCTCGATCGTGCGCAGGACTCGGGCGGTGGCATCGGGATCGGTCCCGGCGACCGCCGTACCCGCCTGCGCCTGGATCGCGATGGCCGACACGTGGTGGGCCACCGTGTCGTGCAGGTCGCGCGCCAGCTGCTCGCGCTCGACGAGCCGCGCGCGGTCGAGCTCGCGGGCACGCGCCCCGCTGCGCCACCGCAGAGCGACGCCGAGTGCACCCGTGGCGACCGCGACGGCGGCTCCGCCGATGACATCGGCGGCAGTGGGCGACGAGGAGACGAAGGTGAGCAGCATCCCCCCCGCAACGAGCGCGCCGGCGACGATCATCGACCGAGCGGAGCCCCAACGGAAGACCGCGTAGAGAAGGATCAGAAGGAAGGCGGTCGTGTAGAGCTGGGGGTCGCCGCCTGTGACGAGACCCACGGTCGTGCCGACCGCGAAGGCCGTCGCGAACATCGCCAGAGGGTGCGTCCGCCGCCACAGGAGGGTCACTGCCAGGGCCGAGAGGACGACCGCCCAGAGCCAGCGGTAGGGCACCTCGGGCCGGAGGGATGCCTCGACCACCGCCAAGGGAGGAATCACGCCGACCAGCACCCAGTCTCGCCAGACGCGCCTCGGGGGTGCCGGTGTTACTCCCGGCTCCTCCCCGTGCGCGCGGACCGGGGTCGTCATGCCCTCATGATAGGCGGGCACTCGCGGCGGCCCGCGGCGCCATCGGGCGGCCGGCAGAGCGAGCCCGCCGGCGGATCACGACCTCGGCGACGGCGAGGTTGATCGCCCACCCGGCGGCCATGAGCACGGTGTGCATGGGGCGGCTCGGAGTGCCGATCAGCAGTGTGAACGGCAGGAACGTCAGCACCTGGGTTCCCGCGCCCAGCCCGATGGCATAGGCGCGCGTCATCCAGGCGCTGTGGGTGGCGACGTCGCCACGCCGGATCGCGAGGAACGCGACCACGATCGCCGCGATCATGCCGGTCGCGAGCACGAGCCGGATCGCCGAGAGGCCCGGGCCCGTGACGGATGAAGGCAGTTCATAGAACAGCGTCATCCAGATCGCGGACAGCGCCGAGAGGACACCGGCGGGCGCGACGATCCGACCTGCTCGGCGGTGCCAGGAGTGTCGTCGCAGCGACGGGGCGAACTGCAGCGCGCCGAGCAGCAGAAAGGTGCTCGAGCCGACGATGTGCACGATGACCGGCACCGGCGAGTCGAAGAACCGGGCGTTCGCCTCGCTCACGGTGGCGCCGCCCGCGAGCTGTGTGATCCGGGAGGCTCCCGCGACGATCGGCACCAGGCTCAGGACGATCAGGCCCGCCGGTGCGAGCCAGCCACGGCCGGGCGTCGCTCGGGTTTGGGTGATGGCTGCGGTTGTCATACCGCCATGCTGGCGATCCCGGATGCCGTGGCGCATCGGCCGCCCGGCCCGAGTCGTCTCGTCCGTTCGGCCGATCCCCGGCGCCGCTCCGCGCCGCGCCCCCCTGGTCGGGAGCCCGGGCTTTCACCGAGAGCCCGTGATATTCGCCGTGTGGACGTGGGCTCTCGGTGAGCGCACGGGCTTTCGAGCACCAGAGGGAGATCGGGGAGGCGAGGCGCGCCACACCCCCCGCCCCGCTCTCGCGGGGCCCGATCAGGTCAGAGCACGGCGGCAGCCAAGCCGTCGGGATTGCCGAAGCGGTGCGCGGTGATGCTGACGGACTGCTCGTGCAGGAACGGGAGCAGCTCGATGCGACCGGCGCGAGTCACCGGGCCGTCGAACACGGCGATATCCGGCCGGCCGTCCGCGGCGCGGTCGAGGACGGCGGCCGGGGCGCCGAGCAGGCGCACCCGCGGCCGGGGGAGCGCCGCAAGGCGGGGGTGAGCAGTCGCAGCATCCTCGTGGGCGACGGCGACCCCGCTCTTGCGGATGGCCGCGGCCACCTCGACGGGAAGTGCGTCGGCTGCCGAAAGGCGCACGGACGCGCCGGCGCGAAGCGCGGCGGCCGTGACGCGCACGATCTCGACGATCGGAACTCCTGCCTCGGCCCGGATGTGGGCCTCGGCGGGCAGGTACCGGAACACGTTCCGCTCGCAGTCCAGGCCCGACCGGTCGCGCAGGGCGCCGAACTCCTCGCTCCACGCGGAGGCATCCGACGCAACGGCATCGGTCAGCCACGCGTGCGCCGGCGAGGCGAGCGTCGGTGCGACCGCGGCGACCAGCGCATCGACCGCGGTCGAGCCCGTAGACGACGGTCGCGACGGTGAGGCCGAGCCGCCGGCATCCCGAACCGTCTCTGCATCGGTCCAGTGGCCGAGGCCGGCGAGGTAGTTCGGTCCGCCGGCCTTGAAACCGGCACCGACGACGGACTTCTTCCAGCCGCCGAAGGGCTGGCGCTGCACGATCGCGCCCGTGATGCCGCGGTTGACGTAGAGGTTGCCGGCCTGCACCGAGGCGAGCCAGGCGCGCACCTCTTCTGCGTCGAGGGAGTGGATGCCCGATGTCAGGCCGTAGTCGATGTCGTTCTGGATGGCGATGGCCTCATCCAGAGTCTCGGCCGTCATGATGCCCAGGATCGGGCCGAAGTACTCGGTCAGGTGGTACTCCGAACCCCTGCGCACGCCGTCGCGGATCCCGGGCGTCCACAGCCGTGACGCTTCGGCAGGCTCATCGGCCGACGGCAGCGGGCGGGGCTCGATGAGCCACGACTCGCCGTCGCCGAGCGTCGTGAGACCCTCGAGCAGCTTGCCGCTCGGCGGCGCGATGACGGGTCCGACCTGCGCGGTCGGGTCGGTCGGCAGGGAGACATGCAGTGACCGCACGGCGTCGACCAGCTGGGTGCGGAAGCGGCGGGAGGTGGCGACGGATCCGACCAGGATGACGAGGGATGCCGCCGAGCACTTCTGTCCGGCGTGGCCGAAGGCGGAGCTGACCACATCCTTGACGGCCAGATCGAGGTCGGCGCTCGGGGTCACGATGATCGCGTTCTTGCCGCTCGTCTCGCCGAGGAGGCGAAGGTCCTGACGGAAGCCGCGGAACAGCTGGGCCGTCTCGTAGCCACCGGTGAGGATCACCTGATCGACGGCGGGGGAGGCGACGAGGCGCTCGCCGAGGGAGGAGTCGGCCAGCTGGACGAGCTGGAGCACGTCCTTCGGCACACCTGCCTCCCACAGTGCCTCGACCATGACGGCGCCACAGCGGCGGGCCTGGCGCGCCGGCTTGATCACGACGGTCGACCCCGACGCCAGAGCGGCGAGGGTCGAGCCGGCGGGGATGGCGACCGGGAAGTTCCAGGGCGGGGTCACCAGCGTCACGGCGGCCGGGGTGAACACGGCCCCGTCGACGTGATCGAGGTCGCGCCCGCGCTCGGCGTAGTAGTGGGCGAAGTCGATGGCCTCGGATGCCTCGGGGTCGGCCTGGTCGAGCGTTTTGCCCGCCTCGGATGCCATGACCTCGAGCAGGTCGGCCCGTCGCGACTCGAGGATGTCGCCGGCGCGGTGCAGGATCGCCGCGCGCCCGTCGGCGCCCAGCGCCCGCCATCCTGCTGCGGCGGCGCGGGCGCGGTCGAGAGCGGCGTCGACGGCCGCGGCATCGGGCAGCACGGATGCGTTCGCAGTCGTGACGCCGAGCGTCGAGTCGGCGACGCGGGACAGGATGCCGAGCCCCCACGCCCGGTTCAGGGTGACGGCGGGGTCGGTGTCGGGGGTGTTGCCGAAGCCCGTGCCGGGGTGCGGCGCGGGCGGGAGCGTCCGATCCTGCACGCGATTGGGCCCCGGCACGACGGCGTCCACCGCGCGCAGGGAGGCGAGGAAGCGGTCGGTCTCGCGTCGCAGCAGCGCCGGGTCGGAGTCGAGCTCGAACAGCGCCGACATGAAGTTGTCGCTGGAGGCGCCCTCTTCCAGGCGTCGGATCAGGTACGCGATCGCCACGTCGAACTCGCGCGGGTGCACGACCGGCGTGTAGAGCAGGAGGCTGCCGACCTCGCGCCGCACGACCTCGGCGATCGACTCGGCCATGCCGAGGAGCATCTCGTACTCGACGCCGGCGGTGACACCTCGCTCACCCGCGAGCAGCCAGGAGTGTGCGATGTCGAAGAGGTTGTGGCCCGCGATGCCGAGCCGCACGTTGGCGATCCGCTCGGGCTCCAGCGCCCAGTCGAGGATGCGCTTGTAGTGCGTGTCGCTGTCCTGCTTGGTGCTCCAGGTCGCCAGCGGCCAGCCGTGGATCTCGGCGTCGACCCGCTCCATCGAGAGGTTCGCACCCTTCACGAGGCGCACCTTGATGCCGGCGCCTCCGCGTGCGCGGCGGGCGGCCGCCCAGTCCTGCAGCCGGATCATCGCCGCGAAGGAGTCGGGGAGATACGCCTGCAGCACGATGCCCGCCTCGAGCTTCTCGAACTCCGGCTCGTCCAGCAGGCGCATGAAGACCGCCATGGTGAGGTCGAGATCGCGATACTCCTCCATGTCGAGGTTGATGAACTTCGGCGTCGGCGACGACGCCGCGAGCCGGAACAGGGGCGTGAGCCGCTCGACGATCGTCTCGACCGCCTGGTCGAAGCCCCACGCCGAGTGCGGCCCGACCATGGCCGAGACCTTGACCGACACGTAGTCGACGTCGTCGCGGCGGAGGAGCCGCATGGTGCCCTCGAGGCGGCGCTGCGCCTCGGTCTTGCCGAGGACGGCCTCGCCGAGCAGGTTGACGTTGAGCCGGACGCCGTCGCGCTTGAGCGCGCGGATGGCCCTGCCGAGCTTGTCGTCGCGCGCGTCCACGATGAGGTGCCCGACCATCCTTCGGAGGACGGTCCGCGCGATCGGCACCACGACGCCGGGCGCGAGGGGGCCGGCGACCCCGCCGAGTCGCACGGCGCCACGCAGGGGCGCGGGCAGGAACCCGGGAACCAGAGGCGCGACTCTCGACAGCGCGCGTGCGGCGACTCGGGTGTCCTCGGGCCGCACCACGCCGTCGACGAAGCCGGTCGTGAACTCCAGGCCCTTCGGGTCGCTGAGGACGCCGGCGAGGCGCTGCGCGGCGACACTCGCCGGGATGCTCGCGGCCTCGGCAAGCCACCGATTCACCAGCGCGATCGTGTCGTCGGCGAGATGCGGGGCGGAGTCGGAGGAGATGTCGGGCAGGACAGGCGTTGTCACAGGAAGCTCCTTGAAGACAGAGGGGTCTCATTCCAGTGTCCGCGCGGCATCCATGAATGAAAAGCAACGCTTTCTTCCGTATTCTCTACACAATCGCTTAACGATCGGATCCGGGATGCTGGACCTCAAGAAGCTGCGCCTGCTGCGCGAGCTGCACCTGCGCGGAACGATCGCCGCGGTCGCCGAGGCCGCCTCCTACAGTCCGTCCGCGGTCTCGCAGCACCTTGCCCAGCTGGAGCGCGAGGCGGGCGTCGAGCTGCTGCGCAAGTCGGGCCGCGGCCTGAGGCTGACCCCGGCGGCCGAGCGCCTCGTGGAACGCACCGGCGATCTGCTCGACGTCATGGAGCTCGCCGAATCCGAGCTGCGCACCTCGGGCGAGGACGTGGTGGGCACGGTGCGGACCGCCGTGTTCCAGTCGGCGATGCTCGCCCTCATGCCGGCCGCGCTCCAGGCGATGCGCACCGTCGCTCCCGATGTGCGGGTCGAACTCGTCCAGCGGGAGCCCGAGACCGCCCTGCGCGAGACCTGGCTGCGGGACTTCGACCTCGTGGTCGCCGAGCAGTACCCCTCCCACGCGGCGCCTCACCCGCCCGGGCTCGACCGGCAGGCGCTCACGACGGACGCCATCCGCCTCGCCGTCTCGAAAGGGGAGCGGAGCGACATCACCAGTGTCGCGGACGCGCGCGACCTCGCGTGGGTGATGGAGCCGCGCGGCGCGGCCTCGCGCCACTACGCGGAGCAGCTGTGCCGCCTCGCGGGCTTCGAGCCCGACGTGCGGTTCGAGACCGCCGACCTGCAGGCCCACGTGCGGCTCGTCGAGACGGGCAACGCCGTGGCGTTCCTGCCCGACCTGATCTGGTGGGGCGCGGAGCCGACGGGATGCCGGCTCCTCGGTCTTCCCGGAAGCCCGCGGCGCACCGTGTTCACCTCAGCGCGCCAGTCGGGCAGCGACTCTCCGGCGGTCGCCGTGTTCCGCCGGGTGCTCGCCCGGGTCGCGTCCGAGCTCGCGGTGGACTGACCGCCGCCGCGGGAACCGCTACTGCGCGACGCGCGCGGCGATGTCGGAGCGGAACTGCCCGCCCTCGAGGGCGATCTCGCCGAGTGCTCTGTACGCCCGGTCTCGCGCTTCGGCGAAGGTCGAGCCCACGGCGACGACGTTGAGCACCCTGCCGCCTGTGGCCACGAGCCCGGCGTCGCCCTCGGCCGTCGCGGCGTGAGCGACGTGCACGCCCTCGACGCCGGAGGCGGCATCCAGTCCGGAAAGTGGGCGCCCGGTGATCGGAGCCTCGGGGTAGCCCTCGCTGGCGAGCACCACGGTCACCGCTGCCGTGTCCGCGAACGCCGGTCGCGGGAAGTCCTCGAGATTGCCGGATGCGGCCGCGAGCAGCAGTGCGGACAGCGGGTCGATGAGCCGAGGCAGCACCACCTGGGTCTCGGGGTCGCCGAAGCGCGCGTTGAACTCGATCACCTTGATGCCCTGCGGCGTGAGGATGAGTCCCGCGTAGAGCAGCCCGATGAAGGGCGTGCCTTCGGCGTCGAGGCGACGGATGACGGGCTCGGCCACCTCGCGCGTCACGAGGTCGACGAATGCCTCTTCGGGATCGGCCGATTCGCCCTCGACCGACTGCGCCGGCACGTGGTCGCCGAGCCAGGGGAGGGGGGAGTAGGCGCCCATGCCCCCGGTGTTGGGCCCGGCGTCGCCGTCGCGCAGGCGCTTGAAGTCCTGCGCGGGGCTGAGTGGCAGCACGTGATCGCCGTCGCTCAGGAAGAAGAGCGACACTTCGGGACCCGAGAGGAACTCCTCGACGAGGATCGGTCCGCTCGGCAGGTACACCTCGGCGTGGGCGAGCGCGGCCTCGCGGTCGTCCGTGACGATGACGCCCTTGCCGGCGGCAAGACCGTCGGCCTTCACGACGTGCGGAGCACCCAGTTCGTCGAGCGCCGCCTCGACCTGGGCGCGGGTGCGGGCGCGCAGCGCGCGTCCGGTCGGAACCCCGGCGGCCTCCATGATCCGCTTCGCGAACGCCTTCGATCCCTCGAGCTGAGCGGCCGCCTTGCCCGGACCGAAGACCGGGATGCCATGCTCGCGGAGCAGGTCGGCGACCCCGGCGACGAGCGGAGCCTCGGGTCCGATGACGACGAGATCGATCGCCGCCGATTTCGCATACTGCGTGACCTCGGCCGGGTCGTTCGCATCGAGGGCGACGATGGTGGCGTCCTGGGCGATGCCGGCGTTGCCGGGCGCCGCGAAGATCTCGTGCGGAGCCTCCTCCGAGCGGAGGGCGAGGATGATGGCGTGCTCGCGCGCACCGGAGCCGAGGACCAGAATCTTCACCCCGCCAGCCTACCGAGGGCCGGGTGGAGCCCATTCGGCGTGCGGAACCGTGGCGGAGGCGCACGGCGTTCGCCCTGATCTCGTCTGCAGAACTCCGTCGGAATCGACGACGGGGCGCGCGAGCGCCCCCGGTTTCCGGGGCTCGGGTCCGCCGCCCCGCCCAATCCGACGGAGTTGCGCCGGGGCTACCGTGGAGAGATGGTGAAGAGGATCGGCGTCGACGAGGGCCGGGCGGCGCTGGAGGCGGTGCGCACGGCTGCTGCGGCATCCGCTCGTCCGGCGCGCACCGACCACGCGACGGCCGTCCGCTATCTGCTGCAGCTGCTCGCCGAGAAGGCGCCGGGCAACTCCGTCGAGATGCGGGTCCCGCCGTTCGGCGCCGTGCAGGTGGTCGAGGGTCCGCGCCACACCCGCGGCACGCCGCCGAATGTCGTCGAGACCGACCCCGACACGTGGATCGCGCTCGCCACCGGTGCCGAGCACTGGAGGGATGCCGCCGCCTCCGGCCGCATCCGCGCGTCAGGCACCCGCTCCGACATCTCGGCGCTCCTCCCGCTGCGCCCCTGAGCGGAGTCCCCCGAGCCGGGGCGGTGAGACAATGGAGGCATGGCCGACAAGCCGCTGAACCCCCCTCTTCCGGATGCCGACGCATCCGATCCGTCCGAGACCGTCGTGGAAGACCACATGCAGCGCGTCCGGGTGCGGCGAGCCCCGAAGTTCTCGGTGTTCGTCATCGTGGGCGCGGCCCTGGGCCTGCTCACGGCGCTGATCCTCACCTTCTCGTACGACGGCACTGTCAACCAGAGCCCGAACACGGGGATGGTCTACTCCTCCGGCCAGGTGTTCGGCTTCCTTGCGCTCATCTGCGCCGCGGTCGGCATCGCGATCTTCGCCACGATCGCGATCATCCTGGATCGCCGCAGCAGCCGTCACGCGCGCGAGGTCATCGTGGATCGCGAGACGGTGCACCGCCTTCCCGAGGCCTGACCGCCGGTACGTCTTCCTGTTGCCGAGAGCGGATCGCGCTTCAGGCCAGCTCGGCGATGATCGGGTGGATGGCGGAATCGAAGGCCGCGACATCCCCTCGAAGTCCGTCCGTGACGGCGATGGTGAGCGATCCGATCCACCACACGCCTCGCTGCGTGAGCGGCAGCACCTGCACGTTGAGCTCGAACGAGTGCGCACGCCGACCGACCTGGCGCTCGTGCACGGCGATCGCGCTCGCGTACGCGCGGTAGGAGACCCCCGGCTTGGCGGCGGCATCCTTGCGGTAGCGCTCCTTCGCCGACTGGGAGTAGGCGAGCGCCTCGGACGCCCAGGGCTCGATCGCGGCCCGCAGATCGTCGCAGCCTTCCAGGGGCAGTGCGACGAGGGTGTCGAACCCGTCCACGAGGTCGAGGGGAACGGGCGACGGATGCGCCTGCGGCTCCACGGTCATCGCCCAGTACTCGCGCCATTGCCGCTCGAGCCGGGCCTGCGCATCATCGCTGCGACTGTTCTCGCGGGGCGGGATGCCGCGCAGGTGCGGCAGCTCATCGGGGGAGCGGATGCCGAGCACCTGGCGCAGATAGAGGGCAAGGAGCACCGGCTGACCCGCGTCCTCGCGAATCACCCATTCAGGAGCGGAGCCGCTGCTCATGCCGCAATTGTAAAACCCGCGCACCCACATCGGGGCCTTCGGGTCGAGACCGGAGGCCGCGTCGGGCATCGGCATCCGCTCAGGGAACCCGCCGGTAGGCTTGTCGGGTGGCCTCTCCCACCGACGACGCGCCCCTGACGGGCGCCCCCGCCGACTCCTCCGCAAACCCGTACGCCGCTGCCGGCGTCGACACTGCTGCGGGCGACCTGGCGGTCGAGCTCATGAAATCCGCCGTGCGCAAGACGCACGGCCCCGAGGTCCTCGGCGGCGTCGGCGGCTTCGCAGGGCTCTACGACGCGTCCTTCCTGCACAGCTACCGCAAGCCGCTCCTCGCGACCAGCACGGATGGCGTCGGCACGAAGGTCGCGATCGCCCAGGCGATCGACAAGCACGACACGATCGGGCTCGACCTGGTGGGCATGGTCGTCGACGACATCGTCGTGGTGGGGGCGAAGCCGCTCTTCATGACCGACTACATCGCGTGCGGCAAGGTGTTCCCCGAGCGCATCGCCGACATCGTCCGCGGGATCGCGGCCGGCTGCTCGGCGACCGGCACGGCACTCGTCGGCGGCGAGACGGCCGAGCACCCCGGGCTCCTCGGCGTCAACGACTACGACGTCGCCGGTGCGGCAACCGGCGTTGTCGAGGCCGACGGCATCCTCGGGGCCGACCGCGTCCGCGACGGAGACGTCGTCCTCGCGCTGGCCTCGAGCGGCCTGCACTCCAACGGCTACTCGCTCGTTCGACACATCGTCGCCGGCAACGGCATCCAGTACGGCGCGAATGCCGCGGACTTCGGCATGACGTGGGGCGAGGCCCTCCTCGAGCCGACCCGCCTGTACGCCTCGCCGCTCCTGGCCCTCATCGCCGAGACCGGCGACGGCGTCCACGCCCTCAGCCACGTGACCGGCGGCGGCATCGCCGCCAACCTCGCGCGCGTCCTACCGCAGGGAACGTGGGTCGAGCTCGACCGCTCGACCTGGTCGCCGCCCCCCGTGTTCCGCGTCCTGACCGACCTCGGCGACCTCTCGCTCGAGCAGACCGAGGGCACCTGGAACCTGGGCATCGGGTTCCTCGCCGTCGTCTCGCCCGAGACGGCGGATGCCGCGGCAGCCGCGCTCGCACGCGACGGCGTCGCCGCGTGGCAGGTGGGCATCGTCCAGTCGGGCCGGCTGCCCGAGGGCGAATTCGAGCAGGGCGCCAAGGGCGTCGACGGCGGGGCAGTGCGCCTCGTCGGAAGCTACAGCGAGCACGGAGCGAAGTAACACCATATGTGCGGAATCGTCGGGATGGTCGGCCGTGAGTCCGTCAACCAGGAGATCTACGACTCGCTGCTCCTGCTGCAGCATCGCGGCCAGGATTCCACCGGCATCTCGACGGCCGAGCGCAACGGCGTCATCCACATGGTCAAGGCCCGCGGCCAGGTGCGCGAGGGCTTCCGCACGCGCGACATGCGGTCCCTCCTCGGAAGCATCGGCCTCGGCCACGTGCGCTACGCGACGAAGGGGACGGCATCCAGCGAAGAAGAGGCGCAGCCCTTCTACGTCAACGCCCCTTACGGCATCGTGCTGGTGCACAACGGCAACCTCACCAACACCCGCGAGCTGACCGACGAGCTGTTCCACAAGGACCGTCGTCACCTGAACACCTCCAGTGACACCGAACTCCTCGTCAACGTGCTGGCCAACGAGCTGCAGGCCTCGATCTCGGGCCTCGAGCTCGACCCCGAGCAGGTCTTCCAGGCGGTCAGCCGCGTCCACGAGCGGGTCGAGGGCTCGTACGCGACCATCGCCCTGATCGCCGGCTACGGTCTGCTCGCGTTCCGCGACCCGTTCGGCATCCGTCCCCTGATCCTCGGCACGCGCAAGCACGCCGACGGGCACTACGAGTGGATCGTCACGAGCGAGTCGCTGGTCCTCGAGAACGGCGAGTTCGAGGTCGTCCGCGACGTGCTCCCGGGCGAGGCGATCTTCGTCGACCTCGAGGGCAACCTCCACACGAAGCAGTGTGCCGACGACCCGAAGCTCGCGCCGTGCTCGTTCGAGTACGTCTATCTCGCGCGCCCCGACTCGGTCATGAACGGCATCTCGGTGTACGAGGCGCGGCTGCGCATGGGCGAGCGCCTCGCCGAGACCATCGCGAAGTACACCCCGATGGGCACGATCGACGTCGTCATGCCGATCCCCGACTCGTCGCGCCCCGCCGCGATGCAGGTGGCGCGCAAGCTCGGGATCGAATACCGCGAGGGCTTCTACAAGAACCGCTATGTCGGCCGGACGTTCATCATGCCCGGCCAGGCCGTCCGCAAGAAGAGCGTGCGCCAGAAGCTCAACGCCATGTCGAGCGAGTTCAAGGGCAAGAACGTGCTCCTCATCGACGACTCGATCGTGCGAGGGACGACGTCGAAGGAGATCATCCAGATGGCTCGGGATGCCGGTGCCAAGAGCGTCACGTTCGCCTCGGCCGCCCCGCCCGTGCGCTACCCGCACGTCTACGGCATCAACATGCCCTCGCGCCACGAGCTCGTCGCGCACGGCCGCACGATCCCCGAGATCGCGCAAGAGCTGGGCGCGGACTACATCGTGTACCAGGAGGTCGAAGACCTGAAGGCGGCGATCCTCGAGGGGTCCGACCTCGACGACCTCGATATGAGCTGCTTCGACGGGCGCTACATCACCGGCACCGTGTCGGAGGAGTACCTGGCCTGGGTCGAGGGCTCGCAGGAGTCCTGAGCGGCGATCGGCCGTCCGGGCCCGCACCCCCTCGTCGCGGCCTAGGCTCGTACGAGTGAGTCCCTCCTCCCGCCCGCTCTGGCGTGGGAGGACTCTCGCCCTCGTCGGCATCGTCCTGCTCGCCTTCTCGCTGCGTTCGGGCGTGGCGTCGCTCTCGCCCATCCTCGACCACGTCGCGGACGACTTCGCCGTGCCCGCGTGGGTCATCGGGCTGATCGGCACCGTGCCGCCCGTCTGCTTCGCCGTGTTCGGCATCCTGACCCCTCAGTTCGAGCGCCGGGTGGGCCTGGAGCGTCTCGTGGTGGTGGCGCTCACCGTCGCGGCGCTCGCCATGGTGCTGCGGGCTTTCGCCTTCGACTCGCTGACGCTCCTGCTCGGCACCGCGCTGCTCTTCGCCGCCGTCGCCGTCGGCAACGTCCTCCTGCCGCCGCTCGTGAAGAAGTACTTCCCCGATCGGATCGGGCTGCTCACAGCCCTGTTCACCACGACGATGTCGGTGGCGACCTTCGTGCCGCCGCTCGTCGCCGTGCCCACAGCGGATGCCGCGGGCTGGCGCCTGTCGCTCGGCATGTGGGCGGTCTTCGCCGCCGGCGCGCTCGTGCCGTGGATCGCGCTGACCGTGCACGCGCGTCGCGGCGAGGAGGACGACATCGAGGCCGCCGCCCCTGCGGTGTTCCGGCGGATGTGGCGGCTGCCGCTCGCGTGGGCGCTCGCCGTGACGTTCGCGGTGTCGTCGATCATCGCCTACACATCGTTCGCCTGGCTTCCAACGCTCCTCGTCGACACCGCCGGGGTCACGCCCGCGACCGCCGGCGCGCTGCTCTCGCTGTTCGCCGCGATGGGGCTTCCGGTGTCGCTGCTCGTGCCCCTGCTCGTGGCGCGCTTCCGCATCGTGCGCTCGCTCTACGTCGTCGCGATCATCGCCGGGTTCGCCGCCGTGGCGGGACTGCTGTTCGCGCCCGGGGCCGTGCCGTGGCTCTGGGTCGCGCTGCTGGGGGTGCCCCCGCTGCTGTTCCCGCTCGTGCTCGTGCTGCTGGGCCTCCGGACCCGCAGCCCCGAGTCCTCCGTCGCCCTGAGCGGGTTCGTCCAGAGCATCGGCTACGCGATCGCGGCGATGTTCCCGCTCGGAATCGGGCTGCTCCACGATGCGACCGGCGCATGGATCGTGCCGCTGTGCGTCATCGGGGGAGTCGTCGCCGCCGCGATCCCGGCAGGCGTGGTGGTGGCGCGGCCGCACACCATCGAAGACGAATGGGAGCGCCGGCACGGCTCATGGTCGTGAGATTGCGGGTCGCCGCGCAGGGCGTCGCGGTGCGAAGCCCGCGCCGGGGCGCGAGCGCACAGCGGATCGATTCGAGCGGGTCGCGTCAGGCGCGCTCGTCCTCGAGTTCGTCGGCGTACTGGTCGGCCCATTTGTCGACGTACTGGTCATCGGAGGGATGACCCAACTCCCGCTCGAGCGCGGCGTAGTTGACGCTCGGACTGAAGGACTTCAGTTCACGGGCGATTTTCGTGTTCTTCGCCTTCTGACGGCCACGCCCCATATGCGAGACCCCTCATTTCCGAGTCGCGGACTTCCAGTGCGGGCGTCCCGCAGTTCTGTAGCCCGGGCAATCACATCCGGCTGCTGCGGCCGGTAAGAGTAGCATTCAGAATAACACGGAGCGCCGGGCCACCGGCGGCTCCCGCACCCACGCGGAAGGGCGAGGAACCAATGGCGGATCAGGCATCCGAGGTTGCGAGGGGCGAGGCGGCCGACGCAGCACTGCGCGGAGCCGTCATCGTCGGGACCGTTCCGGGTGAGCCGGCGCGCGTCGTGAAGGAGGCCGCGCGGTACGCGAAGGTGCTCGGCGCGCCGCTGGTCGTGGTGCACGTGGACGTCACGCGGTTCGTCACGTACGAGGATCCGGACGGCTACGTCCACTCGTCGCCGATCGACATCAACATCGGCGGCGGTGAAGCCGACCTCCAGGTCGTGAAGACCGAGACGGCGGCCGCACTCCAGGGGATCGACCTGTCGTGGTCGGCGCGTCAGCTCGTAGGGGACCCTGCGATCGCGATCAAGCACCTGGCTGATGACCTGGATGCGCGGCTCATCGTGGTGGGCACCCGCAAGCGCGGCATCGGCGAATCCATCCGCGAGTTCTTCACCGGTTCGGTCGCTGCTCGCCTCGCGCACCGGCAGCACCGTCCGATCCTCGTGGTCCCGCTCGGCGAGCCGGTGCCAGACCACGAGGACATCTGGCCCGCGTAATCGCGAAACGACCGAAGAAGGGGCCACCGGGGCACGTGCGAGCGCTCCCCGATGACCCCCTGATACGGTCGGTCAGCCGTGCAGCGCCCTCGTGATCGAGCGCGACGCCGAATCGAGCGCCGACTCGAGGTCGTCCACGACGCTCGAGCCGAGCGATCCGCCGCGCGCGAGGTGCGTGCGCAGATCGCCGCGCACGCGCGCGCGGAACTCCGCGACCAGCGCTTCGGCCCGGTGCAGCTGCTCGCGGCTCTGGGTGCGCGCGTCGTCACCGGGGGACGAGGCATCCGTCTTGGTCCGGCCCGCGCGCTCGTCCTGCGTGGCCGCGGCCAGGTCGGCTCTCAGGCTCTTCATGGCCTCCCGCACGCTGCCACGCACTTCGTCCGCGATGAGCCGCACCGAGTCGGCGAGACCCGCCTCGATGCCCTCGAGGTCTCCCGCGCGGGACTGCACCTCGGCATGGCCGGCGTCGGTGATCTGGTAGACGGTCTTCCGGCCGTCGACGGTCTTGGTGACGAGGCCCTCTTCTTCGAGCTTCGCGAGCCGGGGGTAGATCGTGCCGGCACTGGGCGTGTACGTGCCGCCGGTGCGATCCGAGAGCGCCTGCATGATGTCGTAGCCGTGGCGAGGGCCCTCATCGAGCAGGTTGAGCAGGTAGAGGCGCAGGTCGCCGTGGGAGAAGACGGGGGTCATGACCATTCCTCTTCCGTCTTCTGGGCTTCTTCGATGTCCTTGACGTCGGATGCCGCGATCGCCGCGCGGCGGAGGACGGTGACGTCGCCCGAGACGGTGTTCGCGCGGACGTCGACGAAGCTCCCGCTGAGCTCGCCGATCGATCCGACATAGTTGGTGGTGATGCTGCCTTGCCCGGAGCGCACGATGCCGTCGACCTGGACGCGTCCTCCGACGGTGCGGATGGCGTAGTTCGCCGGCAGACCTTCGTCCAGGCGGATCGTGGCGTTGGCGCTCACGCTGTTGAGCGAGACGCCCTGGGCATCGCCGGTCGTGTCGACGAGCACAGCGCCCGACACCGTGTCGATGGTGGCTTTCCGGAGCGATCCCGTCGCCGCCACGTCGCCCGAGACGCTGTTGGCGTTCAGGGTGCCGTCGAGCCCGCGGATGTTGACGTCGCCCGAGACGGCGTTGACCGACACGTCTCCGGTGATGCCGTCGGCGATGATGTCGCCCGAGACGGTGTTCAGCTTCGCGTCGCTGCGGAGGCCCGAGACGAGGGCGCTCGCCGAGACCACGCCCAGCGTCAGTGCGATGTCACGCGGGACCGCCACGCTGATCTCGGCCTTCGGCCCGCTCACGCCGAAGTTGCGGAACACCTCGAGGAAGTTGTCCCATCGCAGCTGCGGGTGGTCGATCTCGACGAGATCACCGGACGCCTCGATGCGGAGGTCCTTGATCGTGACGGCGTGCACTTCGATGCGGACACCGGGCTCGTCGTGGGCGATGACGTCGATCTGGCCCCCGACGAGGCCGATCTTCAGTTTGCGCACGTCCTCGATATCGATGACGCGGGTCTCTCCGGGGTGGATGATCCACTTCTCGAGAGTCATGGTTGTCTCCTGACGGTTGGTCGTAACGCGATATATCGCGTGAGATCGAAGAATAACACGATATATCGCGAGTTTCCGCTCCCGTTCTGGAGATCCGTGTTGACCTTGACGCAACGTCAACCTCTAGCGTGGACAGCGATGGAGGGGGAGGAAGCAATGGAATGGTCCATCCAGCAGATCGCGAAGGTCGCCGGAACGACGAGCCGCACACTGCGGCACTACGACGACATCGGGCTGCTCACCCCGTCCAGCATCGGGGGGAACGGCTACCGGTACTACGACCAGGCCTCGCTCGTGCGACTTCAGCGCATCCTGATGCTGCGCGAACTGGGACTCGGACTGCCGCAGATCGAGGACGTGCTGGCGCGGGAGACCTCCGAGGAGAGCGCCCTCGAGAGCCATCTGGCCTGGCTGCGTCAAGAGCAGGACCGGCTCGGCCGTCAGGTCGCTTCGGTCGAATCCACCATCAGAGCCCTGAGAGGAGGTGAAGGACTCATGGCAGAAGACATGTTCGATGGCTTCGACCACACGCAGTACAAGGATGAGGTCGAGCAGCGCTGGGGCAAGGAGTCGTACGCGCGCTCCGCCGCCTGGTGGCGCGGAATGGACGCCGCAGAGAAGGCCGCGTGGAAGGCGCGGCAGGAAGCGCTCGCCCAGGACTGGATCGCGGCCGCCGAATCGGGCACCGCGCCCGACAGCGATGCGGCGCAGGATCTCGCTCGACGGCACGTCGAGTGGCTGACCGCAATCCCCGGTACGCCGGCATCCGCTCCCGGCGGCGACGTGAAGGCGTACGTGGTCGGCCTCGGCGAGATGTACGCGGCAGATCCGCGCTTCGGCGCGAACTACGGCGGTCAGGAGGGCGCGGAGTTCGTGCGCGATGCGCTGCGGACGTACGCGGAGGCCCGTCTCTGATCGCATGACGGGAAGACGGAGAGCGGATGCCCGAAACGGGGCATCCGCTCTCCTGTCTGCGCGGCGGTCCCCCCCGGGCGCCGTCGGCAGTCACGGGACCCTCACGCGGAGCGGGGGCCTCGCCTGTCGCTACACGCGATTGCGTCCGCTGATGAGTCGGAACAGGAAGACGATCAGCGCGATGACGCCGATGATGATCGCCACCCAGAGCAGCCATTGCAGTGCGGAGTTGAGCCCTCCGACGATCGCAAGGATCACTGCGATGACGATGATGATGATGAGTGCGAGGTTCATGATTCGCTCCTTCTCCCTGGTGTCGGGCCGCCGGTGAGCGGAATGCCCGGTGGGGCATATGAGAAGCGTTTCACTGCACGTGTGCGCCGGGGAGGCCATTGACGCTCGCGATCAGCGGTGCTAACCGCGAGGGGGACTGGCCGCGGGCGCGTGGCCCGAGCGCGCCAGGGCGCGACTGTCAATCCCCCCGGTCGAGCGGAGTTCGAGGCATAGCGTCCGTCACGAGACATCTCTAGGGAGGACATCATGCCTGCACGACGAGGATCGAGCAGCTTGAGGGACCCTGAGCTGTACGAGGAGCTCCGCAAGGACGGCGCCTCGAAGGAGAAGGCCGCGCGCATCTCGAATGCGGCCGCGCGCGACGGGCGCTCCGCCGTCGGCCATCGCGGAGGCGCTGCGGGGGACTACGACGACTGGACCGTCGAGCGTCTGCGCGGCCGAGCCAAGGAGCTGGGCCTCACCGGCTATTCGCGCAAGCGCAAGTCGGAGCTCATCGCGATGCTGCGCGGGCACTGAGGTGGCCAGACTCGTCCGCGTGCGACCCGGGGAGGATGCCGGCATCCGGCGCGTCCGGATGGGCTCGGGCTTCCGCTATCTGACCGCCGACGGGTCTTCTGCCTCCGACGAGGACCGCGAGCGCATCCACCGGCTCGTCATCCCGCCGGCATGGACCGACGTGTGGATCTCGGCCGAGCCTTTCGGGCACATCCAGGCGGTCGGCACGGACGATGCCGGCCGACGGCAGTACCTCTATCACCCCCGCTGGCGCGAGCGCCGCGACAAGGGCAAGTTCGCACGCGCCCTCAGGCTGGCCGAGGCGCTGCCGGGTGCGCGGCGCCGCGTGACCACATCCCTCCGCACCGAGGGTCTCACTCGTGAGCGGGTCCTCGCCGCCTCCTTCCGGCTGCTCGACCAGGGGGCACCGCGGATCGGATCGGCACGCTATCTCGAACGGCACGGCAGCCGCGGGCTCACGACGCTCCACCGAAGGGATGCCACCGTCGAGGCGTCGGTCGTGACCCTCTCGTTTCCCGCCAAGAGCGGCCAGCGCGCCTACATCGAGGTCGACGACGCCGACCTCGCGACCGTCGTCTCGGAGCTCGTGGTCGGTCGGCCGCGCGCGCCCCTGCTCGCCTACCGCAAGGGCCGGCAGCGGGTGGGGCTCACGCCGGAGGAGGTCAACGCCTACATCCGCGAGATCGCCGGCGGCCGCTTCACTGCCAAGGACTTCCGGACCCTGCGGGGCACCATCCTCGCGGCAGAGGCGCTGGCGAACATGGGCACCGTCGAGACGGAGCGGCAGCGGAAGAACGCCGAGGCACTCGCAGTCCGGGCGACCGCACGAGCGCTCGGCAACACCCCCGCCGTGGCGCGGTCGAGCTACATCGACCCGAGGGTCTTCGCGCGATACGCCCGCGGGCAGCTGCTGGACCTCGGCAAGTCGCCCGAGTCGGCGATCCGCACCCTCCTCCTCGGATAGCGCGCACCACGGGACCGTCCCTGCGGCCCGGACCGGTGAGGGCGTGTCCGGCCGCTGATCCGGCCCGGCGTCGCCGCACCGCCTGCCGCGGCGCGCACCGAACCGCGTCGGCGAACCCGGCGCGCGCACCGGCCCGGACAGCCCGGGCGCTCCTACAGTGTGCGTATGGTCCGCCGCCGTGCGTTCACGCCGGCCGCTCTCGTCGCGGTCGTGCTGGGCGGTGCCATCGGCGTCGCACTCCGAGCGTCGCTCCAGCTCCCCCTCCAGGCGGCTGACAGCGACCTGGCCCTGCCGGCCGCCACTCTCGCCATCAACGTCACCGGCTCCTTCCTGCTCGGCGTCCTCGTCGGGTGGGCGGGCGAGCGGCACACCCTGCTCCGCGCCTTCGTCGGCACCGGCATCCTCGGCGGCTTCACGACCTACAGCGCCTTCGCGGTGCAGCTGGTCGAACTCGGCGGCACGGCACCCGTCGTGAGCCTCGCGCTCGCCGGCGTCTCGGTGTTCGGCGGCGTGATCGCCGCGGCCCTCGGCCTGCGGCTGGGGCACCTGATGGCCGGCGCCGCTGCGGATCGCGTCGAGATCCCGGAGGCGGCGGAATGACGGGATGGATGCTGTTCCTCTTCGTCGCCGGCGCGGGCGGCGTGGGTGCGGGCCTGCGCTACACGGTGGACGCGATCGTGATGCGAGGGCGGCGAGGCGTCTTCCCCCTCGGCATCCTGATCGTCAACGTCACCGGATCGTTCGCACTGGGTGTGGTCGCGGGCCTCGGGTCGGCGATCGACGGGGACTGGGCCACCGCGATCGGCATGGGGCTCCTCGGCGGCTACACCACCTTCAGCACGGTCTCGGTCGAGACGGTGCTGCTCGGGAGGGGCGGACGCCGGGACTGGGCGTGGACCAACCTCATCGGGACCCTTCTGATCTCGGGCCTCGCTGCGGCTCTCGGGGTCGGTCTCGGACGCGTGATCTCGGGGTGGGTCACCGGCTGATCCGCGGGTGTCCGAGCCGACCGGGTCCTGTCGGCCCCATGCGATACTGAAGTTCGATACATCCGCGTATCGTTCGCGTCGCCCGGCTTCGGACGCGCGGAGCCGAAGCATCCGGCATCGTCCCTCCACCCTGCGAAGGCACCTGTGTCGAACCTCGCCGTCCTGAGCCTCAAGAACCGCGCGCTCATCGCGCTCGTCACGATCGTCGCGGCGATCTTCGGCGGCCTTGCGCTGGTGAACCTCGAGCAGGAGCTCATCCCCTCGATCGAGTTCCCGCAGCTGTCGATCGTCACGACCTATCCGGGCGCATCGCCCGAAGTCGTGAGCAACGATGTCTCGGCTCCGATCGAGTCGGCACTCCAGGGCATTCCCGGGCTCGAGTCGACGACGGCCACCAGCACGACCAACGCGTCGATCATCCAGGCGGCGTTCACCTACGGCACGGATCTCGCCACCGCCGAGCAGAAGATCACCCAGGCGATCAACCGGATCAAGAGCGACCTCCCCGAGAACGTCGAGCCCAACGTCGTGTCGTTCTCGTTCGACGATCTGCCCGTCATCCAGCTGGCGGTCACCGGCTACGACGACGAGGCGACGATCCAGGCGCAGCTCGAAGCATCCGTCATCCCGGATCTGGAGCAGATCGACGGAGTGAGCACCGCGGGAATCGTGGGCGGTCGCGGCGAGCGCGTGACGATCACCCCGGATGCCGCGGCACTCGCCGCCGACGGCTATACCCAGCAGGCGATCAGCGACGCTCTCGAGCAGAACGGCGTGCTCTTCCCCGGCGGCTCGGTGACCGAGGGCGACCAGTCCCTGACCGTTCAGACCGGCGCGAAGATCTCCTCGGCGGACGAGATCGCTGCGCTGCCGCTCGTGCCCTCCACACCCGAGCAGGCCCAGGCCGGCCTGGTGACGGTCGGCGACGTCTCGACGGTGTCGCAGGAGCAGGATCCGGTCACCTCGATCTCGCGGGTCAACGGCGAGCCGGCGCTGACGATCGCCGTCACCAAGCTGCCCGCCGCGAACACCGTCGACGTGTCGAAGGCCGTGACAGCCGCGCTTCCCGCGCTGCAGGACTCGATCGGTGAGAACGCCGAGTTCACGGTCGTCTTCGACCAGGCGCCGTACATCCAGCAGTCGATCGACTCGCTCGCCCAGGAGGGCCTGCTCGGCCTGTTCTTCGCGGTGCTGGTGATCCTCGTCTTCCTGCTCTCGGTGCGGGCCACCCTCGTGACGGCGATCTCGATCCCCACGAGCGTGCTGCTGACCTTCATCGGCATCCAGACGTTCGGCTACTCGCTCAACATCCTGACGCTCGGCGCCCTCACGATCGCCATCGGCCGCGTCGTCGACGACGCCATCGTCGTCATCGAGAACATCAAGCGCCACTATGTCGGCGATGCAGAGAAGCTCCCGTCGATCCTGCGGGCCGTGCGCGAGGTCGCCTCGGCGATCACGGCGTCCACCATCACCACCGTCGCCGTCTTCCTGCCGATCGCGTTCGTCGGGGATGTCACGGGCGAGCTCTTCCGCCCGTTCGCGCTCACCATCACGATCGCGATGCTGTCGTCGCTGCTGGTCGCCCTCACGATCGTGCCCGTGCTGGCGTACTGGTTCCTCCGCCCCGGCAAGCCGATGCTCGACGAGGCGGGGCGTGAGGTCGACCCCGAAGCGCCCGACGCGCCGCCCACACGGCTGCAGAAGTCCTACCTGCCGATCCTGCGCTGGACGCTACGCCACTCGTGGATCACGCTCGGGCTCGCCGTTCTCGTGCTCGTGGGCACGATCGCCCTGGCACCGCTCATGAAGACGAACTTCCTGGGCGACTCCGGGCAGAACACCTTCACCGTCACCCAGGAGGTGGCGCCGGCGGCGAGCCTCGAGGCTGAGGACGAGGCCGCGCAGAAGGTCGAGGACGCACTGCTCTCCGTCGACGGAGTCGACACCGTGCAGACCTCGATCGGCTCGAGCGGCTCGGCCCTGCGCGACGCCTTCCGGGGCGGCGGCGGGGGAGTGACCTACTCGGTGACCACCGACCCCGATGCCGACCAGGTGCAGATCCGCGAGGATGTGCAGCAGGCCGTCGCCGACCTCGACGACGTGGGCACCGTGACGGTCGCCTCCGGCGGCGGCGGCTTCGGCTCGAGCGACATCGAGATCGACGTCACCGCGCCCGATCAGGCGACGCTCGAGGCCGCGACCGATGAGGTCGTGGCGTCGCTCGACGATGTCGAAGGCGTGGGACAGGTCTCCAGCAACCTCTCGGCATCCCTTCCGTACGTCGCGGTGACGGTGGACCGGGATGCCGCTGCCGACCTCGGGCTCTCGGAGGTCGCTGTCGGCGCGCTGGTGTCGGGCACCATGCAGCCCCGCTCCATCGGCTCGGTCGAGATCGACGAGACCTCCGTGACGGTGTACCTCGCGGTCTCCGATCCGCCGGCAACGATCGACGAGCTGCGGCAGCTCAAGATCCCGAGCGCCGCCGGTCTGATCCCGCTCGAGCAGATCGCGACCGTCGAGCAGACCGAGGGTCCCACCTCGATCACCTCCGAGGGCGGACAGCGCACCTCCACGGTCACCGTGACGCCCTCGACTGACGACCTGGCCACCGCCTCGTCGGCGGTGACGGCGGCCCTCGCCGACGCAGACCTTCCGACGGGCGCAGACGCGACCCTGGGCGGCGTCGTCACTCAGCAGCAGGACGCCTTCTCGCAGCTGGGGCTCGCACTGCTCGCCGCGATCCTCATCGTGTACATCGTGATGGTGGCGACCTTCAAGTCGCTGCGTCAGCCGCTGCTCCTGCTCGTCTCCGTGCCCTTCGCGGCGACCGGCGCGATCCTGCTGCAGATCATCACGGGCGTGCCTCTGGGGGTCGCGTCGCTCATCGGCGTGCTGATGCTGATCGGCATCGTCGTGACGAACGCGATCGTGCTGGTCGACCTGGTGAACCAGTACCGCACGAAGGGCCTCTCCGCCTATGAGGCGACGGTCACCGGCGGTTCGCGCCGTCTTCGCCCCATCCTGATGACAGCCCTGGCCACGATCTTCGCCCTCACGCCGATGGCACTCGGCATCACGGGCCACGGCGGGTTCATCTCGCAGCCGCTCGCGATCGTCGTGATCGGCGGGCTCATCTCCTCGACCGTGCTGACCCTGCTCGTGCTGCCGACCCTCTACAACCTGGTCGAGGGCGCACGCGAGCGCCGCGCGGCACGCAAGTCCGGAGATGCGGATGCCGCAGACCCGACGGTGGGCGACGACCAGGGACCTGCGGCCCCGAGTGCCGCCGCCGCAGAGCAGCCTGCGCTCGCCGGGTCAGGACTGACCGCGGCCGCACCGGTGAAGCAGACGCTGCGCACCCGACGCGACGCACGCTGAGGGCGAGGCGCCGGGAGCGACCGGCGCCTCCCGTCGTCGCCCGCGCGGCCCGGGCCGCGCGGGGCCTGCGCGCGACCAGGTCGTGCTCACCCGGGGCTGCGACGGCACGACGGAGCGTGGCGCCGAAGATCGCGAGCCACGTGAAGATGAGTGCGAAGCCGACGACCTCCAGGGCCGCGAGAGTCATTCGCCCTGCGGCGAAGACGACGATCGCGGGCAGCAGCAGGGCCGCGACGACCGCCGATGTCACGCGCAGGCGCCTGACCGTCCAGGGAGTCGCGAGCACCAGCGTGAGGATGCCCAGGAACGACAGCATCATCCCGGATGCCGCCCGCTCGTGCACGGCGGTGTTGACGTCCAGCGGCACGAGTCCGACGATCGCGAGGTGCGCGCCGAACGAGGCGATGAGCACGACCAGCAGCCGGCATGCGTGACGGCGGCCATGGACGACGGTGTCGAGGCGGGCGCGGATGTCCGCGAAGGCCCGGCGCACCCGGGTCGCGAACAGGACGAACATCGCGCCGGCCGACATCGAGCCGAGGTTGAAGACCGTGCCCGAGAAGTCGCGGTGAGTGCCCAGCTCGCTGAAGTGCAGCTGCCACCAGGTGCGATCGCTCGTCGTCGCCGCAGCCACGGCGGTGGCGGCCAAGAGCAGACCGACGGAGGTCATCACGACATGGTGCGCCTCTGCGCGATGGAACGCCCTGCGGACAGCGGAAGCCGACAGCAGCGGGCCCACCCGTCGTGGAGCGAAGAGGATCGCCGAGGAAGACATTGGCCCCCCAATGTGTCAGGTGCTCCGATGACGGTGATCACTCCCGCCCGACGTCGATGCCGGAGGACTCCGATGCCGCTCCCCGGCAGGGGGCGGCACGCCGTCGGACTACCGTAACAACCGAAAAGGCGGGCGCCGCCTCGGAACGTCACAGATCGGACGGCGGGGCAGGTCGCCGCCGAGGAGCCCCGGGCAGGCTCAGGCGGTGGCGGGCTGCTGCGCAGCCAGACCCAGGAACCGGATGAAGACGGCGATCCAGGCGAAGACGAGCGCGAACACGATGATCTCGAATGCGGTCAGTCCGAAGAACCCCGACACGAAGAACGCGATCGAGAGGATCAGGGCGGTGAAGAAGCTCCAGGTGACGACGAAGAACGTCCGCGGCATCCCTCTGAGCACCCGGGGAGCCGAGAGGAGCAGCCCGATGAAGACGATCGCCATGCCGGTCGCGGACAGATTGTGGATGAGCAGGTTCACATCGACCGGTACGAGACCCACACAGGCCAGCATGATGCCCATGATGACGAAGACCACCGACACGATGCGCGGGGCGTTGGCCCGCTTGAGAATGCCCCGGTCCACGAGCTGATGCATGTCGTGGGCGACGTAGACGCCGAAGGTCGTCACGAGCAGACCGCCCGCGATGAGGGTTCCGTTGAAGATCCAGCTCGAGATCGAGTCCTCGAACGAGCCCAGGTGGCTGAAGTGCAGCTTCCACCAATCGGGATCCGGGGTGGTGACCGTCGCGGTGAGGGCGCCGATGAGCATGAAGGCCATCAGCAGCGACGACATCCGCTGCGTCGTCATCCGCGATGCCGACAGGTACGAGATGTGCGCGGACAGACCGAGGTTGATGGCGAGGAGGACGGCAGCCCAGAACGGGACCATCGTCAGCCCGATGAACCCCTGGCCGAGCACGAAGTAGCCGGCGATCGTCGCGAGGATCGCGAGGATGATGTGGACGAGCACGACCGAGACCGCGTTCACCGCGAATTTCCACGGCGCGAGCGTCAGGCGCCACTCCTGGCCGGCGGAATGGCGCGACCGCCAGTACCCCAAGCTGGTCGAGATGGCGGTGACCGCACCGGCCGCGATCGCCGACACCTCGCCGAATGAGCCGGTGCCCGAGAGGGGCATGTCAGGCCACAGCCAGGTGAACAGCAGGCCCAGGACCGCCCCGAGGACGCCGGCCGTCGCCGCGGCCCCGAGGCCCTCGTTGACCACCCTCAGGCTGGGTGCCGTGGAGTCCACGGGGGCGAGGACGGCGGGGCCGCCGGGAGCGGGCGAAGGGGTCATGCGATCAGTGTAAGCACGCGTGGAATCGCGCGGCTCGTTCGCCGCGGGTGGGATGCCCGGCACGATCCCGTGTCGCGTGCTGCTCGCGCCTCAGGAGGTCTCGAAGGTGATTCCCCAGTGCAGCTCCCAGGACTCACCGGGGGTGAGCCAGCGCAGGCTCTGGCCGGAATTGAGCGCGTCGGCGGGAGCCGTCATGGGCTCGACGGCGACAGCGACCGGCTGGCCGGGGTAGCGGTCGGTCGTGAAGACCTGCACGTAGTCGAAGCCCTCGCCCTGCCAGAGGGTGAGCGCGCGCCCGTCGCGGGCCGCAAGAGTGGTGCGCACGCGCCCGTCCGGGTCGCGCGCCAGCTGCCCGTACGCGGTGTCGAGGTCGAGGTCGGCGATCAGGCGTCCTCCGCGGAGGTCGGAGGCGGCATCCACCGGTTCTTCAGAGACCGGCAGCTTGCGCTCGTCCAGCGTGAACCGCGTGGCCCCGGGTGACGTGAGCACGAGCTCGGACGTGTCCACATCGCCGATGCACAGGTAGGGGTGCGTGCCCACCGCCACCGGCGCATCCTCTGCGCCCACGTTGGTCACGGTGTGGATGACCTGCAGGCTCATGCCGGTGATGGCATATGCGACCGTGGTCTCGAGGTGGAAGGGATAGCCGGTCTGCGGGACGACGGGTGCCGACAGGGTGATGGATGCTGCGCTCCGGGCCGCCACCGCGTAGGACGCGAACCGCAGCAGGCCGTGCGACGCGTTTCCGGTCACAGGCTCGGTGAGGGCGAGCTGGCGCGTCTCGCCGCGCTGGGTCCAGCGACCGTCGCGCACCCGGTTGGGCCACGGCACCAGCACGATCCCCGAGCCGGCAGGGGTTGCCGCGTCGAGCGGATAGCGCGGGACGAGGTCGACGCCGTCCACCGCGAAAGCTCGGAGTGCGGCGCCGACCTGCGTGATCTCGGCGGTTGCGCGCCCATCCGGGGAGCGGAGCTCGTACTGGGTGCCGGTGGGGAAGCTCGCAGCGGTCATGTCGGTCCTCTCGAGGCGCTGACGCTGCCTCTCACGCTCCCATTCTGGCCGCGCGGTATGACGGGCGTGTTGCGGATCGGGCGATCTCTCAGGCGCGTCGGCTAGGGTCGAAAGGTCGGCTCTGGACACCGCGACGTTGCGCGCGGATGGGTTTGTGAGTTCAAGGGGCCGATGGTGACGCCGAATCGCGGCGTGCATCACCATCACATGAATGGCCCCGGCCGACGGATGTCCGGGTTGCTCGCCGTGCGAGCGCTGTTCTCGTGCGAGAGAACCCAGAAGGACTACACCCATGCCCAAGAGCAAGAAGCCCGCCGGCGGACGACCCGCCAAGAACTTCGAGCCGCGCTACGGCGCCAAGACGAGCTTCCAGGACCGCAAGCGCCGTCCCGGTGAGTCGTCGGCCGGCCAGACCGGCAGCAAGAGCCCCAGCCACCGCGGGTACCGCGCCGAGGAGACGGACACCGCTCCCAAGCGCCGTTGGACGGCGCAGGAGAAGGCCGGCCGCGAGGCCGCGCACGGCATCCGCACCAACGCGGGTGCCGACCGCGCCCGCGGCGATCGTGGCGATCGCCCCGCGCGTTCGTATGACGACCGTCCGGCCCGCTCGTACGACAGCCGCCCCCCGCGTTCCCAGGATGACCGCCCCGCGCGTTCCTACGCCGACCGCAACGGCGCCGTGCGCCGCCCCTCGAACCTCGACCGCGTCGATCGCGACGACCGCCGCTCCTTCGGAGACGGCCGCCCGTCGTATCGCGCCGATCGTCCGGCCCGTTCCTACGATGACCGCCCCGTGCGCTCGTACGACAGCCGCCCGCCGCGTTCGAACGACGACCGTCCGGCTCGCTCGTACGACAACCGGCCGCCGCGTTCGAACGATGACCGTCCGGCTCGCTCGTACGACAGCCGCCCGCCGCGTTCGTACGACAGCCGGCCGCCGCGTTCGAACGATGACCGTCCGGCTCGCTCGTATGACAACCGCCCCCCGCGTTCGAACGATGACCGCCCCGCGCGGACGTACGACAACCGGCCGCCGCGTTCGAACGATGACCGTCCGGCTCGCTCGTACGACAGCCGCCCCCCGCGCTCGTACGACAGCCGCCCCCCACGTTCGAACGACGACCGTCCGGCTCGCTCGTACAGCGACCGTCCGGCCCGTTCGTACGATGACCGCCCGCGTCGCGACCACAACGACCGTCCGGCCCGCTCCGACTGGAACGCAGCCCCCACGCGCGACAAGGCGCACGAGGCACACGTCGACGTCGTTCACGAGCGCCTCCAGGCGGACGCCGTGCAGGCCGAAGCCGTCTCCGACGTGACGTTCGGCAGCCTGGGACTCGGCGAGAACATCGTCCGGGTCCTCGCGGACCTCGGCGCAGCGACGCCGTTCCCGATCCAGGCCGCGACCGTCGCCCCGATCCTCGAGGGCAGGGATGTGCTCGCTCGTGGCCGCACCGGCTCGGGCAAGACGATCGCCTTCGGTGCTCCGCTCGTCGAGTCGATCCTTCGCTCACAGGCCGGACAGCGTCGTGAGTTCGGACGCAAGCCGAAGGCGCTCATCCTCGCCCCCACCCGCGAGCTCGCGCTGCAGATCGACCGCACCATCCAGCCGATCGCACGCAGCGTGGGCCTCTTCACCACCCAGATCTACGGCGGCGTGCCGCAGGCTCGCCAGGTCGGTGCGCTCCACAAGGGCGTCGACATCATCATCGGCACCCCCGGTCGCATCGAGGACCTCGTCAAGCAGGGCAGGCTCGACCTGTCCGAAGTGCGGATCACCGTGCTCGACGAAGGCGACCACATGTGCGAGCTCGGCTTCCTCGAGCCCGTGCAGCGGATCCTCCGGCTGACCGCGAACGGCAGTCAGAAGCTGCTGTTCTCGGCCACGCTCGACCGCGAGGTCGCCGCCCTCGTCGACGAGTTCCTCGTCAACCCGGCCGTCTACGAAGTGGCCGGCGAAGACCAGGACTCTGGCACCATCGAGCACCGCGTGCTCGTGATCGATCAGCGCGACAAGGCTGAGATCCTCACTTCGCTCGTCGACCGTGACGGCAAGACCCTGGTCTTCGCCCGCACGCGCGCCTTCGCCGAGATGCTCGCCGAGCAGTTCGACGATGCCGGCATCCCGGCACTCGCGCTGCACGGTGACCTCAACCAGGCCAAGCGCACGCGCAACCTCGAGCGTCTGACCTCCGGCCGGGTGCGCGTGCTCGTCGCGACCGACGTCGCCGCGCGCGGCATCCACGTCGACGACATCTCGCTCGTCGTCCAGGCCGACCCGCCGGATGAGTACAAGACCTACCTCCACCGCTCGGGTCGTACGGGTCGTGCGGGCGCGAGCGGCCGCGTCGTGACGATCGTGACGCGCCAGCGTCGCCGTCGCATGAACGAGCTGCTCGATCGCGCCGAGATCGAGGCGCCGTTCGACGAGGTCCGCATCGGCGATGACCTCATCGAGGAGCTCGCGGGCCGTCAGGTCGACCCCGTCGCCTGACCCCCGGCATACACAGGTCAACCACGCGTGTGCAGGGCCGATTCTCCGGAGTCGTCCTGTGATCGCGTGGTTGACCTGTTTCGCGCCGGGCTAGAAGAGCATCGCCTGCGCGGCGGCCCGTCCCCTGCTGGTCGTGACCACCTGGCTGCGGGACGCGAGTCCCGGCACCGCGCCCCGCGGGGGCGAGTCGTCTTCGGCCTGCCCGTCGAGGCCGTGGACGCGCATGAGCGGGCGGACTCGCTTGGCCAGCCACGCCCGATACCCCTTGGGCGCGTAGCTGGAGACACCCGGGTACAGCCCCAGATACGAAGACACGAGTTCAGGATGCTCGCGCTCGAGCCACTGCATGAACCACGGCTTGACACCCGGCCTCAGGTGCAGCGCGCCGTAGACGACCCGCGCCGCGCCCGCCTCCCTGATGCGTCGCAGCGCATCGTCGATCGCCGCGATGGAGTCGGTCAGGTGGGGGAGGATCGGCATGAGGAACACCGTGACGGAGAACCCCGCCTCGGTGGCCGCGCGCACGGTGTCGAGCCGCGCCGCGGTCGTCGGCGTCCCCGGCTCGATCACCTTCTGCAGCGCCTCGTCGAAGACGGCGATCGACATCGCGATCGTGACGGGGACGGATGCCGCTGCCTCCCGCAGCAGCGGAAGGTCGCGGCGCAGAAGAGATCCCTTTGTGAGGATCGACAGCGGCGTACCGGAGTCGGCGAGGGCCGACACGATCCCCGGCATGAGCCGGTAACGGCCTTCGGCTCGCTGGTAGGGATCGGTGTTGGTCCCCAGCGCGACGGGCTGTCGCTCCCACGTGCCGCGTGCCAGTTCTCGCCGGAGGATGTCTGCGACGTTGATCTTCACGACGATCTGCGAGTCGAAATCGCGGCCCGCATCGAACTCGAGATACTCGTGCGTCCCGCGCGCGAAGCAGTAGACGCACGCATGCGAGCATCCCCGGTAGGGGTTCACCGTCCAGTCGAACGGCATGGCGGACGCGCCGGGTACGTGGTTCAGCGCCGTCTTGGCCATCACCTCGTGGAATGTCACACCCGCGAACTCGGGGGTGGTGACCGAGCGGACGAGACCGTTGAGATGCTCGAGCCCCGGAAGAGCACCGGCATCCGGGACCCCGAGTTCTTGTCCTTGCCACCGCATGAGCTCTATTCGAACAGAATGACGAATGAACGTCAACCCGTGTCGAACAAAAAAGCGATCTTAGAGGAGTGCACACCGATGGCCATGCGGTGAGCACGAGGGAGTCGCGGGAGAATAGCGGGGTGACCTCTCCGGTGACGCGCCGCGAAGCCCGCGCGGCCCACCTCCTCACGAGTGCTGAAGCTCCCGTGAGGCACGCCCGCGCGCGCCGCGCGAACCGGATCCGCTTCGCGTTCGCGTGGGCGGCGGGCATCGTGCTCGGCGTCGGGGGAGCCGCCGCGATCACGTCGGCCGTCATCGCCCCCGACTTCTCGGCATCCGCTGAATCCGCGACCGAAGCGACGGCGAGCACTCTGCCGCCGGCGCCGCAGTCGGTCTCGGCGCTGCCCGCCCCCACGGTCGAGGCAGCGGCTCAACTGGTCGACGTGTGCGCCGACCCGGCCTTCGTGGCGGCGATGGACGCGGGCGACGACGGCGCCGCGATCGCGGCAGCGGGCGGCGGAGAGGCGTTCCGTGTCGCGGTGACGACCGGACATGCGCCGTGCGTTCCGATGACCGATCTCGGCCGGGTCTGGGCCGTCGTGAACAAGACCCGCCCTTCGGAGCCCGTCGACTTCCGCCCGGGCGACCTGGTCGCGCCTGCGATGCGCAACATCTCTGGAGGAACGCTGCGGACGGAGGCGGCGGCCGCGCTCGCCGAGCTGGCCGCCGGTGCCGCGGCAGGAGGCGCGGGCGAGGTGGCACTTGCCAGTGGGTTCCGCTCGTACGGCACACAGCGTTCGACCTACCAGCGCCAGGTCTCATCGGTGGGCCGTGCCGATGCCGACAAGGTGAGCGCCCGTCCGGGCTACAGCGAGCATCAGTCGGGGCTCGCCGCGGATGTCACGGCGTGCGCCGGCAGCTGCGCCGACATGGGCGCTTTCGGCGGCACCGCCCAGCAGCAGTGGGTGGCTGAGCACTCGTGGGAGTACGGCTGGATCGTCCGCTATGCCGACGGCCGCACGCCCGTCACCGGGTACTCGCCCGAGCCGTGGCATCTGCGCTACGTCGGGCGCGAGCTCGCTGCCGCCTATCACGCGGGGGGCTGGCAGTCCCTCGAGGAGTTCTTCGGGCTGCCGCCCGCCCCCGATTACCCCGGCTGAGCGGTGCGGAGCCGCGTGTCGACACCCTCGGTGCCCATCTGATCCGCGCGGTACTGAGTACCGCGGATCGTGAGATGCAATCTCATCCGACCCTCGCTGTCGCCCGCTCGGTGGCATAGAATCGGGCCTGGCGATGCGGCCGTGCGCACGCCCGAAGACGGGCTCCGGCCACCGCTCACGGTGTGCGAACGAGGAGGACGGCCCCCATGGACCGCGACATCTACGACGAGGACCACGAGGCGTTCCGCGACGTCGTCAAGGAGTTCATCAAGCGCTACGTCACGAACGAGGCGATCGAGCGGTGGGATGCCGAGGGCGAGGTCGACCGCGCCACGCTGCGAGCGGCGGGCGACTCGGGCATCATCGGGCTCTCGGTCCCGGAGGAGTTCGGCGGTGCCGGCATGCTGCAGGACTTCCGGTTCCGCGCGGTCGTCAACGAGGAGATCATCGCCGCCGGCGCGGGCTCTCTCGCCGGTGCGTTCGGAATCCAGGACGACCTCGCCGTGCCGTACATCGTGCACATGGGGACGCAGGAGCAGAAGGAGAAGTGGCTCCCCGGCATGGCGACGGGAGAGATCATCGGAGCGCTCGCGATGACGGAGCCGGGTGCGGGCAGCGACCTCCGCGGGATCAAGACGACCGCCAAGAAGGTCGACGGCGGCTACCTGGTCAACGGCGCGAAGACGTTCATCTCCAGCGGCAAGACCGCCGACGTCATCGTCACCTTCGTCAAGACCGGCGAAGGCAACCGGCCCGACGCGTTCAGCCTGCTGCTCATCGAGAACGGCATGGAGGGCTTCGATCACGGCAAGAAGCTCAACAAGATGGGCTTCCACGGTCACGACACGGCCGAGCTGTCGTTCAGCGATGTCTTCGTGCCCGAGGCCAACCTCATCAGCGGCAAAGAGGGCATGGGCTTCGTGCAGCTCATGATGAACCTGCCGCTGGAGCGCCTCTCGATCGGCGTCGCGGGTGCGGCGGCCGCAGCCGCGGGTCTCACCTGGACGCTCGACTACACCAAGAGTCGTGAGGCGTTCGGGGAGCGGATCATCGACTTCCAGAACACCCGCTTCAAGCTGGCGGATGTCGCCACCACGGTCGACGCGCTCTGGGCCTACATCGACCGGGCGCTTCTCGCCTACAAGGACGGAAAGCTGACGGCCGAAGAAGCCGCGAAGGTCAAGTTCTGGGCGACCGAGCGCGAGTGGGAGGTGCTCGACATCTGCGTGCAGCTGCACGGCGGGTACGGCTACATCATGGAGTACCCGATCGCCCGCGCGTTCCTCGATGCCCGTGTGCACCGGATCTACGGCGGGACGAACGAGATCATGCGCGAGATCGTCGGACGCCAGCTCGCCGGCAAGCGCTGACGACAGGCGATCGGATGCCGCGATCCTCCTGGTCGGAGGGTCGCGGCATCCGTCATTCCGGCTGCGGTGACCGATCCTGGCACCCCAGCCGGGGAGTCAGCGGACGTTGCCGCCGCTGCAGGTCTGCTGCGCCGCGGTGGATCCGGTGATGCTCTCGGGCAGCTCCACAGGGTCCTCCGGAGCGACGGTCGCATCGGGGCTTGCATCCGGAGTCGCGCCAGGCGTCTCGGCGGGTGAGGCCTCGCCTGGACCAGGCTCGGTGACTTCGACCACGCCGCCATTGGCCCCGACATCGCCCGTCAGCACGAGCGGACGGTTGCTCTCGAGGGCGTCCCACAGCACCTGGGCCGATGCGGCGTCGGGCACGAGCCGGTCCGAGTCGAAGGGCGCCTCGAAGGTCGGGTACTGCACGAAGACGATCTCGTCGAAGGGCACGTCCTTCACGGCGAGCGCGATCTGAACCAGCGTGAACGGATTCGCGAGCGGACGCGTGGGAGTCACGTTGTCGAGCGCGACCGTGGCGAGCTTGTAGAGGCGCGCGGGGTCGGACAGCACCTCCTCGCTGACGAGCTTCCGGGCCAGGCGCGACATGTACTGTTGCTGGTTGGAGATGCGGCCGAGGTCGCTGCCATCTCCGACCCCGTAGCGGGTCCGCAGGAACTGCAGCGCCGTGACACCGGCGACCGTATGGCTGCCCGGCCCGAGATCGAGACCGGTGTTACTGTCCCGGATGCCGCGCGCCAGGCACACCTCGACACCGCCGATCGCGTCGGTGACCTCGATCACGCCGCCGAAGGTCACCACGGCACCGAAGGGGATGCTGAGGCCGGTGAGCGCCGAGACGGTGTTCACGACGCAGCCCAGGCCCCCGTATTTGTATGCCGTGTTGATCTGGTCCGGCCCGCCGTCGAAGCTGCTCCCGTCGGCGTTCGTGCAGGGCGGGATCGGCACGATGAGGTCGCGCGGAAACGACACGACCGTGACGCGGCGCGGCTCGGACGAGATGTGGACGAGCAGGTTCACGTCGTTGAGCTTGTTCATGCTGTCGGGCCCCGTGCAGCGCTGACCGAACAGGTAGGCGTACTCGGGCTCGCACTGGTCGATCCCCGTGACGAGCAGGTTCACGCCGCCCTCGATCGCGCCGATGTCGGGTGGCACGGCCGCCTGGCCTTCGACATCGACCACTTCGTCGGTGAAGCTCGCGGCGAGGTCGTAGGTGGCGTAGGCGACGACTGCACCCGAGCTGGCTAGGACGACGGCGAGGGCGACGGCGACGACCTTCCCGAGCTGCGCGAGCGGGTGGGGCGATCGCAGGCGCGCGTGCTGCGCCACGGTACGCCGTCGTCTCGCCATCGCACTGCCTCGCTGCCTCGGAGTGCCGCGATTCTATCGGGGAGGCCCGATGTCGCCGCGGGCCTTGCGCACGGCATCCCGGACTGATCGATTCAGGTGAGTCCCCAAGGGAACAGGATCCAGAACAAGGCGGCCGAGAGCGCGCAGAACAGTGTGACGAATGCCGTGTCACGGACCCGCCAGGGCACGAGATGCCGCTCGGTGCGGTCGGGATGGGCGCCGAAGGCGCGGGCGTCCATCGCGAGCGCGACCCGCTCGGCGTGTCGGATGGCGCCGGCGAGGAGGGGCACCGCGTAGCCGGCCCACCTCGCGAGCGCGGCGAACGGCCCCCGGCCACCGTGGGCGCCGCGCACGCGATGGGCCTGGCGGATGACCTCGAGCTCGTGACCGAAGCGCGGGACGAAGCGGAATGCCGCCAGCGCCGTATAGCCGATGCGATACGGCACGCGAAGCTGCTGCACCATGGATCGTGCGAAGTCGGGGCCCGTCGTGCTGAGTCCCGAGATCAGCGACAGGCTGACGATGGCGGCAAGCCGCAGGGCGGTGGCGAAGCCGATCTGCAGCATGCCGCCGTACAGGGTCCAGGATCCGAGCTGGAGGACGACCACGCTCTGATCGACACCCGCCGGGTCGGTCCACACCGAGAACCCCAGCCCGAGCGCGGCGACGCCGAGTGGCATCGCCGCGAACAGCATGAGCGCGAGCCGCCGTGTGAACCGCACGCCGACGAGGAGGATCGCGTAGGCGAGCGCGAGGAAGGCGAGCGGGGTGGCGGCATCCCGGACGAACACGAGCAGCAGCATCGCGGGGGCGGGGCCGGCGAGCTTGGCGAGTGGATTGAGCTGGTAGAGGAACCGCCCGGCCGAGGCGGCCGGGGCGTCGGCGTACGGGTCGCCCGGCGCGGCCGGGCGCTCCGCCACGCCGGTCACGATCGGACCACCGGGGAACCGGGCAGGTCTGCCAGCCGGACGACCCCCGAAAGGGCCGGATGCTGCGACAGCCCCTCGAGCGCGCGCCGAAGCGGCGGAAGCCGGAGCCCTGCTGCTGCGATGAGCGCAGGGTCCGCGAACACGTCGGCCGTCGCGCCCTGGGCGAGGACGGTGCCCCCGGCGAGCACGACCGTGCGGTCCGCATGCTCGGTGACGAGCTGCATGTCGTGCGTCACCACGAGGATGGTCGTGCCTTCGCTGTTCAGCTCCCTCAGCAGTCGGAGGAGCTCGTCGGCCCGGGCGCGGTCCTGGCCGAAGGTCGGCTCATCGAGGGCGAGCACGGGTGCCCCCGCGATGAGGGCGGTGCCGACCGAGAGTCGTCGCTTCTGCCCGCCGGACAGGAGGAACGGATGGGTCTGCGCCTTGGCGGAGAGTCCGAAGCGCTCGAGCATCTGCTCGGTGCGCTCGCGGACCTCGGAGTCGGGCAGGTGGCGCAGACGCAGGCCGTGCGCCAGTTCGTCGTACACGGTGTGCGCAATGAACTGGTGCTCGGGGTTCTGGAAGACGAAGCCGATGCGTGAAGTGAGCGTGCGTGCGTCGGCGCGGCCGACATCCAGACCGTGTCGTGACCCTTCCGAAGGGTCGGCGATCCGCACGCTGCCGCGCGGCGGTCGCACGACCCCGGCGATCGCCTGGATGAGCGTCGTCTTGCCGGCGCCGTTCGCGCCGACGATCGCGACGAAGTCACCCGTGCCGACATCGAGGTCGATGCCGTGCAGCACGCGCGTGCGACCTCGATCGAGCGTGAGCCCCCGCACCGCGATCAGCGGCTCCGGCCGGCCGGGAGGGGTCGGCTCGTCACGCTCCGACCCCGCAACGGCACCCGGGCTCGTCGAGAGGCCGCCGCCCGCCGGCTGATCCTCCGCCTGGAGCGCGGCCCGCAGCTCCTCCGGTGTCAGCGGGAGCGGCTCGAGTCTGAAGCCGGCTCGCCGCAGGCGAAGCGCGGCCAGGGTGGATGTCGGAAGCCACACTCCCAGCGCGTGCAGCTCGCCGGCGCGATGGCGCAGCACGATGTCGGTCGGACCGTCGGCGACAAGCCGGCCGTCATGGTCGAGCACCACCACCCGGTCGACCAGCCCGACGGCGGCGTCGAGATTGTGCTCGACGAGCACGATCGCCCGATCACCCGCCGACACGACCTCGGCGAGGGCCGAGTACACCTCGTCGATTCCCTGAGGGTCCAGATTCGCCGTCGGCTCGTCCAGTACCAGGAGCGGCGAGCCCATGGCGAGCGCACAGGCGATCGCCAGCCGCTGTCGTCCGCCCCCGGACAAGCGGTCGGGGTTGTCCCTTCGGCGGTCCCAGAGGCCGACCCGACGCAGCGCGGCCTCGGCACGGCTGAGGACGTCGGCGACCGGCATCCGGAGATTCTCGGGTCCGAAGGCGACCTCGTCGAGAACGGTCCCGGTCACGAGCTGGGCGTCAGGGTCCTGGAACACCATGCCGACGCGCGTGCTGAGTGTCGCGACGGTCTCGGCGGCGGTATCGAGCCCGGCGACCACGATGCGACCGTCCACCGTGGCGGGAACCGCCTGGGGGATGAGTCCATTGAGCGCCAGGGCGAGTGTGGACTTGCCCGAACCGCTCGGCCCGAGGATGAGGACCACTTCGCCCGGGCGCACGGCGAACGTGACGGCGGCGGGGGTCGCGGCATCCGCCCCGGCATGAGTGATCGACAGGCCCTGCACTGCGAGAAGGGGCTGCGCCGTCGCCGCCGCGGGTGCGGCGGACTTCTCGCGTCGCGGTGGGCTCACGGATCTTCCAGTGCTGGGAGGGGCGGGGAACCCCCTCAACCTAGCTTCGATGAGGAGTTCTCGTGACCGCCCTCGGCGCCGTCCTGATCACCGCGCGGCTGCGCTGCGCGCGACCCCTGCCCGGCGCAGCCCCGACCCGACACCGAGACCCACCGCCGTCCACACCACCGGTCCGAGCACGGCCACGACGAGGTACACGACCTGGGCCCACGGCGCCAGTGTCGACAGGTGAGCGGCGAACGCGACCGCCACCGCGACCACGCCGCCGATGACGATCGCCGAGATGAAGAAGCGCCAGGCGCTCCAGATGCGATAGCGGGTCAGTGCGGCGACGAGCTCCTGGATGCCGCCGAAGAGGATGGCGGTGCCGATGAACCGTGGCGCCCACTGCGGGGCCATCGCGCTCGCGACGAGGGCGGCCACGACGTGCGAGATCAGTGCGACCCACGGAAGGCGGATGAGCTCCTGCGCGATGATGCCGGGCAGGACGTGCGCGCCCAGGATGATGCCGTAGAGGATCGGCACCGTGGCCAGCACCACCGGAGTGAGCCACCCCGCGACACCGCCGAGCACGCCCGTCGCCACGCCGATCGCCGCGCACGTCAGCAGAACGCTGGTGGTCAGGCGCGTTTGGGCAGTGGGCACCGCACCAGCGTACTTCGCGGGCCTCACACCCGGCGTCGGCGCCGGGTCAGCCGCACGGCCGGCAGCGGCGGGGCGGGGATCCACTCGTCGCCGTGGTCGACCACCCGACCGAAGCGGTCGGAGCGCGCCTCCCACTGCTCGCGCGCCTCGACGATCTCCTCGTGGGAGCGCCCCACGAAGTTCCACCACATCACGATGTCGTCCTCGAAGGGCTCGCCACCGAGCAGGAAGAGGGTGGCGCCTTCGGGCGCTGCGACCTCGATGCTCTCGCGGTGCGTGCCGAGATACAGCAGGTGCCGCTGGTCCAGCTCGATCGCGCTGTCGGCGCCGGACCGGGCTTCAGCGGCCGCGGGGTCGCCGGCGCCGGTGTCTTCCGCCGGGCCTTCGGCGTCGGTGAGCACCACCGCGACGCCCTCGACTCCGACGAGCGCGTGCTCCCACGTCGGATCGAGCGGGATGCGCACGCGCGAGCCGGCAGGGATGCTCAGCTCGGCTCCGACGATGGGGGTGTAGGCGGTGGCGGGCGATTGCACGCCCCCGAGCGACCCCATGACGACGATCGCCTCACCGGGAGCACCCTCTGCCGCGGGGAGCGAAAGCCGGGGGAGGGACTCGTGGCGCTCGAACGCGGGCGCACCGTGTCGTCGCGATTCGGGGAGCGCGATCCAGAGCTGCAGCGCATCGAGGGGCTTGGGTTCCTCGCCCACCGAGTACTCGGAGTGGGAGATGCCGGCGCCGCTCGTCATGAGGTTGAGGGCACCTCGTGTGAGGACCACATCGCTTCCGACCGAGTCGCGATGGCGGACCTCTCCGTGAAAGGGCCACGTGACCGTCTGCAGTCCGATGTGCGGATGCGGCTCCACACGCATGGTCGTCACCTGAGGGCCGAAGCGGTCGAGGAAGCACCAGGCGCCCACGAGCGGCAGGTCGCGCTGCGGAAGGGTGCGGTGCACCTCCATCGCCCGCACACCGCCCAGCGGCACTTCCCGCGACTCGAGCAGCAGCGCGCGCGGACCGTCGCATTCGGTCGCGGCCTCTATGGTGACGCCGGCCTCGGCGTCCAGCCTGGTCATGCTCGCGCCCTCACTCGGGAACGGCGTGGTCGGGCCAGTCGACCGTGAGGCCCGGCACCTCGTGCTTCTGGAGGTAGGCCGTCACCACCGGGCAGTGGGGAACGACCGTCTCGCCTCGGCGTGCGGCATCCGTCATCGCCTCGGCGACGACCGCCTGCGCCAGCCCGCGTCCGCGGTAGGCCGGGTCGATCTCGGTGTGCGGGAAGTTGAGGCGCCCCTGGGCGTCGATGCGGAACATCGTGAAGCCCGCCAGCACGTCACCCACGCGGACCTCATAGCGATGCTTCACGTCGTCACGGGCAACGGTGGTCTCGAGGTCGCTCACGGGTGTCCTTTCGTCGTCACTCACAAGGTACCGCGCGTCATTCCGGTGCGGGCCGTGCCCTGGTGGCCGCCTTGCAACAGGTCTATCGTCAGCCTTGATCGGCCCCGTCTTCGCCGTCGCCGATCCGCTCTTGGGGAGCGAACGACCGTTCGCGCGATTCAAAGGGGAATCATGAAACGACGCATCATCGCCGCGCTTGCTGCCGCGGCGCTCGCTTGCACGGTCGGGGCGGGCGTCTCGCCCGCTGCTGCCGACGAGATGGATGGCGCAGCTTATGTGGCCATCGGGGACTCGGTGGCCGCCGGCAATGGCCTCATGCCGTATTACGACTCGACCTGCCTCCGGTCGAAGAAGGCGTATCCGACGCTGCTCGCGCAGATGCTCGGTGGGAGCGTCGAGTCGGCCGCGTGTTCGGGTGCCAACACCGGAGCCGTCGCAGCCCAGGCCATGAATCTCGGAGAACACGGGATTCTGGGAGAAGACACTCAGCTCGTCACGATCTCGGCGGGAGTGAACGATCTCCCCTGGCTCGACGCGGTCGGAGCCTGCAGCAACCTGGGTTCGCTTCCGGCGTGCTCGTTCGTGCTCAGCAACGTCGGCCCGGCGGGTGTTGGTGTCGGCCAGGGCATCGTCAGCGCGATCATGGCCGTCAGGACCTATGCGCCAACGGCGACGATCAGGGTGACCGGGTACCCGAAGCTGTTCGGAAACTTCAGTGGAACGTGCAGCGTCGGTGCCGTTGCAGCCGGTACTCCGATGAAGTTCAGCCAGCCCCAGGGCGGAATGCTGAATGTCGCTGTCGATGGCGTTCATGTTCCCGGCCTGGAGGAGGTCGCCGGTCTCAACGACGCAGTCGAAGGTGGAGTGGCGGCCTACAAGGCAGGCTTCCTGGCGATGTACGGCTGGGAGGACAGCGTCGAGTACGTCGACGTGGTCGACGCCTTCGCGGGCCACGGCCTGTGCGACAGCGGCGAGCGCTGGATCAGCGGGCTCATCTCCGGCAAGCCGGCCGATCGCGGATTCCACCCGAATGCCGCCGGTCACGTGGCCTACGCGCAAACCATCGCGGGGACGCTCGTCGCGCCTTAGCCGGCGTTCCATCCCGGTAGGGCCGGCATTCGCTCGCCCACACCTTCTCCGCCAGGCCGGGTCTCACGACCCGGCCTGGCAGACTCATGTGATGCCATCCACCCTGCGCGAGCGCGTGCCCGTCGGCGTCGACGCTGACTCCGCGTACGCGGGTTTCGTCGACTGGGCTGCTGATCGAGGGCTCACGCTGTACCCCGCCCAGGACGAAGCCGTCATCGAGATCGTCTCGGGGGCGAACGTCATCCTGTCCACCCCGACGGGCACAGGAAAGTCGCTCGTCGCGGTCGCGGCCCACGCCTTCGCGCTGGCGCATGGGGGTCGCACCTATTACACGGCCCCGATCAAGGCACTCGTCAGCGAGAAGTTCTTCGCTCTCGTCGAGATCTTCGGCGCCGAGAACGTCGGCATGGTGACGGGCGACTCGTCGGTCAACTCCGGCGCGCCGATCGTCTGCTGCACGGCGGAGATCCTCGCGAACCTCGCGCTTCGTCAGGGAGCGGATGCCGCGGTCGACCAGGTCGTGATGGACGAGTTCCACTACTACGGCGACCCCGACCGCGGATGGGCATGGCAGGTGCCGCTGCTCCTGCTGCCCCGAGCCCAGTTCATCCTGATGTCGGCGACCCTCGGGGACGTCACGGCCATCGCGGAAGACCTCGAGCGCCGGACCGGGCGGCCGGTCGCGCGCATCACCGGCGTCGAGCGGCCCGTGCCGCTGCACTTCTCCTATGCGGTGACGCCGGTCCACGAGACGGTCGAAGAGCTGCTGCAGACGGGCCAGGCTCCGGTCTACATCGTGCACTTCTCGCAGGCTGCGGCGATGGAGCGGGCGCAGGCGCTCTCGAGCATCCGGATCGTGAGCCGCGAGCAGCGCGACGCCATCGCCGAGGCGATCGGCGGCTTCCGGTTCACCACGGCGTTCGGCCGCACCCTGTCGCGCTACGTGCGCGCCGGCATCGGCGTGCATCACGCCGGCATGCTCCCGCGCTACCGGCGCCTGGTCGAGACGCTCGCCCAGCGCGGACTGCTGCGGGTCATCTGCGGCACCGACACCCTCGGCGTGGGCATCAACGTGCCGATCCGCACGGTGCTCGTGACGGCGCTCGCCAAATACGACGGACAGCGGATGCGGCAGCTCAGCGCCCGTGAGTTCCACCAGATCTCGGGGCGGGCCGGGCGCGCCGGGTACGACACGGCCGGAACCGTCGTCGTGATGGCACCCGAACACGACATCGAGAACGCCGAGGCGGTCGCCAAGGCCGGGACCGACCCCAAGAAGATCAAGAAGATCGTGCGCAAGAAGGCGCCGCAGGGCTTCGTGAACTGGGGCAAGGCGTCGTTCGAGCGGCTCGTCGATGCCGAGCCCGAGCCCCTCGTGCCGCAGCTGCAGCTGACCGCGGCGATGCTGATCAACGTCATCGCACGCGGGGGCGACGTCTTCCGGAACGTCCGCGCGCTCGTCCTCGACAACCACGAGCCCCGCGCCAGGCAGTACGAGCTCGCCCGGCGCGCGCTCGCCATCTTCCGCACGCTGCGCGCCGCCGAGGTGGTCACCGTGGACCCGTCGACCGGCGAGATCCGCCTCACGGTCGAGCTGCAGCCCAACTTCGCGCTCAACCAGCCCCTGTCGCCGTTCGCGCTCGCGGCGATCGGCCTGCTGGATCCCGAGGCGTCGGCCACAGCATCCCGCGCCCCTGCGAATTCCGGACCAGCGCACGAAACTCGGATGATCGAGTCTGATCCGTCCGAATTCGCCGCGAAGCTCCGAGCGACGGATGACACCGCATCGGCGGGGACGGATGCCGAGGACTCCACGGTGCGGGGGACGGATGCCGCTTCCCGGCCGTCCTTCGTCGGCACCGGGCACTACGCACTGGACGTCGTGAGCATCATCGAGTCGACTCTCGACGACCCGCGGCCGGTGCTGTCGCAGCAGCAGTTCCTCGCGCGCGGAGAGGCGGTCGCGGCGATGAAGCGGGACGGCATCGAGTACGAGGAGCGCATGGAGGCGCTCGAAGCGGTGACCTATCCCAAGCCGCTCGAGGAGCTGCTCATGCAGTCGTACGAGGTGTTCGCCTCGAGCCAGCCCTGGATCCGCGACTTCGAGCTGCGCCCGAAGTCGGTGGTGCGTGACATGTTCGAGCGCGCACTGTCGTTCGCCGAGCTCATCTCGGTCTACCAGCTCGCCCGGAGCGAGGGCCTCGTGCTGCGCTACCTGAGCGACGCCTACCGGGCGATCCGCCAGACGGTGCCCGCCGAGGCGCAGACCTCAGACCTCCTCGACCTCATCGCGTGGCTCGGCGAGCTCGTCCGGCAGGTCGATTCGAGCCTCGTCGACGAGTGGGAAGCGCTCGTCTCTCCCGCGGCCGATCCTGACGCACCGGTCGTCCCGCCCGCCCCGCCGTCGGTCCTCACGAACCGCCGCGCCTTCCTCGTGCTCGTGCGCAACGAGCTCTTCCGTCGCGTCCAGCTCGCCGCGCTGCAGAAGGACGACGAACTGGTGGCCCTCGACCCGGATGTCGACTGGCCCGCGGCGCTCGACGCGTACTTCGACGATCACGACCAGATGCTCACGGGCGGTGCGGCCCGCTCGCCGCGACTCGTGGAGATCGATGAGGCGGATGCTGCCGCATCCGGAATCTGGAGGGTCGAGCAGATCATCGACGACCCTGCCGGCGACCACGACTGGCGGATCCGAGGCGAGGTCGACCTGGCCGCTTCGGAGGAGGAGGGGACCGCGATCCTGCGGGTCACCGAGGTCGTGCGGCTCTGAGCGTGCGGGATCACCGAGCGCGGCACTCTCCTGCAACCGCGCCATCGCGCGACGCAGCGCTCGCAGGAAACTGCAGCAGTGGACGATCGGATGCCGACCGCCTCGCCCGCGTCCGCTCCTCCACACTCGATCGGCAACTGCGGGAGCCGCCCGTGACCCCGCTGGGGAGGCCGCTGTCGGACCGCGCGACTATCGTGAACAGGTGACTCCCGAACCCGGCTCCGTCTCGTCGTGGGGCGCTGACCCGTACGCGGATCTCGCGTGGAGTCCTGACGATATGGTCCCGCCCGAAGACTTCGAGGCGCCGCCGGACGATCCGTGGGGTACCGCGCCCCCGACGGTGAGCCTGCCTGCGCGCACGCGCGACTTCAGCGGCCGGCCTCCCCGCGCGATCCTGCATGAGGTCTTCGGCTACGACGACTTCCGGGGCGACCAGGCCGCGATCGTCGATCAGGTCGTCGGCGGAGGCGATGCGGTCGTCCTGATGCCGACCGGCGCCGGCAAGAGCATCACGTACCAGGTGCCCGCCCTGGCGCGTCCCGGGACCGGTCTCGTCATCAGCCCGCTCATCGCGCTCATGCACGATCAGGTCGACGCGCTCGTGGGCAACGGCGTCCGCGCCGCCTATCTCAACTCGACGCAGGCGCCGCCCGAGCGGCAGGCGGTCGAGCAGGCGTTCCTCGCCGGTGAGCTCGATCTGCTCTACGTCGCGCCGGAGCGCCTGTCTGCCGCGTCGACCACGGCACTGCTCCAGCGCGGGCGCCTCAGCGTCATCGCCATCGACGAGGCGCACTGCGTCTCGCAGTGGGGCCACGACTTCCGGCCCGATTACCTCGCGCTCGGCGACCTCGCCGAACGCTTCCCCGGTGTGCCGCGCATGGCGCTCACCGCGACGGCCACCCGTGAAACGCATCGGGAACTCACCCAGCGTCTCGGTCTCCCGAACGCCAAGCACTTCGTCGCAAGCTTCGACCGGCCCAACATCCAGTACCGCATCGAGCCCAAGAACGAGCCGCGCAAGCAGCTCGCCTCCTTCATCCGGAGCGTGCGCGAGGCGCAGCCCGAGGGCGCCGGCATCGTCTATGCCCTCAGCCGCAAGTCCGTCGAGCAGACGGCGGAGTATCTGCGCCAGCAGGGCATCGACGCCCTGCCGTACCACGCAGGGCTCGATTCCTCGGTGCGCGCGGCCAATCAATCCCGGTTCCTGCGCGACGACGGCGTGGTGATGGTCGCGACGATCGCCTTCGGCATGGGCATCGACAAGCCCGATGTCCGGTTCGTCGCGCACATCGATCTGCCGAAATCGGTCGAGGGGTACTACCAGGAGACGGGCCGCGCGGGCCGCGACGGCGAGCCTGCGCTGGCGTGGATGGCGTACGGCCTCGGCGATGTCGTGCAGCAGCGGCGGCTCATCGACCAGAGCCCGGGCGACCGCGCGTTCAAGACCCGGTTGGGACAGCACCTCGACGCGATGCTCGCGCTGTGCGAGACGGTCGGATGCCGCCGCCAGAACCTGCTCGGCTACTTCGGGCAGCAATCCACCCCCTGTGGCAACTGCGACACGTGCCTGCAGCCGCCGGAGACGTTCGACGGGACGGTGGCGTCTCAGAAGCTGATGTCGACGATCGTGCGCCTGCAGCGGGAGCGCAACCAGGCCTTCGGCGCCGGACAGCTCATCGACATCCTCCGCGGCAACGCGACCGACCGCGTCCGTCAGCAGCGCCACGACGACCTGTCGACGTTCGGGATCGGCGCCGACCTCACCGAGCAGGACTGGCGCGGGGTGATCCGCCAGCTCCTCGCCGCGAAGCTGCTCGTCGCGCGGGGGGAGTACGGCACCCTTGCGCTGGGCGACAGCGCGGGCGAGGTGCTGCGCGGGGAGCGCACGGTGCTGCTCCGACGCGATGTGATGGGTCGGCGCGGCTCGACATCCGTGCGACGCGCGACGGTTTCGGAGACGATCGAACCGGCCGACCGCGGCCTCTTCGAGGCCCTGCGAGCCTGGCGTTCCGAGGCGGCGCGCGAGCAGGGCGTGCCGGCGTACGTCGTCTTCACCGACGCCACGCTGCGCGCGCTCGCCGCCGCCCGACCGGGCTCCCTTGCTGAGCTCGACGGCATCTCGGGAATCGGCGCGAAGAAGCGCGAGACCTACGGCGACGCCGTCATCGCCGTGATCGCCGCCCACTGAGCGGCATCCATTCCGGCGCTGCACTTTCCTGCGAGCCCTGCGTCGCGTGGCGGCGCCCTCGCAGGAAACTGCAGCGCTCGGCGGCGTCGCTGATCCCGCCGCAGTCCGACGGAGCGCCGAACACCACCGGCTGCACAGAGCCCGCCCGCCGGAAGCGGCCGCACAGAGCGCGCCCGTCGGAAGCGGCCGCACAGAGCGCGCCCGTCGGCTTCGAGGCATCCAGCGCTGCACTTTCGTGCGAGCGCTGCGTCGGGTGGCGGCGCCCTCGCAGGAAACTGCAGCGCTCGGCGCGGCCGTCCGGCAGCGGATCACTCGACAGGCAGCAGGTCCTTCAGATGGGCTTCGAGGTGGGCGGCGACGTCGACACCCTGCGGGTCATAGAGCCACTGGTACTGCAGCCCATCCCAGAGGGCGACGAGCCACAGCGCCTCGAAGGTCGGATCGCGGTGCGCCGGCAGGTCGCCGTCGACCTGAGCGACGCGCAGCAGCGCCGTGACGTGGTCGACCACGGTGCGGAACCGGGTGCGGAAATACTCGTGCGCCGGATGTCCGGCAGGCACGGCCTCGCACGACAGGACGGCGTACACCTCGACGAGTCCCGGTGACTGTTCCGCACTGTGTGCGGCTTCCCGGGGGATTCCCCGCAGCACCTCGGCCGCTCGTTCGGGGCGCGGCGCCGCTTCGAGCACCCGGATCCCACGGTCCCGCTCGGCGAGCACGGCGCTCAGCAGCGCCTCCTTCGAGGGGTAGTGGTGCAGCAGGGTCGACTTCGACACGCCGACCGCCTGCGCGATGCTCTGCAGGCTCGTGTCGCCGTACCCGTCCTGCGCGAACAGCGCCATCGCGTCGGCCAGAATGCGCGCCCGCCGATCCCGACCCACGCGGTAGCCGGCCTCCGCCCGCACCTCGAACGCACCCAGATCCGGAAGGGGCACGAAGGCTGAGGGCGTGCCGGGCCGGCGCTGATCCAGGGGATCACGCCAGCCCACCGGCAGTGCGAGCAGCTCCTCGTGCGCGTCCAGTGCGCCCCCGACGTCGACGCGCTCCGGCAGGTACTGGGTCAGCAGCTGAAGCCCGTCCCACGCCGCCGCAAGCCGGATCGCCTCAGCGCGGGGATCGCGGTCGGGGGCGACAAGGCCGTCCTGGATAGCCTCGTGAAAGATGTCGGCCGAGAGCCCGATGAGCTGCGCATACCGGCGACGCATGAGCGCATGAGCCGGGTGGAGCGGCGTGGATGCTTCGCCGGTGAGCGCCGCGAAGAGTTCGAGGTAGCCGGGGACGCTCGCGTTCCGGCGTGCCATCTCGCCGAAGGCCAGCGGGCCCGGCTCGTCGGCTGCCACCCGCTCGAGCAGGTGCGCCGTGTTCTCGCGCTCCAGCCCGGCGACCACTTCGGCGAGCAGCTCGTCCTTCGTGGCGAAGTGGCGGAGCAGCCCGGGGTGGCTGATTCCGGCGGCTGACGCGATGTCACGGAGCGAGGTCGCCCGGTATCCGCGACCGACGAAGGCGCTGTGCGCCGCCTCGACGATCGCCGCGCGCGTGCGCTCCGTGCGTGCTCGTCGGGCTGTCCCCGGCCGCGCTGCCGTTGTGACGCTCACAGTGCCCCCTTCGGCGTCGACTCTAGCCGCGCGCAAGCGCTCGGGTCCACATTCAGTTACCACTCGGTCGGTTTCGTGTAGTGTCTGATCGGACTGCGCACCCGAGCGCGACCCCGAGAACGAGCGCCGACCGCGACGCCGAGGAGTGACATGACCGACATCACGACTGTGACGGATGCCGCGGCTCCCGTCGCCGACCGCCCCTGGCTCGACTCGAGCCTGCCTGTCTCAGAGCGCATCGAGCTGATCCTCGCCGAGATGACCGTCCAGGAGAAGGCCGGACTCCTCTTCCACACGATGATCGCCATCGGCGACCTCGATGAGGCGAACCCCATCTTCGGCACGCCATCCGCGCGCGAGGTCGTCGACGGCAGGCTCATGTCGCACTTCAATCTGCTCGGCGCGGCTCCGAGCGGCCGCCAGATCGCGGCGTGGCACAACGCGTTGCAGCGGCTCGCGGCATCCACTCGTCTCGGCATTCCCGTGACGCTCTCGACCGACCCGCGCCACTCGTTCAGCGACAACCCGGGCGCGGCGATCATGGCGGGCCCCTTCTCGCAGTGGCCCGAGACGCTCGGACTAGCCGCTGTCGGCGACGAGCAGCTCGTCGAGCAGTTCGCTGACATCGCACGTCAGGAGTACACCGCGGTGGGCCTGCGCGTTGCGCTGCACCCGCAGGTCGACCTCGCGACCGAGCCGCGCTGGGCCCGACAGGTCGCGACCTTCGGCGAGGACGCCGACCTGTCGGGCCGGCTCGGAGCCGCCTACATCCGCGGCTTCCAGGGCCAGGAGTTCGGTGACGGCTCCGTCTCGACGATGACCAAGCACTTCCCCGGCGGCGGCCCGCAGAAGGACGGCGAGGACCCGCACTTCTCGTACGGCCGTGAGCAGGTCTACCCCGGCGGGCAGTTCGAGCACCACCTGAAGCCCTTCGAGGCTGCGTTCGCGGCGGGCACGCGCCAGGTCATGCCCTACTACGGCATGCCCGTCGGCACCGAATACGACGAGGTCGGCTTCGGCTTCAACAAGTCGGTCATCACCGGGCTGCTCCGTGAGCGCTACGGCTTCGACGGAGTCGTCTGCACCGACTGGGGTCTTGTGAACGACGCCGTGATCTTCGGACAGCCGTCGGCCGCACGCGCATGGGGCGTCGAGCACCTCACGCCCCGCGAGCGGATGAAGATGATCCTGGATGCCGGCGCCGACCAGTTCGGCGGTGAGGCGTGCCCCGAGCTGCTCGTCGAGCTCGTCGCCGACGGTGAGATCTCCGAGGACCGCCTCGACGCCTCCGCCCGCCGCATCCTGCGCGAGAAGTTCGAGCTCGGCCTGTTCGAGAACCCGTTCGTCGACGAGGACGCCGCGGACGCGATCGTCGGCCGTGCCGACTTCCGCGCCGCCGGCGAGGCCGCTCAGCGCGCCGCCATCACCGTGCTCACCAACCGGCCCGTGCGGTCGAGCTGGGCGGACGAGGGCACCCCGGCGCTGCCCCTCGAGCGGGGCATCAAGCTCTATGTCGAGGGCATCGATCCCGAACTGGCCGCGCAGTACGGCGAGGTGGTCGCCACTGCGGAAGAGGCGGATGCCGCCATCCTCCGTCTGCACGCGCCCTACGAAGAGCGCGCGACGAGGTTCGAGAACTTCTTCCACGCCGGTTCGCTCGCCTTCCCGGAGGACGTCCTCGCCCACGTGAACGACATCGCGGCCACGGTGCCGACGATCGTCGACGTCTTCGCCGACCGGCCCGCCATCTTGGATTCGGTCGTCGAGTCCGCCGCCGCCGTCACGGTGAACTGGGGTGCGAGCGCCGCAGCTCTTCTCGATGTGCTGACGGGCATCGCCGACCCCCAGGGCCGGCTTCCGTTCGACCTGCCGCGCTCGATGGCCGCCGTCGAGGCATCCCGTCCCGACGTGCCGTTCGACACGGCAGAGCCGCTCTTCCGGTTCGGACACGGCCTCAGCCTCTAGCCACCGTCCCCGCGCCCCGGGCTGCGACCGCCGTGCGCGGTCGTGTCCCGGGGCGCTCGGCATCTCCGCCCGTAGGCTGGCGCTTGTCGACGACGACGCGGGGAGGACCAGTGGGGCTCAGCAACATCGAGATCGCCCAGGCGGCGCGGATGCTGCCCATCACCGAGGTCGCCGAGGGGCTCGGCATCCCCGAAGAGAGCCTCGAACCGTACGGGCGCCACAAGGCGAAGGTCTCGCTCCGGTTCCTCGACTCGATCGCCGACCGGCCGCCGGGGAGGCTCGTGCTCGTCACTGCGGTCTCGCCCACGCCGGCCGGTGAGGGAAAGACGACCACGACCGTCGGCCTCGGCGACGCGCTCTCGAGGATCGGCGAGCGCGCGATCGTGTGCCTCCGCGAGCCTGCGCTCGGGCCCGTCTTCGGGATGAAGGGCGGTGCGGCGGGCGGCGGGTACGCCCAGATCGTGCCGATGGAAGACATCAACCTGCACTTCACCGGCGATTTCGCGGCCATTGGCGTCGCCACCAATCTGCTGGCGGCACTCATCGACAACCACATCCAGCACGGCAACGCGCTCGGCATCGACGTCCGTCGCATCACGTGGCGGCGTGTGCTGGACGTCAACGACCGCGCGCTCCGGGACGTCGTGGTGGGACTGGGCGGTCCGGGGAACGGCTATCCGCGCGAGTCGGGCTTCGACATCGTGGTCGCGAGCGAGGTCATGGCGATCTTCTGCCTCGCCACCGGGCTGGCCGACCTGCGGGAGCGGCTCGGCGACATCGTGATCGGCCACACGCGCGATCGGCAGCCGGTGCGCGCCCGCGACCTCGAGGCCCACGGTGCGATGACGGCGATCCTGCGCGATGCGCTCGCGCCGAACCTCGTCCAGACCCTCGAGCACACCCCCGCCTTCGTCCACGGAGGCCCCTTCGCCAACATCGCCCACGGCTGCAACTCGGCGATCGCGACGCAGGCCGCGCTGCGCCTCGGCGACTACGTGGTGACCGAGGCGGGATTCGGCGCCGACCTCGGTGCCGAGAAGTTCGTCGACATCCTCTGCCGCCAGGCCGGCATGCGTCCGGCCGCTGCTGTCATCGTGGCGACGGTGCGCGCCATGAAGTACCACGGCGGGGTGGAGGTGGCCGATCTCGCCTTGGAGGACGTCGCGGCGCTGGAGCGCGGCATCCCGAATCTCCTCCGTCACCTCACGACCGTCCGAGAGACCTGGAACCTCCCTGCCGTCGTCGCGATCAACCACCGGGAGGAAGACACGGATGCCGAGGTCGCCGCCCTCGTGTCGGCCGTCGAGCGCGCGGGGGCTCAGGCGATCGTCGCCCGGCATTTCGCCGAGGGAGGAGCCGGGGCGGAAGAGCTTGCGCGGGCGGTGGTCGCGCTCAGCGCCGAGCCGTCCGAGCTGCACTTCACCTACCCCGACACGGCCACGCTGTGGGGGAAGATGCGCAGCATCGCGCAGCGCGTGTACGGGGCATCGGACATCACCGCCTCGACTGCGGTGCGGGCCCAGATCCGCCGGCTGCAGGACGACGGCTACGGCGAGTACCCGGTGTGCGTCGCGAAGACCCAGTACTCGTTCTCGACGGACGCGAAGCTGCGCGGGGCGCCATCCGGGCACTCGGTCGACATCCGCGAAGTGCGGCTCGCGGCGGGCGCCCGCTTCGTCGTGATGATCTGCGGAGACATCATGACGATGCCCGGTCTTCCCGCCTCGCCGGCCGCGAACACCATCGACGTCGACGACGAAGGTCGGATCATCGGGCTCTTCTGAGGAACACCGGACAGCTTCCTCCGGTTGAATGATCGTATGACCCTCACCGATATCCCGTTCCAGACGATGGAGGGCGAGACGCAGACGCTCGCCGACTACGACGGCAAGCTGCTCATGATCGTCAACGTGGCCTCGCGATGCGGCCTCGCACCGCAGTACGAGACGCTCGAGCGCCTGCAGCGCACCTACGGCGAGCGCGGCTTCCAGGTGCTCGGCTTCCCGAGCAACCAGTTCCTGCAGGAGCTCGGGAGCAACGACGCCATCAAGGAGTACTGCTCGCTGACGTACGGGATCACCTTCCCCGTGCTCGACCGCCTCCGGGTGAACGGACGCAAGGAGCACCCGCTCTACACCGAGCTCAAGAAGGCTCCGGATGCCGAGGGCAAGGCCGGCCGGGTCACCTGGAACTTCGAGAAGTTCATGGTCACCCCCGACCACAAGGTCCTGCGGTTCCGCCCGCAGACCGAGCCCGACGACCCGCGCGTGATCGAAGCGCTCGAGGCCAACCTCCCCGCCTGAGGTCGCGCCCCGCCGCTTCCTGGCCGCCCGGTGGGGAACGGGCGCGGAAGGGGCGTGCGAACGGGCGCGGCCAGGTGGATCAGGGCCGGGCCGGATACGTCCGGACGTGCGCGACGCGGAACCGGTGCGGAAGCGCCGCGACATCCCGGCTCCCCGACTCCGGCGCGAACTCGTACACGTCGAGCATGAGCTGCACCGGGTAGTCGATGCGCTGCGCGACGGTCTTGACCCATCTGCCGTCGATGAAGAAGCGCAGGCGCTGGGGCGTCCACTCGACCGCGTAGTCGTGGAACGCGGTCAGGTCGCCGTCGACCCGGATCTTCTCGAAGTCCTCGCGCAGGCGCGGATCGTTCTGCGGCTTGACGCCCATCCCTACCCAGCCTCCGGTGTCGTCGATCTCGGATCCGAAGATCTCGGCGATGCAGATCTCGCCGCAGTCGTCGGGCCGCTCCTCGAACCCGATGGGCCAGAGGGCCACCATGGCGGCGGGATGCCGGATCGCCGCCATCCGCGCTTCGATCACGCCGTGATGGACCAGCCAGCCCCGGTGCTCCTGCTGGTCCTGGACCACGACGAGCCCCGGACGGAACCGATGCTGTCCGATCCCACTGCCGATGGGTCCGGAGTGCTGCCCGGTCTGCACATGCGAGACCCGCAGCTCGCCGTCGAGTGCCGGCGCCCAGGGGAGCGTGTCCTCGTCGATCCGCAGCGTGAGCCCCGGAGGGTCGAGGTCGAAGCGCGCCGCCGCGAGCTCCCGTGACGACCAGTGCGGCGTGTAGAACGGCCACCACCGATCACGGTCGAGCGTCCCTCCGTCGAACCGCTCGTCGACCTCGGGCTCGCGGGCGGCGAGGTCGAGCGGTGACATGTCGAGCTCCCAGACGTTGAATGTGAGTTCGCCCCCTCGCCACTGTGCCGTCTCGGAGCCGGTGTGCGTGAAGCCGGCACCCCGGCACAGCGCGTTCGATCCCGGATTGTCGACGCCCGGATACGCGACGAGCAGACCGCGTTCACCGTCGGCGCGCACGTCCGCGATGAGCCGCCGCAGCGCCACGCGTGCAACACCGCGGCCCTGCCATTCCGGTTCGACGCCCCACCCCGTCTCGTACGCGGGCGTGCCCTTGTGCTCCATGCGCCACCAGCCGATCGACCCGGCAGCGACCCCGTCGACGTCGATGCGGAACATGTGGGCGTGGCCGCTCTCCCAGTGCCTCAGGTAGTTCGCGTGCCGCTCGACGAGCTTCTCCGGAGTCTCAGGGCCCCCGAGGAAGCGCGTCATCTCGGGGGTGTTGGCGCGCTCGAGCACGGAATGATCGCTGGAGCTCCAGCGGTGAAGGGTCACGTCCACGGCGTCGGTCTCGCGTCGATCAGCCAGATGTTCACATCGAAATCGCCGTCGTCCATGGGGAAGGTCCCCGTTCCGCGCAGTGCGAAGCCCAGGCGCTGGCACAGCGCGTTCGAGGCGGCGTTGTCCCTGGCGGCGTATCCGACGATCGCCCTCGGCTCGCTCGCCTGCGCGAGCTCGATGACGCGCGTGAGCGCCTCGGTGGCCACCCCGCGCCCCTGATGCTCAGGGCCGACGGCGCAGCCGACCTCGAAGACCGGCATCCCTTCATGCACTTCGTCCCACCAGCCCGCGTACCCGGCCGGCTCGCCGTCCACCTCGAGGCGGAACATCCTGCCGCCACCCGCCTCGGCGAAGCCGACGTAGAGCGCGTGCCGCGCGGCGAGGTCTTCGTCCGACTCGACGCCGCCGAGGAACCTCGTCATGTCGGTGGAGTTGGCGCGCTCGAGCACGCGCAGGTCGTCCTCCGACCACGGGATGAGCATCAGCTCCATCCGCGTCTCCTTCCCCGGCCGCCTTCGTCTCCATCCTGGCGGGGGTCGTCGACATCCGGTGCCCTGTTGATCCGGGTGTGGACACGACACAACCACTCGCGGCGCATGGCCGCGACACGTTTGTACAGTTCGGCAACCCATTTGGGCGCATGTTGTGGGAGACCTACCGTGAGAGACGTTCCCCTGTTCCTCATGCCGAGAGGCAACGCCATGGCAGACGCCGCAGTCCGCACCAAGAAGCCCGCCACGAGCAAGCGCACGCCCGCCGGTGGGGCCCCCACCGCTCCGCACACGCCGGAAGAGGCATCCGACCCCCGCATCGACGTCGCGCACGTGACCGACATGCTCCTCGGCACGTGGGCCGACACCCGCCGCCACGTCCGCGAGGTCATCAAGGACCCCGCGTTCTGGCGCGTCGAGGGGCAGCCCATGCCCGAGCACCGCGAACGCGTGCTCGCCCAGCTCCACGCGCTCGTCGACGCCGGCGGCTCACGCCGTYCGTTCCCCGAGGAGTACGGGGGCCTCAACAACAACGGCGCCAACATCGCAGGTTTCGCCGACCTCGTCCTCGCAGATCCGAGCCTGCAGATCAAGTCCGGCGTCCAGTGGGGCCTCTTCGGCTCGGCCGTCTATCAGCTCGGCACCAAGAAGCACTGGGACCAGTGGCTCCCGGGCATCATCGATATGTCGATCCCGGGCGCGTTCGCGATGACCGAGACAGGACACGGATCGGATGTCGCTGCCATCGGCACGACCGCGACGTACGACGCCGCCACCGAGGAGTTCGTCATCCACACGCCGTTCCGCGGCGCCTGGAAGGACTACCTCGGCAACGCGGCCATCGACGGGATCGCCGCCACGGTGTTCGCGCAGCTGATCACCGACGGCGTGAACTACGGGGTGCACTGCTTCTACGTGCCCCTCCGCGATGCGAACGGCGACTTCCTCCCGGGAATCGGCGGCGAGGACGACGGCGTCAAGGGCGGCCTCAACGGCATCGACAACGGCCGGCTGCACTTCGATCACGTCCGCGTGCCGCGCGAGAACCTCCTCAACAAGTACGGAGACGTCGCGGCGGACGGCACGTACACCTCCGACATCCCGACTCCCGGACGCCGCTTCTTCACGATGCTGGGAGCCCTCGTCCAGGGTCGGGTGTCGCTCGACGGCGCCGCCACCACCGGTACGGCGCTCGCGGAGTACATCGCGATCACCTACGGCAACCAGCGCCGCCAGTTCGATTCCGGTGCCGGAAGCTCCGAGGTCGTGCTGCTCGACTACGGCAAGCACCAGCGGCGGCTCCTGCCGCGCGTCGCCCAGACGTACGCCCAGTTCTTCGCGCACGACGAGCTGCTGCGCAAGTTCGACGGCGTCTTCGGCGGCACCGCCGACACCCCCGCCGAGCGCGAAGACCTCGAGACGCTCGCCGCGGCGCTCAAGCCGCTGTCGACATGGAACGCCCTCGACACGATCCAGGAGTGCCGAGAGGCGTGCGGCGGCGCGGGCTTCCTCGCCGAGAACCGGCTCGTCGGCCTCCACCACGACCTCGACGTCTATGTGACCTTCGAGGGAGACAACAACGTCCTCCTGCAGCTCGTGGGCAAGCGGCTCCTGTCCGACTACGCCACCCAGTTCAAGGGGAAGGATGCCGCAGCCCTCGCGCGCATCGTCGTCGGGCAGACAGCCGGGAAGGTGTTCCACGGCGCGGGCCTGCGCCAGCTCGGACAGACCGTCGCCGACCTCGGCTCCACAGCCCGGTCGGTCGAACTGGGCCTTCGCGCAGACCACCAGCACGAGCTGCTTTCGGGTCGCGTGCAGCAGATGGTGGCCACGATCGCCGGGCGCCTCCGCCCGGCCTCCAAGCTCTCGCCCGCCGAGGCGGCCGCCCTCTTCAACGCCAACCAGTCCGAGCTCATCGAGGCCGCCCGCGCCCACGCCGAGCTGCTGCAGTGGGAGGCTTTCACGGATGCCGTCAATGCGGTCGAGGCCCCCGAGACGAAGCAGGTGCTGACGTGGCTGCGGGACCTTCTGGGGCTCACGCTCATCGAGAACCACCTCGCCTGGTACCTCATCAATGGGCGGCTCTCGACGCAGCGCGCGGCATCCGTCGCCCGGTACATCGACCGGCTGTGCGCGCGGCTGCGCCCGCATGCTCAGGATCTCGTCGACGCTTTCGGCTTCGCGCCGGAGCACGTGCGCGCGCCGATCGCGTCGGGCGCGGAGCTCGAGCGTCAGGCCGAGGCCGCCGCGCACTACGCGGCCCTGAAGGAATCCGGCGAGGCGCCCGTCTCGGAGAAGTCGCTCAAGAAGTCCTGACCGCGCGCGCACGCCCGTGCGCGCCACCCCACGACAGGCCTTCTGCCCAGGGCAGGCCAGTTCTGCCCGGGATCGACCTGTTCTCGGCAGAACACCTGTTCTCGATCGGTGCACGAGTGCTCGGGCTGAGGCCCTCCAGGCCGGCGACCGACCCGAACAGCCGCGTGACCCGCGGCGGGGAAATGTCGGGCGCCGGACCTATTCTGGGGCGGTGAACACCGCGCTGCGCATCGGCCCCGACGGGCTCGCGCGCTGCGCGTGGGTCGGCGACGACGACGAGTACCGGCGGTACCACGATGAGGAATGGGGCGTGCCACTCCACGGCGATCGCGCCCTGTTCGAGAAGCTCAGTCTTGAAGGATTCCAGGCGGGTCTGTCGTGGATCACGATCCTGCGCAAGCGCCCGAGGTTCCGCGAGGTGTTCGCGGGGTTCGAGCCTGAGGCCGTCGCCGCGTTCGGCGAGGCGGACATCGAGCGGCTTATGGGTGATCCCGGCATCGTGCGCAATCGCGCCAAGATCGGCGCGACGATCTCGAATGCACGACTCGTCGCCGACCTCGAGGGCGGCGAGCTGGATGCTCTCCTGTGGTCGTTCGCCCCCGAGGAGGAGAGGCCTCGCCCGCAGGGATTCCACGAGATCCCGGCGAAGACTGCGGAATCCATCGCCGCGTCCAAGACGCTGCTGAAGCGGGGGTTCCGCTTCGTGGGCCCGACCACCATGTACGCGCTCATGCAGTCGGCGGGCATGGTCGACGATCACATCGCGGGCTGCCACCGCGCCATGGCCTGAGGCTCCCACGCGAACTCGAGCGTCAGCGTCCGTCACCCGCCAGCCCGGGCCGGCTCAGCCGCGCTTCGCGCCGCCCCCGGGCCGGCTCACCGGCGGTTCACCTCGCGGCGACCTTCACTCCCGCGCACCGGAAGATCCCACGACGAGCGACCCGCCGCGACCGCATGGCACCCGGGCCGCACCCGCAGCGCGCCGCGCTTCACTCCGCGATGACCTGCAGTCCGGCGCGCACCGGCAGTTCCCACGAGGACGGACCCGCCGCCACGGCATAGCGCCCCGGCTGCACCCGCAACGCTCCGGCGTGCAGCCAGTCCTCTGGCGCGCCGTCCAGGCGGAGCGCGTCGTCCCACACCGACAGCCGGTCGAGCGCGAATTCGAGCTCGACCTCCCGCGACTCGCTGGGTGCGAGCCGCACGCGGCGGTAGGCGACCAGCACGCGGCGCGGAGTCGCGATCGGCAGGCCCTCATCGGCGAAGGCGTAGAGCTGCACGAGCTCCTCGGCATCCCGTTCACCGGCATTTCGCACGCGGACGACCGCCCGCACCGTCGAGTCCGCATCACGGGGCTCGAATCCGGGATGCCGGTGCGTCGGCGCGGGTGCCGGCACGGCCGCGTCGACGAGCGACAGCGACTCGTAGGCGACGGCCGAATAGGTCAGGCCGTGGCCGAAGGCGAAGGCCGGCTCGTCGGCCTGATGCCGGTAAGTCGCTCCCTGCCGCAGCGTGTCGTAGTCGAACAGGTCTCCCGCCTGCTCGGGGCTCATCGGCCACCCCTGCGCCAGGCGCCCGGTGGGTTCGGTGTCGCCTGAGATGACATCGACGAGACCGTGGCCGAGCTCCTGGCCGCCGTGGCTCGACCACACGACGGTCTCGGCATCCCCCGCTCCGCCCAGGATGTAGGGATAGCTCGACATGATCGTCAGTACCGAGCGGGCGTTGGCCTCGCGCGCGGTGCGCCAGACCTCCACGGCGGCCTCGGGCAGATAGAGGTGCGGCCGGTCCTCCGTCTCGCGGCCGGACAGGTGCGGGTCGTTGCCGACCGCGACGATGACGGCGTCGGCGCGCCCGGCGGCCTCGGCGATCGCCTGCTGGCCCGAGCGCACGGTCCGCACCGCGAAGCGCTCGGCTGTCTCGAGCGTCGGCGCCTCGGCGACGAGCAGCCCGGCGTGCCTCACGACGCGGACCCACCGGCCCGAGCCGAGGTGCAGCAGCGACCACGAGCCGTCAGGATGCACGTGCCGGCGGAAGCTCTCCTGCGCGATCCACCCTCCCACGCGCGGCGCATCCGCGCGCATCGGCCAGTGCCCGCCGGTGAGCAGGAGTCCGCTCGCCTGGGAACGCAGGCTCAGGATGCCGTCACCCCAGTCCGTCACGTGGAACGCGGCGGCCGCGCCCCCGTCGGCCGACGCGGCCTCGACCACCGAGCCGTTCTCGTCCGCGACGACATAGCGTCCGTTCGACAGGGCGCGGAGGGTCACGGTGTCGGCGCCCGTCACCACCTCGACCACGGCATCCGGATACCGCTCGGCGAGTGCCTGTCCGATGCCCACCGAATACGGGGGCGTGCCGGCGTACCAGTCGGTGAGCACGGCATCGGCGAGGGGGCCGACCACGGCGACACGTGCCGGATCGGCGAGCGGAAGCACGCCGGCGTCATTGCGCAGCACGACGACCGAGCGGGCGACGGCCTCGCGGGCCAGCGCGCGGGACTCCGGCAGATCGATCGCGTCCACGCCGATCGACAGGTACGGGTCGTCGTCGCCGTCGAACTCGCCGGTGCGCAGGCGCAGCTCGAGCAGCCGGAGCACAGCCGCGTCGATGTCGTCGGTCGTGAGCCGCCCGTCGGCGAGCGCTTCGCGCAGGTAGTCGATGGTGGATGCGGCGTTCGCGTCGTTGTCGGTGAACGAGTCGAGGCCCGACCGGACGAGGGCGACCGCGGCGGCCACGTGATCGGGTTGTGAACGCTGGATCGTCACGAGGAAGGTGGGGGCACCGGCATCCGACACGATCGCGATCGAGCTGTCCGTCCACGACCGCGCCTCGGCCACGAGCTCAGGCTGCGTGTGCGCGGGCGTGCCGTTGACCTGGTTGTACGAGAGCATCATGGCCCCCGCGGCCTGCGCTTCGATGGGTCCACGGAAGGCGGGCAGCTCCTCCTCGTGGAGAGTCCGCAGCGAGAGCTCGGAGTCGGTCGCCGAGCGGTCGGTCTCGTTGCTGTAGCCGAGGAAGTGCTTGAGCGTCGGCACCGTCCGCCACACTCGCGGGTGGTCCCCGCGAAGACCCCGGGAGTACGCGGTGCCGAAGTGCGCGGTGAGGTGCGGGTCCTCGGAGTAGCCCTCTTCGTTCCGGCCCCAGGACGGATGCCGGAGCGTGTTGACGACCGGAGCCCACGTATTGAGGCTCACGGCCGGGTTCTCGGCCCGCTTCGCCCGCACCTCGACGGATGCCACCTCGGCCACCTTCTCGATGAGGTCGACGTCCCAGGTGGCCGCGAGGCCTACCGGCTGAGGGAAGACGGTCGCGGTGCCGAGCCACGCGACGCCATGGAGAGCCTCGCACCCGGTGTGGAATCTGCCGACGCCGAGCCGCTCGATCGCGGGGGCGGCCTGGTGCAGCATCGCGAGACGTTCGTCGGGCGTCAGCTGGTCGAGCAGATCCCGGGCGCGCACCTCGAGCGGCTGATCGATCTGCCGGAACACAGGGGTCGTCATCGAACGGTCTCCTTGTCGACGCCTTCGGCGTTGTTGTGGCGGGCGACGAGAACCGCCGCGGTGTCGGCAGCCAGCGACACGCGATCATCGATCGCAGCATTCGAAAGCAGATCCCGCCATAGTCCAGGCACGTCGACCTCGCGCTTCTCGGCACCGTGGTTGAGCAGGAACAGCGCGTCCCCGCGGCGGACGATCTCGACGTCGGCCGGGGGATCCGCCACCTCGCCCTCGACTCCGCTTCCGGCGAGTGCATCGCCGATCACGGCCGAGAGCGCGTCATCTGAGAGGACCCCGCCGATGTACCAGGCCGTCCCGTGGCGCGTGACCGCCGGGGCGCCGGAGAGATGGCCCGACGCGAAGCGCGCGAGCACCTCGGCGCCGTCGGTGCGAAGACGCTCGCCGAGGATCGACGCGCTGTGCGTACCGCCGCCTGCCGAAGCCCACTCGGGCGAGATGTCGAGCAGCGTCGGCTCGTCGGGGAGGCCGACCCACTCCTCGCCGCTGACGCCCAGGATGTCGCGCAGCAGCACCGGCGAACGGCCCTGAAGGATGCCGGCATTCGCGTCCGCGACTCCGGAGAACGGGCCCACGACGAGGCTCGCGCCGGCCTCGACCGCTGCTCCGAGTCCGGCGGCGGCATCCGGTTCGATGATGTAACTGTGCGGCACGAGCACGACCCGGTAGCCCGACAGGTCGTCTCCCGGGCGCGCGATGTCGGCGGCGATCCCGCGCTGCCAGAGCGCCCGGTACCAGCGCCCGAGCTGCTCGAGGGTGTCGAGGCGCTCGGTCGGGCGAGCCGGTTCTTCCCCGGCCCACCACGACGGCCAGTCGAAGAGGAGGACGACGGATGCCTCGACCCGGCCGCCTGCGACGGGCCGCAGATTGCGGAGGCTCTCGCCCAGGTCGCACATCGACCGGAAGACGTCGGTGTCGGCGCCGGCGTGCGGGAGCATCGCGGAGTGGAAGCGCTCGGCGCCGCTGCGGGACTGCCGCCACTGGAAGAAGCAGACGGCGTCCGCTCCGCGCGCCACCGCCTGCAGAGAATCGAGCACGGTCCGGCGGGGGGACTTCGGCAGGTTGTGTGGGCGCCAGGAGGTTGCGCTGACGGCGTGCTCCATGAGCACCCACGGGCGTCCGCCGCCGAGCGACCGCATGAGGTCGTGGGTCAGCGCCGCGTCCGAGGCCGCAGTGGGCGACGAATGGTCGACGTAGTGGTCGTCGGCGATCACATCGACTTCGTCCGCCCAGGACCAGTAGTCCACGAGGTGCGAGAACTCCATGAAGTTGGTCGTGATCGGCTGCGTCGTGCCGGTCGCGCGGATGGCGTCCCGCTGCTCCGCGTAGACCTTCAGCAGCTGATCGGAGCTGTACCGCCGGAAGTCGAGCGACTGCGCCGGGTTCACCAGGTAGGGCATGCGTCGGGGCGGCAGCACCTCGTCGAAGGCGCGATAGCGCTGGGCCCACACCGTCGTGCCCCACGCCTCGTTCAGCGTGTCGACCGTGCCGTAGCGGGCACGGAGCCACTCCCGGAACTCGCGGGCCGACTCGTCGCCGAAGTCGACCTGACCGTACTCGTTGCCGACGTGCCACATCCGGACGGCCGGGTGCCGGGCGTAGCGCTCGGCCAGTGCGGTCGTGATCGAGAGCGCATGCCGGCGATACACCTGCGACGCCGGCGTGAACTGGTTCCGCGCCCCTGCGATGAGGCGGACGCCGTCGCGGTCGACCGGCAGGGTCTCCGGGTGCAGCACGCCGAGCCATGGCGGGGGAGAGGCGGTGGGAGTGGCGAGGTCGACGGCGATGCCGCGCTCGTGCAGGATGCCGAGCACGTCGTCCAGCCACCCGAAGTCGAATTCGCCCGGTGAGGGCTCCAGGCGCGCCCAACTGAACACGCCCACAGTGACGAGGTTCACCCCCGCACGCTCCATCAGCTCGGCATCCTCGAGCCACGTCTCGCGGGGCCACTGCTCCGGGTTGTAGTCGCCCCCGAAGCAGATTCCGACGTCGTCGACAAGCGCGGAGAAGGCACCCCGGGAAGGGGTTCGGGAAACCGGAGTGAGCAACGCTGGACCTTTCGCAACATCTTCGAAGCGCTTCAACACGGATACCATATACTGCGTGTGTGACCCTGTCCACGCACAGTCGCGCGGCACTCCACGAGCTTCGGTCGTCCGTCGCCTCGAGGCGGTGGCTCGACGCCTACCCCGTCGGAAACGGCGTGCGCGGAGCCATGTGCGCGGGGCGCGCGGGCGCCGAGAAGCTGTGGCTCAACGACATCACCGCGTGGTCCGGCGCAGCCGGAGCCGATCCCCTTTCCGGCGTCTCCCGGCAGGGCCGGGAGGCGCTCGCGGCGGTGCGCGCGGCGCTCGCCGTGGATGACCTCGACACCGTCGAGCAGCTGCTGATGCAGATGCAGGCACCCTGGGTTCAGGCGTACCTGCCGCTCGGCTGGGTCGACATCGCGGTGCTCACTCCCGATGCTCTTCCCGTCGCGGTGGATGGAGAGGCGCGGCTGCTCCGACGGCTCGACCTCACGACGGGAACCGCCGTCCACGACTACCGCGCGATGGACGGGCGCATCCGCCATCGCACGTGGGCGGATCTGGTGACCGGTGCCGTCACGCACGAGATCGTCACCGATCAGCCGACCCGCATCGAGGTCGCAGTCGGATCGCTGCTCCGCTCCGGCGGCCCGCCGCGCTCCGAGCGGGGCGCACTCGCCACCGAGTGGTCGCTCCCGGTCGACGTCGCGCCGGGGCACGAGCATCCGCCCGAGCCCGTCCGGTACGACGAGGAGTCGGGTCGGCACGGGGCCGTGGTCGTCCGGAGCGCGGGCGATTCGGAGGTCGTGGACGGCCGTCTCCTGACCGCCCCCGCCATGGTGCATCTCTTCACGATCGCGACGGCCACGGCACCCTCGATCGATGGGGACGAAGACGCCGGGACGGATGCCCTCGCCCGCGCGGTTGCGCTGCTCGACAGCATCCCGAAGTCGTCCGACGTGGCCGCGACCGCTGCCGACCTGCATGCGGCGCACGCCGCGGCGCACGGGGCCCAGTACCTCCGGAGCACGCTGGAGCTGCCCTCACCCCCCGACGCGCTCGAACTCGACAGCGGGGAGCGGGTGCGCCTCGCCCAGGCGCGCGCGGACGAGGGTCTCGCCGCGCTCGCATTCCACTACGGGCGCTACCTGCTGATCGCGTCCTCGCAGCCCGGAGGCCTGCCCATCACGCTGCAGGGCCTGTGGAACGCCGAGCTTCCGGGCCCATGGTCCAGCGCCTACACGATCAACATCAACACCCAGATGGCCTACTGGCCGGCCGAGACGACGAACCTCGCCGAGTGCCACGAGCCGCTGCTCGACTTCACTCGGCGGCTCGCCCAGACCACGGGTCCCGTCGTCGCCCGGCAGCTGTACGGCGCGGACGGGTGGGTCGCGCACCACAACTCGGATGCCTGGGGCTTCGCCGCGGCGGTCGGGGCGGGCCGCGGCGATCCGGCGTGGGCGAACTGGCCGATGGCGGGCGTCTGGCTGGCGCTGCACCTGTGGGATCACTACGCGTTCGGGCTGGACGCCGCATACCTCCGCGACGACGCGTGGCCCGTGCTGGAGGCCACCGCCCGGTTCGCCCTGTCGTGGATCACCCTCGAGGGCGGCACCGCGTCGACCGGTCCTGCGACCTCGCCCGAGAACCACTATCTCGACGACGCGGGACGAGCGCGGTCCGTCGCATCGTCCACGACGATGGACGTCGCGCTCTTCCGTGCGCTCGAAGACGCGTGCCGTCGCGCGGCCGAGGTGCTCGGCATCCGTCCCTCCTGGCTCGAAGAGCTGTCGGCCCGCACCGATGCGCTGCCCGAGCCTGCGGTCTCGGAGCGGGGAGACCTCATCGAATGGGACCGCGAGCGCCGGGATGCCGAGCCCGAGCACCGGCACGTGTCGCACCTGATCGGCCTCTTCCCGCTCGCGCAGATCACGCCGGAGGAGACGCCCGCACTGGCGACGGCGGCCGCCCGGTCGCTCGAGCTGCGAGGGCCGGAGTCGACCGGATGGGCGCTCGCCTGGCGCGCCGCGCTCTGGGCCCGCCTCCGCGACGGCGGGCGCGTGCACGAGCTCGTCCGCCGCGCGCTGCGGCCGGCCGAGCCCCTGACACCAGGCGAAGGTCACGCCGAACATCGAGGCGGCCTCTACCCGAACCTCTTCAGCGCGCACCCGCCGTTTCAGATCGACGGCAACCTGGGGCTGACTGCCGCGATCGCCGAGGCTCTCGTCCAGTCGCACCGCGACGGGATCTCGCTGCTGCCCGCGCTGCCGCCGCAGTGGCCGGCCGGCGCAGTGCAGGGCCTCCGCGCGCGCGGGGGAGTCATCGTGGATATCGAGTGGGATGCCGGGCGCCTCGTCCGTGCGCGGCTCCACGGGGGAGCGCAAGCGACGACAATGGACGTGTCCGACCCGAACGGACCGATCGGCACGTACGACATCGTGCCCGGCGCCGTGACGGTGCTGGACGCAGGAGAGCGGGGAACCTCATGGTGACGATCGCGGATGTCGCTCAGGCGGCAGGCGTGTCGATCTCGACCGTCTCGTACGTGATGAGCGGCAAGCGCTCGATCTCTCAGGAGACGCGGGATCGCGTCGAACTGGCGATCACGAGCCTCGGCTTCAGCCCCCACGCGGGGGCCCGATCACTCGCTTCGCGCTCGACGAACGTCATCGGGCTGCAGGCGCCGCTGCGCAGCGGCGTCGACGTCCACGTCATCATGCAGATCGTGACGGGGATCGTGACCCAGGCGCGCAAGCGCGGGTACGACATCCTGCTGCTCACGAGCGACGACTCCAAGGCGCTGGAGCGGGCGGCGCGAGCGTCGATGGTCGATGCGCTCGTGGTGATGGACGTCGAGTCCGACGACCCTCGCATCGACACGCTCGTCACGCTCAAGCATCCGAGCGTCCTGATCGGGCTGCCCGCGGGGCGCCAGACGATCCCCTGCGTCGACTTCGACTTCGAGGCGGCCGGCTGGCTCGCCGTGGATCGGCTCAAGTCCCTCGGCCACCGCCGCCTCGCCCTCATCGGCTCGCCTCCCGAGGTGATGAAGCGTCACACGTCCTACGCGGAGAGACTCGCACGCGGGTTCCTCGCAGCCTGCGAAGCCAGCGGACTGGAGGGCACGGTGCACCCGTGCCCGAGCAGCACCAAGGCCGTCGCGATCGTCGACCGGGTCGTCGCGGACGACCCTTCCATCACCGGCTTCTTCGTCCACAACGAGGGTGCGCTGCCGCACGTCGCCGCGCGGCTCGCCGAGATCGACCGCCGCCGCGATGCCGACCTCTCCATCGTGGCGCTCTGCCCGGAGGACGTCGCCCGGCTGGTTCCCGAGCTCGTCGACAGCATCGCCGTCCCGGCCGAGGCGATCGGCGCTGCCGCGACCGACATGATCTGGGAGATCCTCACCACGGATGCCCGCCCCGGCGTGCGCCTGCTGCCCCCTGTGCTGTCGGGCGGCGTCCTGGCCCCGAGCGCATAGCCTCTCAGGGATGCGCATCGACCCAGAGAGCCGTGGCCTGAACGGACTCAGCACCTTTCTCACGTTCGTGGCGCTCAACGTCGTCTACCTCGTGGCGTGCCTCCCCATCGTGACGATCGGGGCTGCGACGGCCGCACTCTACGAGGTCATGATCCGCTTCTCGGACGAGGAGAGCGGCCGGCCTCTGCGGGACTGGTTCGGCGCGTTCCGGGCCAACTTCGGCCGGGCGACGCTCGTCTCGCTCGCGCTGCTCGTTCCGTTCCTGGTCCTCGCGTTCAGCGGGTTCTTCTGGCTCTCGCTCTCGCACGTTCTCGCCGGCGCCGCCTCGCTCCTGGCCTTCCTCGGCTCCGCCTACCTGCTCGCCGCCTTCCTCTACGGCATGGCTCAGGTGGCGTACTTCCGCAACAGCGTCCGTCAGACGATCAAGAACGCGCTGCTCCTTCCGGTCGTCGAGCCGGTGCGGACACTCGGGATCGTCCTGATCCCGGTGTAGAGGCGCGCAGATGTGCGGGGCTCGGGATGCCGCAGCATCCCGAGCCCCTCTTCGTCTGGTCAGGCGCGGGTCAGCCCGCGAACTCCTCGGTCACCGCGACGCGCGCATCGTTCTGCGCCTTCGCGTTGTCCATGTCGACCTTGAGCACGTCCTCGTAGCCGAGGCCGTTGGCCGTCTGGATGAGCTCGTCGAGGAGCGACTGGAACTGCGCGTCGTTCTCGGCGAAGACCATCTGCCACGAGTACTGCTTGATGATCTCCTTGACCTGGTTGCGGAGCGTCTCGGTCGACGAGTCATCGGCCGGGGCCGCGTAGCTCGCGCCGGGTGCGACCAGCACCTGGTCGTTCGCCTCGAGGTAGCCCATCGTGGTGGTCTCGCCGCCCATCTTGGCCGACCAGTCCTCCGTCAGCGTGTTCGCGGTCGCGGCCTGGTACGAGGGCCAGAAGGTGTAGCTGTACGGGAAGCCCGTCGCAGCGTCGACATCGATCGGCAGCACCGATGCGACGTTGAGCGCCGAGACGCCGTCGGCGTACTCGCCGCCGCCCCATTCCTCGGGGACGGTCGCGCCGCCCTCGAGGAAGACCTGGCTGCCGAACTCGGTGAGCTCGGGCTCGCCCTTGTCGTTGACGTCCCACGTGAGACCCTGCGGACCCGCCGAGCCCATGGTCTGGCTGCTGTTCGCGTAGGCGCCTTCGGCCGAGTACAGCCAGTCGATGAACGCGGCGATGCGTTCGGGATCCTCGGCCTTGGAGCCGATTGCGAAGACCTGCTTGCCGCCGTAGGCCTCGGCGCCGTACGAGAAGATCGACTGGTCCTTCAGCGGGGCCATCTCGAAGCCCTTGCCTGCGGCCATGTTCTCTTCGGTGTTGTAGGCCGACTGTCCGAGCCAGGGCCACCAGGAGAAGAGCACCTGGCCGTTCTGGAACTTCGAGAAGAGGGTGTCGTAGTTCTGCGTGGTCGATTCGGGGTCGACGAGGCCGAGCTGGTTCGCGTCGTAGTAGAGACGCAGGTTGCGGATGTACTCGCTGTCGGGGTCGAGGATGCTCTGATAGTCCGAGCCGTCAGCCTTGGCGAGCACGAAGCCGATCTCGTCGTACCCGTAGAAGCAGGCGGGCTGCTTCGCCGTGACCATCATGTTGCCGTCCCAGTCCTTGAACAGCGAGAAGGCGTACGCCGGCTGGCCGTTGTCGCCGGTCGGGGCGAGCTTCTGCATGTCGGCGAGGACAGGCAGGAGGTCTTCGAGGGTGTTGATCTCCGGGTACCCGAGCTGCTTGTACAGGTCCCATCGGACGTACGGTCCGAACGTGGGGTTGAGTCCCTCGGATGCCTCGGTGGGAAGGAGGGACGAGACCGAGGTGGGGAACCCGTACGTGCCGTCGCTGCCTTCGTTCAGGTGCTCCACGGCGGCGTCGAATTCGGCGAGGTTCTCCATCGCCGGATAATACGGCGCTCCGTCCTTGACGAGTCCGCCCTGGATCAGCTCGTCGAGCTTCTCGCCCTTGTCGGTGATGATGAGGTCACCGAGGTCGCCCGCGGCGACTCGGGTGTTGTAGAGCGTGTCACCGCCGCCCGCGACGTTCGGGGCGATGATGTTGAGCTTCATGTTGAACTTGTCCTTGACGAGCTTGGCGAACCAGCCCTCCTGGATGCCCATGTAGTTGGCGAGGCCGTCGAAGACGTCGATGGTGATCTCGTTGTCCCATGAGGCGGGGAACTCCTCGATCGCCGCGGTGTCTGCGTTTCCGCCGGCGGAGCACGAGACGAGTGAGCCCGCGGCCAGAAGCGCGACGAGCGCCAGTGAGGCTTTTTTCTTGAGCTTCATTGCTTTCCTTTCTGGTGTGGTGTTGGCCGCTGTCAACCCTTGACGGCGCCCAGCATGATGCCCTTCACGAAGAAGCGCTGGAAGAGGGGATAGACGAAGATGATGGGCAGTACGACGAGGACCGAGACGGTCATCCGGATGGATGTCGGGGTCTGGCTGGTGGCGGCGCCGGCGATCTGGCCGAGGTTGCCGCCGGCGTCCTGGGCTGCCTGGGCGAGGCTGGATGCCTGATTGATGAACATGTAGAGCAGGTACTGCAACGTGTACAGCGACTGGTCGGTGATGTAGATCAGGGTGTCCTGGAAGCTGTTCCACTGCGTGACGGCGCTGAAGATCGCGATGGTCGCGAGGATCGGCGTCATGTTCGGCAGGTAGACGCGGAAGAAGATCTGGAAGATGTTCGCGCCGTCCATCTCGGCCGCTTCCTGCAGCTCGCGGGGCATCGACTCGACGTAGGTCTTGGCGAGGATGATGTTGAACGGCTGCACCACGAACGGGAGCACGTAGACCCAGAAGTTGTTGGTCAGGCCCAGGGTCTTCATGATGATGAACACCGGGATGAGGCCGGCGCTGAAGTACATCGTGATGATCAGGAAGCGGTACCAGAACTTGCGTCCCCACATGCGCGACTGGGTGAACATGAACCCCAGGAACGCGGAGGCGAGGACGGTGAGCGCGGTGCCGATGACGGTGCGGCCCAGGCTGACGACGGCGGCCATCGGCAGGCCGGGGAGCTGGAACACCTGGGTGTAGTTGGACAGGTGGAAGCCGGTCGGAAAGAGGCGCACGTCGCCGAGCGCGGAGACGTCGTTGGAGGAGACGGAGTTGATGATCAGGTAGTAGAACGGGTACGCGCAGATCAGCGCGAATGCGAAGAACAGGATGTAGTTCGCGATCCGGAACAGGATGTCGCCGACCGACCCGGTGGTTCGTGGCGGGGTGGGCGCCGACCCGGGGGTCAGGAGCGTCTGGGTGTGTGTCGTGGTGGTCATCGGCGCATCCCCTTAGACGATCGATTCGCCGCGGACGCGCTTGGAGACCGCGTTCACGGTGAGCAGCAGCGCGACCGAGATGATGCTCTTGAGCATCCCGATCGCGGTGGCGAGCGACAGGCTGTTGCCGGTCATGCCGATGTTGTAGACGTACAGGTCGAGGACCTGGATGTACTGCTTGTTGAACGCGTTCTGGAACACGTAGTACTGCTCCATGCCGTTGTTGAGGATGTTCGCGATCGACAGCAGCAGCAGCACGAGGTAAGTCGGCATCAGCTGCGGCAGGGTGATGTAGCGCATCAGCTGGAACCGGCCGGCGCCGTCGATGCGTGCGGACTCGTACAGCGACTGGTCGATCCCGGCGATGGAGGCGAGGTAGATGATCGCGCCCCAGCCCAGACCCTTCCAGATCGACCAGAGCGTCATCGTGATCCAGACGTTCTCGTCGGTGTCGAGGAACTTCAGCGGCGCGGTGATCAGCCCGGCATCCATGAGCACGTCGTTCACCAGGCCCGAGCTGGAGAACAGCGAGAACGCGATCATGTAGACCAGCACCCAGGAGATGAAGTTCGGCAGCGCGGTCAGGGTCTGCACCGACGAGCGGAACCACGTCGCGCGGACCTCGTTCAGGAAGATCGCGAAGAACAGCGGCAGGATCGACGTCGCGATCCCGAGGAAGCTGATCGCCAGGGTGTTCAGCAGCACCTGCCCGATCTGCGCCATCTGCGTCGGCGACGAGACCAGCATCTCGAACCACTGCAGCCCGACGAACTCGCTGCCCTCGATCCCCAGCGCCGGCTTGTAGTCGTACAGCGCGTACACCCACCCGTACAACGGCAGGTAGGAGAACAGGAACGCCAGGATCAGCAGCGGCAGGATGCACAGGAACAGCCGGAACGACGTCCGACTCCCCGCCGGACGCAGCCTGCGAGGGCGTCGCGTGCTGGAGTTCTTCTCCAGGTTGCGCATCGCCGCTTCCTGGTTGACCAGCTGACCCTGCGCCTGCGTCGTCATCAGCGCGCCACTCGGAATCGGGCATCCATGCGGGATGCCGCCGGGTGGGGTTGGCGTCGCTCCATGTCACTCCTTCGTGGATGGCCGTTGGAGAGAACTCAGGCGGGGGCCCATCCAACGTCGAAGCGCTTCGATTTCGAACCGCTTCGATGAGAAGAATAAGTCGGACCTCCTCCCACGTCAATAACGGCGATGTAACAAATTGGGAGCGCTCCCGAATCGCATCGATTCGAAAGGCTCACGCGGTAGAGGCAGCACCCGACCGCCTGGGCGCACCGCATGTCGCCCCCGTGCGGCAGACTGGCGACGGTTCAGCCGAGGAGGGCACACATGGCAGCGACGGAGCACACGCAGTCGGGCGAGCGTCACATCGCCGATTCCCACGAGGTGATCCGGGTGGTCGGGGCGCGTGAGAACAATCTCAAAAACGTCAGCGTCGAGATCCCCAAACGACGCCTCACGGTCTTCACGGGCGTGAGCGGATCGGGCAAGTCGTCGCTCGTCTTCGGCACGATCGCGAACGAGTCCMAGCGGCTGATCAATGAGACCTACCCGACTTTCGTCCAGCAGTTCATGGGGCAGCTGAATCGCCCCGAGGTCGACAGTCTCGAGAACGTGAGCCCCGCGATCATCGTCGATCAGGAGCGGATGGGCTCCAATGCGCGCTCGACCGTCGGCACGGCCACCGACGCCCATGCCATGCTGCGGATGCTGTTCAGCCGTATCGGCCAGCCCCACGTCGGCTCGCCGCAGGCGTTCTCGTTCAACATCCCCTCCGTCAAGGGCGCCGGTGCGGTCACGTTCGAGAAGGGCGGTCAGAAGGTCAAGGAGCGTCGGTCCTTCGAGATCACCGGAGGCATGTGCCCCGACTGCGAGGGGCTGGGCGAGGCGAGCGACGTGGATCTCGACGAGCTCTTCGATCGCGAGAAGTCGCTGGCCGGCGGCGCCATCACCATCCCGGGCTACAGCCCGGACGGCTGGCTCGTGCGCGCGTTCAGCGAGTCGGGATTCGTCGACCCCGACAAGGCGATCAAGGACTACACCGAGCAGGAGCTGYACGACTTCTTGTACAAGGAGCCCACGAAGGTCAAGATCCAGGCGATCAACATGACCTATGAGGGTCTGGTGCCCAAGATCACCAAGTCGATGCTCCAGAAGGACCGCGATGCGCTCCAGCCGCACGTGCGCGCTTTCGTCGATCGTGCGGTGAAGTTCATGCCGTGTCCGGGATGCGGCGGCACGCGCCTCAATGAGGGCGCGCGGTCCTCGAAGATYAGGGGCATCAGCATCGCCGACGCAGCCGCGATGCAGATCACCGATCTCGCACAGTGGCTCGGCACCGTCGACGACCMTGAGGTCGCGCMACTGATGGTGGGGCTGCGTCAGACGATCTCCTCGTTCGTCGACATCGGCCTCGGCTACCTCTCGCTCGACCGGGCGTCGGGAACCCTGTCGGGCGGTGAGGCCCAGCGCACCAAGATGATCCGCCACCTCGGCTCCGCGCTGACCGATATCACCTACGTCTTCGACGAGCCGACCGCCGGGCTGCACCCGCACGACATCCAGCGCATGAACGAGCTTCTCGGCCTTCTGCGAGACAAGGGGAACACCGTCCTCGTCGTCGAGCACAAGCCGGAGGTCATCGAGACCGCCGACCACATTGTGGACCTCGGACCGGGCGCCGGGCGGGCCGGCGGAGAGGTTCAGTACGAGGGCGACGTCGCGGGCCTGCGCTCATCGGGCACGATCACGGGCCGGCACCTCGGCGATCGGGCGCGCATCAAGCCCGAAACCCGTGCGGTCAAGAGCGCACTCGAGATCCGCGGCGCGAGCCAGCACAACCTGAAGGCCGTGGATGTCGACATCCCCCTCGGCATCCTGACGGTCGTCACCGGTGTCGCCGGGTCGGGCAAGTCCTCGCTGATCCACGGCAACGTCCCGAAGTTCGACGACGTCGTCGTGGTCGATCAGGCCCCCATCAAGGGAAATCGGCGCAGCAGTCCCGCCACGTACACGGGCATGCTCGACACCATCCGCACCGCCTTCGCGAAAGCCAACGGGGTCAAGCCCGCCCTCTTCAGCGCGAATTCGGAGGGTGCGTGCCCCGCGTGCCGAGGACTGGGGGTCATCATCACGACGCTCGGCTTCACCCAGACTGTCGAGACGCTCTGCGAGCTGTGCGACGGCTCGGGGTTCAGCGACGATGTGCTCGAGTACCGCCTCGAGGGCCGGAACATCGCCGAGGTGCTCGCGATGTCGGCGCTCGAGGCGGCCGACTTCTTCGCGAAGGGGCCGGCCCATACGACGCTCGTGCGCATGATCGACGTGGGACTCGGCTACATCACGCTGGGCCAGGCGCTCAACACGCTGTCAGGCGGCGAGCGGCAGCGGCTGAAGCTGGCGATCTCGATGGCGAAGAAGGGCGCGATCTACGTGCTCGACGAGCCGACGACGGGACTGCACCTCGCCGACGTCGAGAACATGCTCGCCCTGCTCGACCGGCTCGTCGATGCGGGCAACAGCGTCATCGTCATCGAGCACCACCAGGCGGTCATGGCACACGCCGACTGGATCATCGACATCGGACCAGGCGCGGGCCACGACGGCGGGACGATCGTGTTCGAGGGGACTCCGGCCGACCTCGTCGCCCACGCCGACACCCTCACCGGCAAGCACCTGCGCGCATATGTCGGAGCGGCCCCCCGCTGAGGGCACTCGACCCGAGGTGTCAGCCCAGGGCGTCGTCGAGGTGCGGCGCGCCCTGGCGCAGCACCTTCACCACCACGCCGCGACGTGCGAGCTCCGCCAGTGTGCGGGTCTCCTCGTCGGTGTCGCGCCCGAGGGCGTGGACGTTGGTCACGACGAGCACGTCTCCGCGCACGAGACGGCCGAACAGACGCACGAGTCGCTCTTCCCACGACTCGAGCGTCTCCGGGGCGGGGTGGCGAAAGCCGTCGATCGGCACGCCGAAGCGGGTGAGCTCGTCACGCTGCTCGACCACGGAGGGCATGTCGTCACGCGAGATGACGAGTCCCACGAGCCGGGCGCTCGAAGGGCGGGCCTGCCACCAGTCGCGGTCGCGCTGCAGCTCGGTGAAGCACTGGGGGCACTCGGCGGCGTGCGCGAGCGTCACCGGGCCTGTCTCCGAGTTCGGCTCGACAGCATCCGGTGCCTGCATTGCCTGTGACATGCGCCCCCCTCTCGCTCTCTATTGTGCCCTGCGCGGCGCGCGGAAACCGGCGCTCACCCGTCGTCCTGCAGTCGCAGTTCGAGGCTCAGCTGGTCGGCGTCGAGCTCGGCGAGCGAATGCCGGAGGACCGCGGTGCTGTAGAGGCCGCCGGACGACAGCTCGACGAGACGGGATCGCATCGCCTCGATCATCGCGAGACGCAGTTCGAGAGCCTCGCCCATCGCGAGGCCGGACTCCTCGTCGGGCGGCTCGGTCAGGCGCGCACCGACGCCGCCCAGGAGGGTCTCGCTGAACGCGGAACCGTCCCGTCGCTCGAGTGCGGGATCCGCGAGAGCGGATGCCGCGGCCTGCCGCAGCTCGTCATCGAGCCGCAGCTGCTCCACCCGACTCACCTCGTCGGCGGTGGAGTCGTCGATGCGCAGCACGCGCACGAGCCAGGGGAGGGTGAGGCCCTGACCCATCAGGCTCCCGACCGCGACGAGGAAGGCGACGAACACGAGGAGCGGCCGCTCCGCCATCTCGCGCGGAAGCGTCTGAGCTGCGGCGAGGGTCACGACGCCCCGCATGCCCGCCCAGACGATGACGCTGCCATGCTTCCATCCCAGAGGGGACGCCTGGTAGTAGTCGATGTCGGCGAGCCCGCGCGCGATCCGCGCGCGCATGGCGCTGATCCGCCGGCTCCGGCGCTGCGGAGAGGGGTCACTCCGGGACGCTCCCCTCTCGTCATCCCGCGCGCCGCGTGTGAGCGCCGGCCCGGAACCCGGTGCGGGCGGCTGCGCCTCGATCTCGTCTATGCGATCGCTGAAGGACTCGAGTCGGGCTCTCGACCGCTGCTTGCGGCGCGCGCGGGCGCTCTGGAGCCAGACCAGGAGCGAGACGTACGCCGTTCGCACGGCCATGATGATCACGAAGGCGCCGAGCGCGAGCCACGCGGCATGCCCGATGCCACGGTCGTCGGCGAGGTTCTGCTGCAGCAGCTCCTTGAGCTCGAGCCCCATAAGGAGGAAGACGCCGCCTTCGAGCACGAGCTCGATCGTCCGCCAGTTCAGCTCGTCGGACATCCGCTGCTCGGGGGTGAACCAGCGTGCGGCGCCCTGACCGGTGACGATTCCGGCGACCACCGCGGCGACGAGGCCCGAACCGTCGAGGTGCTCGGCGGGCAGGTACGCCACGAACGGCACCACGATCCCGATCGCGGTGTTCGCCGCGGAGTTGCGGATGAAGTGCCGCAGGCGCAGGTTGAGCCACCCGACCACGCCCCCGATGAGGACGGCGATGAAGACTCCCCAGACGAACGCCCCGACGAAGCCTCCCTCGGGGGTGGTGCCTGTCACCGCGACCACGATGGCCACCCGAAGGAGCACCAGAGCGGTCGCGTCATTGAGCAGGCTCTCGCCTTCGAGAAGGGTGACGACCCGCCGCGAGATGCCGAGCCGTTTGACGATCGCCGTGGCGACGGCATCCGTCGGACTGAGAATCGCACCGAGGGCGAGTGCGAAGAATATGCCCAGGCCGGGGACGAGCTGGTTGAAGAAGGCGCCGAGTGCGACGGAACTGACGATCACGAGCAGCACCGAGAGCCCTGCGATCGGGCCGAAGTCGCGGCGGAACTCGATCGCCGGCAGCCGCACCGCCGCCGAGTACAGCAGCGGCGGAAGGATGCCGATGAGGATGATGTCGGGCTCCACCTGCACCGGCGGCACGAAAGGGAGCAGGCTCACACCGAGCCCGATCGCGACGAGGAGGAGCGGACCGGCGATCTTGATGCGCGGGGCCACGGCCGAGGTCACCGCGACCACGAGGACCCCGATGATGGCGAGGACGAGCGGGCCCATCGGCTAGATGACACCCAGATCGCGCACCGCGGCGCGCTCCGCCTCCAGTTCCGCGACGGATGCCGCGATTCGAGCGCGGCTGCGGTCGTCCAGCGACAGCCCCTCCACCACCCGATATCCCGAGCCGTCGCTCGTCACGGGGAAGGAGCACACGAGCCCTTCGGCGACGCCGTACTCGCCCGCCGAGACCACGGCGGCCGAGGTCCAGGCTCCGTCCGTCCCGCGCTGCGCATCATGGACATGCTCGATCGCGGCGTTCGCGGCCGAGGCGACCGAGGAGGATCCGCGCACCTCGATGATCTCGGCTCCCCGCTTGGCGACGCGCGGGATGAAAGTGTCGTCGAGCCACGCGATCGCCTGCTCGCGCCCGCCGTGTCGCTCGGCGAGAGCATCGATGACGGGGACTCCGCGCACGGTCGCATGCGAGACATCAGGGAACTGGGTCGCCGAGTGGTTTCCCCAGATCGCCACGCCGTCGATCTCGTCGGGGCGCGCGCCGAGCACGTCCGTCAGCTGTCCGACGGCCCGGTTGTGATCGAGACGCGTCAGGGCGGTGAAGCGCTCGGAGGGGATGTCGGGGGCGGATGCGGCGGCGATGAGGGCGTTCGTGTTGGCCGGGTTGCCGACCACGACGACCTGCACGTCATCGGCGGCCACGGCGTTCAGCGCCGCGCCCTGGGGACCGAAGATCCCGGCGTTCGCGGCCAGCAGGTCGCCGCGCTCCATCCCGGGGCCCCGCGGCCGGGATCCTACGAGCAGCGCGATGCTGCAGCCCTCGAACGCCGTTTCCGGCCTGTCCGACACGTCGACGCCGGCCAGCAGCGGAAACGCACAGTCCTGCAGCTCGAGCGCGGCGCCCTCGGCAGCCCGCATCCCCTGGGGGATCTCGAGCAGCTTCAGCCGCACCGGCCGGTCGGGGCCGAGCATCCCGCCCGCCGCGATCCGGAAGAGGAGCGCGTAGCCGATCTGACCGCCGGCGCCGGTGATCGTGACGGTCGTGGAAGTCGTGGCCATGACCCGAGCCTATTCCTGCCCCGAAAATCAAGGGGGTCTCAGATTGGGGCTGTTCCGGGCCCTCCGGGGTACCGTGATGCCATGACGTTCAATGAGAACGCCAGCGTCGGGGGGAACACGGCGAGGCGTCGTGGCGGCGGCATCGCTCTCGCCGGCGGTGGCATCACAGGTATCGGAGCGCTCGCGGTGCTCCTTCTCGGTCTGTTCACGGGCGGAGACTTCTCCAGCCTGCTCGGCCCGCTCGCGGGCGCGGGCGGCGGTGGCCAGGAGTCCGAGGTCGCCAACTGCGAGACCGGGGCCGATGCGAACAGGGACGACGCCTGCCGCCTGGCGGCGGCATCGCTGAACCTCAACCAGTACTGGGCGAAGAACATCGAGGGCTATCGGCAGCCCGACCTGATCATCGTCGACCAGTCGACCTCGTCGGCGTGCGGCACCGCCTCGAACCAGACCGGCCCGTTCTACTGCCCGCCCGAAGAGACGGTGTACGTCGATCCCACGTTCTTCGCGATCCTCCGCGAGCAGTTCGATGCGACAGCCGGACCTCTCGCCCAGCTCTATGTGCTCGCCCACGAGTACGGCCACCACGTGCAGAACATCGGCGGCATCATGGAGGCCTATCCCGACAACGGCACAGGGCCCGACAGCAACGGCGTGCGTACCGAGCTTCAGGCCGACTGCCTCGCCGGCGCCTGGGTCGCCGACGCGGGGGAGCAGGTCGACGAGAACGGCGTGCCGTTCCTGCAGCCGCCCACCGAGGCACAGATCCGCGATGCACTGGATGCCGCGGCCAGCGTCGGCGACGATCACATCCAGCGCGAGTCCGGTGCGCCCGTCAACCCCGAGGCGTGGACGCACGGATCGAGCGAGCAGCGCCAGCGATGGTTCCAGGTCGGATATCAGGGGGGCTACCAGGCGTGCGACACCTTCGGCGTGCCAGGGGACGAGTTGTGAGCACCCCCGCCCACCTCGACGACATCCTCTATCCACCCATCGAGCCCTATGAGAAGGGCGTCATCATCGTCGGCGACGGAAACCGCGTCTACTGGGAGCAGAGCGGCAACCCCGAGGGGAAGCCGGTCGTGTTCCTCCACGGCGGGCCCGGCGCGGGCACGTCGAGCTGGCACCGGAGGTTCTTCGACCCCGAGCGCTACCGGATCGTCCTGCTCGACCAGCGCGGGTGCGGCCGGTCCACTCCGCACGCCAGCAGCCCCGACGCAGAGCTGCGCCACAACACGACGTGGCATCTCGTGGCTGACATCGAGCTGCTCCGCCGAAATCTCGGCATCGAGCGCTGGCAGGTGTTCGGCGGATCGTGGGGCTCCGCCCTCGCGCTCGCCTACGCGCAGGCGCATCCCGAATCGGTGAGCGAGATCGTGCTGCGCGGCATCTTCACGCTCCGCCGCCACGAGCTCGAGTGGTTCTACGAGGGTGGCGCCTCGGTGATCTTCCCCGACCTGTGGGAGGACTTCATCGCGCCGATCCCGGTGCTCGAGCGCTCGCGCATGATCGAGGCGTACGCGCGGCGCCTCGCCGACCCCGACCCCGCCGTCCACCTGCCGGCTGGCATCGCATGGACCAGGTGGGAGGCCTCGACCCTCACGCTCCTCCCGGATCGGGATCTCGTCGCGACGATGACGGACCCCGATGCGGCACTCGCGTTCGCCCGTATCGAGAACCACTACTTCATGCACGGCGGCTTCTTCGACGAGGGTCAGCTGATCGCCGGTGTCGACGCGATCCGCGACATCCCGGCCGTGATCGTGCAGGGTCGCTACGACGTGTGCACGCCCCCGATGACGGCCTGGGACCTGCACCGCGAATGGCCCGAGGCGGAGCTCGTCATGGTTCCGGATGCCGGGCACTCCGCCTCCGAGCCGGGCATCGCCCGCGCGCTCCGCGCGGCCACCGACCGGTTCGCCGAGGGAACGACTCGCGTCGCCCAGCCCCCGTCCGACCAGTACGGCCCGGACGACCATTCCGACAACGAGGGCGGCGACTACGCCGACGTCTACGGCGGCTGACCGAATCCGGGTCAGCGCGCGGCGATGACGTCGGCGGCCCGCTCGCCGATCACGATCGCGGGCGCGTTGGTGTGTCCGCGGATGATCGTGGGCATGACCGAGGCGTCCGCCACTCGCAGACCTCGCACACCGCGGACGCGCAGCTCGGGGTCGACGACGGAGGCGGCATCCGTTCCCATCCTCGCCGTTCCGACCGGGTGGTACAGCGTGTGCGAGTAGTGGCGCATCGACAGCTCCGCGCGCTCCGCCGAGCTCATGCGCTCGCCGCCCTCCGGCTGCACCCAGCCGCCGGTGGTCAGCGCGCCGAGAGCCTTCGTGCCGATGAGGCGCTCGCACTCCGCAAGGCCGGCGAGCAGGGTGGCGGCGTCGATCCCGTCGGGGTCGGTCAGGTAGCCCGGATCGATCACGGCCTTCGCCGCCGGGTCTGCCGAGGCCAGCCGGATCGTCCCGCGGCTGCGCGGACGCAGCAGGATCGCGCCGACCGTGAGGCCTTCAGCGGGGAGGGGGATGAGTCCCTCGCCGACGTACGGCGCCGGCGCGAAGATGATCTCGATGTCGGGCAGGCCCTCGGGGAGGCCCTCCTGATCGGCCACCGCCGTGCGGACGAACCCGTACGCCTCTCCGACGTTGGAGGTGAGCATCCCTCGTCGTCCCGTGAGATAGCGTGCCAGCTGGCCGATGCTCTCGGCCGTGTACAGCGTCCCGCCTGTGCCGGCGGGGGCGAGCCCGGCAACCAGGTGGTCCTGAAGGTTCCCTCCGACATCGGCACTGTCCACCAGGGTCGGGATGCCGTGCTCCGCGAGGTGCGCCGAAGGCCCGATGCCGCTGAGCATGAGGAGCTGCGGCGTGTTGATCGCCCCACCGCTCAGGATGACCTCGCGCCGCGCGATGGCCTGGCGCGGGATGCCGTCGATCTCGACGTACACGCCCGTCGCACGCGGCGCCGTCGGCGCGCCGGCAGCTTCTGACCGCTCGAACGTCACCTTCCGCACGAGCGCGCCGGTGACGACCCGCAGGTTGCGGCGGCGCTTCGCGGGCCGAAGGTAGGCGTCCGCCGTGGATGCCCGTCCGCCACGACGCTGGGTCACCATCGTCTGCGAGAAGCCCTGGCCCATCGGAAGATTGGGGGATGTCACCTCGTGGCCGAGCTCCCGCGCCGCCTCGAGAAAGGCCCGCGTCTGCGGCCGCGGGTCGCGCTGATGCTCGATGCTCTGCGCGCCGTCGGCTCCCTGGGTGTCGTCGACGGGGTCGCTCGTCCGCTCGGCGCGCCGGAAGTAGGGCACCAGTGCGTCCCACGACCAGGCGGGGCCCGCGGCATCCGCCCACTCGTCGTAGTCGGCGGCGAAGCCGCGGATCCACATCATGGCGTTCAGCGACGATGACCCGCCGAGCGTCTTGCCGCGCGGCCAGTAGATCGTGCGGTCGTCGAGCTCGCGCTGCGGAACGGTGTCGTACGACCAGTCGTACGGGCCGCGGAAGAGCTTCGAGAAGGCCGCCGGCACATGCAGCTCGAGAGCCCTGTCGGGGGCGCCCGCCTCGAGGAGGAGGACGGAGACGGCCGGGTCCTCGCTCAACCGTGCCGCCAGAGCGGCGCCCGCGGAACCTGCGCCGACGATGATGTAGTCGGCCGCGAGATCGCCGCTGCCGCGGGTCATGCGCGGAACGCCTGCAGCAGGGTCTTGCCGAGCCCGACCCAGTCGTGGGTCATCTGGAACCGCGTGAAGCCCTCGGAGACCGCAGCGCCCGTGCGGGAGGAGACGAACCACGGGGGCTTCGGCAGCACCGAGAACGTGCCCGGCCGGCCGAGAGCCCCGCTCGAGCGGGGGAAGGGGCGGAAGGGTCCTCGCACCACCGAGCGCTCGACGGCGTCGAGCAGCAGGGCGTTGTGCACCACTCCGAGACCGCTGCCGACGTCGTCGATGCTCGACCCGGGGAAGCCGCCCCACGTGAGCGCAGGCTGCAGGTAGCCGAACGCGGTCCACGCGTTGATCGCAATGGAGCCATAGCGGAGGTCGGCGATCGCCCGTTCGAATCCCGCGCCGAGCGCGTCCTGCGTGGCGGGGTCGATGAGCACGTTCGCGCCGAGAGTGCCGACGAGCCGCTCGTTGGCATGTCCGACAGCGCGGTCGAGGAACTCCTGCCCCAGGCCGGGAAGCGTGACGACGCCCAGCACCGGGGCGAAGTACTCCGTCTGCTCCAGCGCGCTGCAGTCGTCTGCCTCGTCGAGCTCGACCAGCGCACGAGTGCCGTCGTTCATCCACACCGCGGACGGGTAGGCGGATGCTGCGGCCTGGAGCCGCTCGGCGCTCCGGGGATACCACGCCGAGCGCTCGGGCGCCGCGGTGAAGGCCGCTTCGAGCGCGGCGAGGAAGGCCTCGCGCTGCGGCCAGTCCGAGCTCAGCAGCACGACCTGTCCGGCGATGCAGTTGTGGCCGCTGTTCTGCAGCCGCATCGTCGCGACATGCTCCGCCTGGAAGGCGAGGTCGGCGTCGCTCCACTGGCCGGGCACGACGATGATCGGCGAGACTCCGCCGAGCTCGGCGGTGATGGGCTTGTGGAGAAGCGGACGCCCCTCGGTGCGCCGGCGCGCGGTCGCGGCGGCACCGGGCCCCTGCGAAGAACCCCACACGATGGTGTCGAAGGTCGCCGCAGCTCCGGTGATGTGGACGTGCGCGATGTCCGGGTGCTGCGTCAGGTAGGCGCCGACGTCGGGTCCGCCCGTCACGATGCGCACGAGGCCGAGCTCGATGAGCGGCGCGAGCGCCCGTGTGAACACCGGCACCAGGGCGTCCTGGGTCGGATTGACCTTGAGGATCACCACACGGTTGTGGGCGAGCAGCTCGTAGAAGACGTCGAGCACGGGGATGGAGGTGACGTTGCCGGCACCGAGCACGAGGCCGATGCCGCCCGAGCTCGCCGGGGAGAGCTGGGCGAGGCCCGCGGTGCGCGTGGCGTCCGCCTCCGAGACGCCGGGTTGCAGCCACACCTCGCCGGAGAAGCCCGACAGCAGGAGGCCGTCGATGGGGTCGAGCGGGAAGGCCTGAACACGCACTCGGCCGTCGGGACCGGCATCCGTCTTCACTCCGTCGAGCGGGCTCCCGCCCTTCGACAGCTTCGTCAGCGTGCGGTGGTAGGCGTCCAGCGCGATGATCGCGGCGTAGGGCCCGCCGAGCCATTCCTCGCCCCGGAGGGGGTGCCCGGCCTCGAGGTCCTTCGAGGTGGCCGCGGTATCGGCCCACTCCTCGGCCTGTGCGACGACGGTCGCCCTGACCCGCTCGAGCAGGCGCGCGCGCTGCCCCAGTGTCAGATGCGACCAGGCGGCGACGCCGGTCTTCAGCTCGGCGATGGCCGCGTCGATCGCAGGCGCCGATGCGGGCGCCTCGATCCGGCGGGGCGGGGCGGAAGTCTTCGCGGTGGGCGACAAGGCGCTCTCCTTCGGGCGGGTGGCCCCAGCTTAGGCGCGCGGCCTGGGGAATCGGTGAGACGCAGTCCCGAAGCGGGCGCTACGCAGTGCCAGGCTCGATGTCGATCCTTCGGAGGCGATAGCGGCCCAGCGTCAGCATGCTGAGCACGATGAGGACGGCCGGGGCGACACTGAAGCTGACGACGATGCCGACGATGGCGGCATCCGGCTGCGTGACCAGCTGGTCGGCGGTCGACGAGACGTAGCCGGTGAGCGCGAGGATGAGCGCGAGCGTGGTGGCGCCCAGCGCGAAGCCGACCGTCTCGCCGGCCGTCCACACGCCGCTGAACGAACCGGCCTGACCGGGTCCGCTCGTGCGCTCGTCGTGCGAGATCACATCGGGGAGCATCGCCATCGGAAGGGACTGCATGCCCGCATACGCCACGCCCGCGACGGCCACCGGGGCGTAGATCCACTCGCCGGGCGCCCACAGGACCGCCACGATCGACAGTGCGGCGACGGCGAAGATCGCGCTCGCGACGGCGAACGTGCGCTCCTTGCCGACCCGACGCGCGACCTGCCCCCATACCGGCGCGGCGAACAGCGCCGGGGCGATGAGCGCCACGAAGAGCAGGGTGACGGCGTCCTCGGATTTCAGCACCCACGTCGCGACGTACTGGGCGCCCGCGAGCATGAGTCCTGTCGCGAGCGCCTGCAGGACGAACGTGCCCAGCAGGGCGCGGAAGGGCGCGCTTCGCTGCAGGGCCCGGATGCCGGCGGCGAAGTGCTGGCGGATGTTCGAGGTCTCCTGGGCGGCGTCACCCGCGCCCCGGAACTGGGGCCCCGTGCCACTGGAGTCGGCTGCGGCGCGGCTCACGGCCTTGCGCGCGACCGTCGTCGCGGTGAGCATCCCGAGGGCGATCACGACACCCGCCACGACGCCCATCACGAGGTATCCGGTGACCGGATCGCCGGTGAGGCCGCGCAGCGCGGGTCCTCCCGCGCCGAACAGCAGGATCGCGAAGGTCAGCACGACCACCCGCCACGTGAGGAGACGCGTGCGCTCGTCATAGCTCGTGGTGAGCTCGGCCGGCAGTGCGATGTACGGCACCTGGAAGAGGCTGAACGCCGTCGCGGTCAGCGTGAAGGCGATGAGCACCCAGACGGCGCCCGCCAGAGGCCCGAGGACGGGAGGGACGGCGAAGGTCAGCGCGAAGAAGACCGGCAGCATCAGCGATCCGAGCAGCATCAGGCGCCGGCGGGTGCCGTGCCGGGCGAGATCCCGGTCGGTGAGGGCTCCGATGACCGGGTCGATGATGACATCCCAGATCTTCGCGATCGTGATCACGAGGCCTGCAGCGAGCGCTGCGACACCGAGGGAGTCGGTGAGGTAGTAGGTCAGCACGAGCCCGGGAAGGGTGGCGAAGCCGCCCGTGCCGAGGGATCCGATGGCGTAGCGCCCGATGGTGCCGGCTGAGAGTCGAGGTGATGACTGCGAGGGTGCCGGCGCTTCCGCTGCGCCGGGAGCGTCGATGCTCATCGCGACAGCATAAGCGCCTCACGGGGAGAGCCCGTGCGACTGTGCACCCGGACGTCTCGGTGGCTGGCCGGCTGGTCGACGGGCTCAGCGACCCGAGGCGCTCGTCGCGCGGACCGCGTGGAGGACGGCCAGCATCCCGGTGTGCACTTCGGCGAAGCTCGTCGAGAGCGGCGAGAGGCCGATCCGCAGCCCGCCGGGGTCGCGGTAGTCGGGGATCACGTCCTCTGCCCACAGCCGCGCGGTCACCTCGCGCATGGTCGGATGCGACAGGGTCACGTGCCCGCCGCGCTGTGCGGGTGCCCGGGGGGAGGCGACCTCCACGCCGAGCGGTGCGAGCAGTTCGTCGGCGATGCGCAGGGTGAACTCGGTGAGCGCGATCGACTTCTCGCGGATCGCGCCGATGCCGGCGTCCTCGATCATCGCCAGGGTGTCCTGCATGGCGAGCATGCCGAGCACCGGGGGAGTCCCCGACAGGAACCGTCGCATTCCGGTCGCCGGGAGATATTCCGGTCCCATGGCGAAGACGTCGGCGGCTCCCATCCAGCCCTGGATCGGCTGTGCCAGAGCGGCCTGGTGCCGCTCTGCCACGTACGCGAATGCCGGTGCACCCGGACCGCCGTTGAGATATTTGTAGGTGCAGCCGACCGCGAGGTCGAAGCCCCACGCGTCTGCCTCGACGGGCACCGAACCGGCCGAGTGGCAGAGGTCCCACAGGATGAGCGCGCCGGCGTCGTGCGCGATGCGGGTCAGCGCCTCGGCATCCGTGTGATATCCCGAGCGATAGGCGACGTGGCTGAGCACCACCACCGCGGTCTGCGGACCGACCGCGGCCGCCAGCGCGTCGGCGTCGACGCCGGACGCCGTGTCGACATCGACCCAGCGCACGTGACCGCCGCGCTCGGCGGCGATGCCCTCGACCAGGTAGCGATCGGTCGGGAAGTTGTCGCGGTCCACGACGATCTCCCGCCGCCCCGGGTCCGCGGCGCGCTGCGCGTCGAACGCCGCACGCACCAGCTTGTACAGCAGCACCGTCGTGGAGTCTCCGACGACGGTCTGCCCGGGTGCCGCGCCGATCACCGCGCGCCCGATCGTGTCGCCGATCGTGAACGGCAGCTCCATCCAGGTCTCATCCCAGGCGCGGATCAGGCGCCCGCCCCACTGGTCGGTGACGAACCGGGCGAGCCGCTCGGCGGTGGCGCGGGGCGGCCGTCCGAGCGAGTTGCCGTCGAAGTAGACGAGCGGGGTCTCGGTTCCCACGAACAGCGCACGCCGGTCCGCCAGCGCGTCGGCCGCGTCGAGCCGGGAGGCCTCGTCCGCCAGCGCCTCCTCGACGGATCGGAGAGCGCCCGCGTCAGTGCTCATCCCGCACGACCTCTTCATCGGGTACGACCGTCGCCCCGCCGAGCCAGGCTGGGATGTCGTCGAGCGTCCGCGGCGGAGCGCCCGGGACGAAGGTCGCGACGCCGTGCGGGCCGTCGACCCCCGGCCACGGACCGGTCATCGTGGCGATGAGCCGGGGTCCTCGCAGGCCCGCGGCGTCGAGCGCGGCCAGCTCGTCCGGCTGGATCCCCGCGGGCCGCTCGCCGTTGCCGAGGTCGGTGCCGTAGAGCACCCGCCCGCCTGCGGCGACGAACGTCGCCAGATTGATCGCCGCGCGTTCGCGGTCGACGCCGTCGTGGATCGAGAGGGTCGAGATCCACCGCTGCCTGAGCGCGATGGCGCGCGCGATCGACGCGCCGTCGAGCCATTCGCTGAACGGCGCGTGGGCGAGGGCATCCACCCCGGCGTCGAGCGCGAGGCGCATCGTGCCCTCGCCCTCCACATGCGCTACGACGGGAAGTCCGCGCTCGCGCGCGCACGCGACGATCGACCGGAGTGTCTCGGCGTCGAGGACCGGTCCCGCGGCCGCGTTCAACGCCACCTTGATGACGGATGCTCCGCACGACGCCTGCTCATCGACGACCGTCGCCGCACTCCAGGCCACGCCCGGGTGCCGCGACGGATCGGACACTTCACGCGTGATGGCCGACGTGGCCCACGGCCGCCCCACGGGGTAGCCGCCGGGTGCGGTGAGGAACGCCCCGGCATAGGCCAGGCGCGGGAACCCCTCGCGCGGCCGGCGGGCAAGGGCCAGCGGGTCGCCGCCGAGATCGACCACCGAGGCGATGCCGTGCGGGGCGAGCTCATGCTCGTCGATGAGGTGCAGGTGCACGTGGTGGTCGGTCAGGGCGGGCAGCACGACCCCGTGCTCGCCCGTGATCGCACGCCTGCCGGGTGCGGCGTCGGGTCCGAGCAGCTCACGGATCGCGAAGGGGTCGATGTGCAGCATCCGTCAGCTCCCGATCTCGGTCCTGACAGCGAAAAGCTCGGGGAAGAACGTGAGCTCGAGGGCCCGCTGCAGGAAGGGGACGCCGCTGGAACCCCCGGTGCCCTTCTTGAAGCCGATGATGCGCTCGACCGTCTTGAGATGGCGGAAGCGCCACAGCTGGAAGTTGTCCTCGAGGTCGACGAGCTCTTCGCAGGTCTCGTAGGCGGCCCAGTGCGCCTGCGGGTCGGCGTAGATGCCGGCGAAGACGGGAACGAGCTCGGGCGTGAAGGTCCAGGCCTTGGTGAGGTCGCGTTCGAGGACGGAGCCGGGTATGCCGTAGCCCGAGCGTGCGAGCAGGCGCAGGAACTCGTCGTAGAGGCTCGGAGCCTCGAACGCCCCCGACACGATCGCATGCGCGGCGGGGTCCGATTCGAAGATCCGCAGCATGCCGGCGTTCTTGTTGCCGAGGGTGAACTCGACCGCACGGTATTGGGCCGACTGGAAGCCGCTCGCATTGCCCAGCACCCCGCGGAACTGGCCGTACTCGGCGGGGGTGAGGGTTGCGAGCACAGACCACTGCTCGGTCAGGGTGCGCTGGATGTGCTTGACGCGGGCGATGCACTTGAGAGCGGGCGCGAGCTGATCGTCGCGCAGCAGCCCGCATGCTGCCGACAGCTCGTGCAGCACGAGCTTGAGCCAGAGCTCGGTCGTCTGGTGCTGGATGATGAACAGCAGCTCGTCGTGATGCTCCGGGGAGCTCAGCGGCCGCTGCGCCGACAGGAGCGTCTCGAGATCGAGGTAGCCGCCATAGGTCATGCGGTCCGAGAAGTCCGTGACGACCGACCCTTCGATCGTCCGGGTATTGGCCTCGACGCCTTCGCTCACGGCCTCAGCCTAGTGAGCGTCACGGCCCCGGGTCAGATGAGCGCGAGCTCGCGCAGCTTCGACTCGACGTCTGCGTTCGACGGCTCGACGTGGTGCGAGGCATCCGGGTATACGACCACCGGAATGCTCGTGCGCCCTGAGATCTCGCGCGCGACATCGGCGGCGTTCGGGTCGGCCAGAAGGTCGATGTACTCGTACGACACACCGAGCTGATCGAGCTGCTTCTTCGTGCGACGGCAGTCCATGCACCAGTCGGCGCCGAAGAGCGTGAGGGTCGAAGAGGAGGAAGTCATCGTTCAATTCTGACGCATAGATGCTGGACGATCGCCGGATGCGACGCTCCGGCCCTGTCTTTCCGCTGTGTGATTCCCCAGCAGATGAGGGGAAGATTCGCCGCGCGCCCCGCGCGTGCGACGATGTTCGCAGTGCAACTCTCGATCATCGTCCCCACGTTCAACGAGGCTCCCAACGTCGAGGAGCTGGTGCGGCGTGTCACCGGGGCGGTGGAGGGCATCGATGCCGAGATCATCTTCGTCGACGACAGCTCGGATGCCACCCCGGACGAGGTGCGGCGAGTGGCGGCATCCGCTGCGCTCCCCGTGCGTCTGATCCACCGGGACGAGCACACCGGCGGGCTCGGAGGCGCGGTGATCGAGGGGATCGGTGCTGCCGAGGCGGACGCGTGCCTGGTCATGGACGGCGACCTCCAGCATCCGCCGGAGGAGATCCCCGCGCTGTGGGAGAGATTCCGCCGCGGCGATGTCGACGTCGTCGTCGCCTCGAGATATTCCGGCGGAGGCACCTCGGTCGGGCTCGCCGATCGCACCCGCGTGCTCGTCTCGAAGGCCTCGACCGGGCTCACGCGGGCGATGTTCCCCATTCGGCTCAAGGATGTCTCCGACCCGATGACCGGATTCTTCCTGGTCGACCGCCGTGTGGTCGAGCCCGAGACACTCCAGCCGCGCGGGTTCAAGATCCTCCTTGAGATCCTCGCCCGCAAGAACCTGCGGATCGCCGAGGTGCCGTTCGATTTCGCGACACGGCACGCGGGCGAGTCCAAGGCGTCTTTGCGGCAGGGTGTCCACTTCATCACGCAGCTCGCGGCGCTGCGGTTCGGCAAGATGTCGCTCTTCGCGATCATCGGGGGTCTCGGCGCGATCGCGAACGTGGCGATCGTGTGGGCGCTCACCAGCGCGGGCGTCGGCTACATCCCGGCGGCGATCGTCGCGGCCGAGACGACGATCATCGCGAACTTCCTCCTCATCGAGCGCTTCGTGTTCCAGGACATGAGGGGCGAGGCATCGGGCGTGTGGTCGCGCTTCGCCAAGTCTGTGAGCTTCAACAACGTCGAGCTGCTGGTGCGCATCCCCATCGTGGCGCTGATGGTCAATTCGGGTCACATCACGGCTGTTGTGGCGACCGCCCTCACGCTGGTCGTCGCGTTCGTGCTGCGCTTCGTCTTCCACTCGCTCGTCGTCTACGCGCCGCGCAAGGTCGGCGCTCAGCCGAGTCGCGCGCGCCGGCTGGTCGAGGAGCTGGACGCGCAGGCGGCGGCGCCGGGCGAGCTCTGACGCCACGGATCCCCGACGCAGGGGGACACCTGCAAACGGGACTCAGCCGATCAGGCGCACGAGCTGGTCGAGCCCCATGCCGTAGTTGATGCGCACGGTGGGCAGGGCCAGCTTGTCGGTGCCGATGTGCACGTAGCCGGGCTCGATCGTGCGGGCCATCTCGAAACCCGCCATCCGCAGGCCCTCTTTCGAGGTCTCATTGTGGTGCCCGAACGGGTACGCCATGACCTCCTTCACGCCCAGCACCTGCGCGGAGGTCTCCATATCCGCGGCGATCTCGGCGGCGCTGAGATTGACCATCAGCCCGTTGCCGTCGGCGCCGGCCTTGTGCATGTCGTGCGTGTGGGACCGGCGCAGCACGTACTGGTTGGGGGCGGGATCCTGCCGGTACGCGGTGATCATGAATGAGGTGGTGAGCACCCGGTGCTTCGCCACCAGGGGCGCCGCGAGGTCGAACCAGCTCTGGTCGGCGTCGTCGTCCGTGACGATGACGGAGTGGGTCGGCAGGAACAGCCGACCGTCGATGAACGCACTCAATTCGTCCCACGTCGGCAGGTAGAAGCCGGTGCTCGCGATGTGGCCGAGGTGCGCATCGAAGTCGCCGATGTAGGCGTAGTTGCCGCGCAGCCAGCCACTCTCACCGTCGGGATTCGCGGTGAACTGGTGGTACATCAGGATCGGGATGCCGGCATCCTCGGCCGCATTCTCCGCAGGAGTCTTCCACGCCGCGTAAAGCGTCCGCTCGTGGGCCGCGCAGACGACACGCTGCGAGCCGTTCATCCGCTCGGGAACGCTGAAGGATGCCGCGTCCGCAGCGGTCAGGTACCACCCGGCGAACACCAGACCATCGCGCGCGGGAATCGGCAGCGCGGTGTAAAGGGCGCCCTGCGTCTGGAGCATGGGCGGATCGGCGATACCCTCACCGCTGAAGGTCACGGCGCACGCCGCGGGATCCTGCGTCGTCGCGAGCAGCGCATCGCTCGGTGTCAGCGGTGTCGGGGTCGGGGTGGCAGGGGAAGTCGGTGTTGCCGAGATCGTCGGTGTCGGAGCGGCTGCCGCCGGCGCGTCCTGTGCGCGGATCAGCGCGATCACCGCGCTCGCAGTCACGGCGACGGCCAGGACACCGAAGACTCCGAGCACCGCGAAGAGCGCGCGCCGGCGGTCGCGCGGCCCCCAAGGCCGGCGCGTCGGAGGGGAACCAGTCGACGAGAACATGGCTTCCTATCTTGCGTCAGAGACCGGTGGGTCGCCCCCAGGAGACCCGCCTGGTCGTGATCCTACTGGGCTGGGTCGCTCCCGACTTCGCCCCTGTGGGCCGAGCGTGGCGCGTGCCCGGCGCCCCATGTGGCGCCGGTGAGCTCCTCCGACACAGCCCACACCCGTGCGGCGGCGCCTGCATCGGTGAGGCGCCGGTACAGCCGCTGAGTTCGGGGCGGCCCCTGCAGGTGGAGGAAGCCGCCGGGTCCGTAGAAGCCGCCGGGTGCGGCATCCGGGCTGGCGACGGCGAACAGCGCGGGGAGGGATGCCTCGCGCGGCGTCCCGCCGATACCGGCGTCCATGATCCTCCGGCCCAGTCTTGCTCCGGCGCTCCGGCTCTCGAGCAGCTCCGCAGGCGCGATGTTGGTGATCGCGATGCCGGGATGGGAGAGGTTCGTCGAGATCCCCCATCCTCTCGCCGCGCTCCGCCGTCCGAGCTCGAGGGCGAAGAGGCTCAGCGCGGCCTTGGACGAGCCGTAGGCGCGGAAGGTCGAGTAGCGGCGCTCGAGCTGCAGGTCGTCGAACCGCACGCCGATGGACTTCGCGGCGAGGCTGCTCTGCACGGTGACGCGTGCCTGGCCGGCCGTCAGCAGCGGCAGGATCCGCGCGACGAAGGCGAAGTGCCCGAGGTGGTTCGTCTGGAGGTGCAGTTCGAACCCGTCGGCGCTCGTGCGCCGCACCGGATCGGCCAGCGCGATCATCCCGGCATTGAGGACGAGCAGGTGGATGGGAGCGCCCTCTTCCACCAGTGAACGGGCGGATGCGGCGACCGATGCGAGGTCAGCCAGATCAAGGTCGGCGAGTGTGAGGTCAGCATCCGGAACCGTCTCGCGGATGCGTGCCGCTGCGCGCTCGCCCTTCGCCCTGTTGCGGACGGGGAGGATGACCTGGGCGCCGGCCGCGGAGAGCCCGCGGGCGATCTCGACACCGACGCCGTCGCTGGCGCCCGTCACGATGGCGCGTCGCCCGGTCAGATCGGGAAGCGGGATGCTCCACCGCGGCTCTCGAGGCGCGTCCATCGGCTGGTCCTGTCGGCGGGGGATGAAGGGACCGGGTTGCGCTGGTGCTCACAACGTAGCGCTCACGGCATCCGCCCCGAAAGACTGTCGTGGACTGCGGGGGAAGGAGCCGAGGTGAGGATCGGGATCATCGGGGCCGGTGGCGCGGGTCTCACCTCAGCCTGGCTGCTGGAGCAGGACCACGACGTGACGCTGTTCGAGGCCGATGCGCGCCTGGGGGGTCACGCGCACACCATCGACATCAACGTCGACGGGCGCCGCGTACCGGTGGACGCGGGCTTCCAGTTCTTCGGACCTGGGCAGAGCTACGCCACCTTCAACCGGCTGCTCGCGGCGCTCGAGGTGCCCGTGCGCTCGTACTCCGCGACGATGACGCTCTTTCGCGAGCGGGAGAACCAGCATGTCGCGATGCCGCCCCTGCGAGCCGGGCATCCGGTATGGCCGTCGCTCAGGCTGGCTGCCCTGCAGGACCTGCTCCGCTTCCGCCGGTTTCTGCGCGGCATCCCCTCCTTCCTCGCCCGGCACGACACGACAGTGACGCTCGAGGACCACATCGATTCGCAGAGGCTGCCCCCGCGGTTCGTCGAGCGATTCCTGTACCCGATGCTGCTGGCGCTGTGGTGCGTCGAGCTCTCGCAGCTGAAGCAGTTCGCCGCCTACAACGCGCTCTTCTATCTCGGGGCCGCTCTGCCGGATGGCTGGCATCCACCCCAGCAGCTGGAGATCCCCGGCGGCATGCGGACGTACGTCGAGGCGCTCGCGCACGACCTGCGGCGAGGCGAGGTGAGGTGCGGCGCACGCGTGGACAGTATCGCCCGCGAGGGCGACGTGCTCGTCATCCAGGACTCGCAGGGGATGCGCTGCGAATTCGACCAGATCGTCGTCGCCACGGGCCCCACCCGGGCCTCGGCGCTCCTTCGGCCGCTGCGAGGGCTGGAGCCGATGAGCGATCAGCTGGACCGCTTCCGCACGTTCAATACGACGATCGCCATCCACGGCGACCGCGCCCTCATGCCGGCGGATGAGTCGGCGTGGTCCGTGGTCAATGTGCGCTGGGACGGCACGCACAGCCAGTTGTCGATCTGGAACCCGGAGTCTCGGCTGCCGGTCTTCCGCAGCTGGGTCACCTACGAGCAGCGGCTTCCCGAGCCTCTCTACGCGGTCGCCGAATACGAGCACCTGCTGGTGACCGTTGATCATTTCGCGGCGCAGGCTCGTCTGAAGGAGCTGCTCGGCCTCGCGGGCGTGTGGCTCACCGGGCTCTACATGGACGATGCGGACTCGCACGAGAGCGCCGTCCGCTCAGCGGTCACGATCGCGCGCAGGCTCGCGCCTGATTCCGCCCGGCTCCGAGTGCTGCTCGCGGGGAACGAAAAAGGCCCCTCCCCAGTAGAAGCCTGAAGAAGGGCCAGTGGCTCCGACGGGCGTCGATCCCGTGACCTCACGATTTTCAGTCGTGCGCTCTACCAACTGAGCTACAGAGCCAACGCGGGGGATGCCTGAGCATCCTCCCGCGTCCTAGACGAAAGGCCCTCTGAAATCAAAGGGCCCGTCGCTTAGAAGCGACCCTGACGGGACTTGAACCCGCGACCTCCGCCGTGACAGGGCGGCACGCTAACCAACTGCGCTACAGGGCCATGCATATTCAGTTGTATTTCTTTCGGCTGGGTGACCCCAACGGGATTCGAACCCGTGCTACCGCCGTGAAAGGGCGGCGTCCTAGGCCGCTAAACGATGGGGCCGAAATGAACCCCTGGCTCATCGCCCGGCGCTCACGCTTACCGACACTCGAGCATACGCAATCCTTTCCGAAACCGCCAATCGAGGGCGCTTCCCCCTGGAAAACCGCCGCGGAAGGGCGCACGATGGAAGTCCAGCCCCCGAGCGACCAGCAGTGCGAGGTACAGGCTTGCCCTTGTGCCTGTGACTGACGTTGCTAGTGTGAACAGAGTTGTCCCCATCTGGGAGGTCCCCGTGGAGCCCGAAGACGCCTTGGAGGATTGCGGCTGCGCGCCCAGTCCCCGCGAGCGTCGAGCCCTGTGGCCCTCGGTCAGCCGCCGCACGGCGCTCGGCCTCGGCGTCATCGGCGCCGTCGGGATCGCGGCACTCACCGGGCCCCTTCTCTCACCGGCGTTCGCCGCGGACTACCCCTCGTGGGACGACGTCCAGGCCGCCCGCGCGAACGAGGCGGCGAAGGCGCAGGAGGTCCAGCGGATCCAGGGACTCATCGCAGGCCTGACGGCCGAGGTGAATCGCACCCAGGCCGAGGCCGAGCGCCTCGCCGGTGAGTTCTACGTCGCGCAGCAGGCGTACTTCGATGCCTCGCAGCGCGCCGATCAGCTTCAGCAGCAGGCCGACGATCAGGGCACGAAGGCAGTGGATGCCGCCAACAAGGCCGGCCGCGTCGCCGCGCAGCTCTATCGCAACGGCGGTGACGACACATCGCTCGAGCTCTTCTTCGCCGGGTCGGCAGCATCCGCCGACGATCTGCTCGCTCGGCTGGGGACGATGGACCAGCTCATCGACCGCAACCAGGCTGTCTACGCCGATGCGATCACGGCACGGGATTCGGCGCAGAGCCTCAGCGACCAGGCTGTCGTCGCGCGCGATGAGCGCGATCGCCTCCAGCAGATCGCCGAGCAGAAGATGGTCGAGGCCCAGGCGGCTGCCGACGCCGCGCAGGCGGCGCTCGTCGAGGAGCAGGGGCACCGCGTCGAGCTCGAGGCTCAGCTCGCCGCACTCCAGGACCAGACCGCGAAGACGATCGCCGGCTACGAGGCCGGTGTCGAGGCGGCGCGCAAGGCCAAGGAAGAAGCGGATCGGCGAGCTCGCGCAGAGGCGGAGCGCCTTGCCCGTGAGGCTGCGGCGGCGGCAGCAGCCGCGGCGGCAGTCGGCCGTGGAGGCGGCGGAGGCGGCGGCGGTGGAGGCGGCGGCGGAGGTGGCGGTGGCGGCAACGGCGGTGCCGTCGTCGGGTCCGGCTGGGCTCGTCCTTCGTCCGGTGTGCGCACGTCGGGCTACGGCCCGCGCTCGCAGCAGTGCGGCAACGGCTACTGCTCGACAAGCTTCCACTACGGCGTGGACCTCGCCTCGGGGTGCGGCTCGGCGATCTACGCCGCGCACAGCGGCCGGGTCGTGTACGCCGGTCCCAACGGCGGTTACGGCAACTACATCAAGCTCGATCATGGCGGCGGCATCGGAACCGGCTACGGCCACATCCAGAACGGCGGCATCCTCGTCCGCAACGGACAGTCCGTGAATGCCGGGCAGCTGATCGCCTACGAAGGCAACACGGGAAACTCCTTCGGCTGCCACGTCCATTTCGAGACGTACGTGAGCGGCGACCCCGTGAATCCGATCTACTTCATGGCTGACCGGGGGATCTCGGTCTGACGTCCGGTCCGTCGGCAGCAAAGACGAAGGGACGGATGCCGCGGCGCTCGCGCTGAGCGCCGGCGAAGCATCCGCCCCTCCGGTGTGAAGCTGTCTACAGAGTCGACGGAGCGACGCCCTCGCCCTGTGTCGCGGTCTGGCCCTCGTGCTCCTTGAAGCGGTCGAAGGCCTCGCTGACGAGGCGCTCCGCCTCGGCGGCGTCGGCCCAGTCGTCGACCTTGACCCACTTGCCGGGCTCGAGGTCCTTGTAGTGCTCGAAGAAGTGGGTGATCTCCTTCTGCGTGTACTCGTTGATGTCGCCCACGTCCTGGATGTGCGCCCAGCGCGGATCCTTGGCGAGCACCGCGACGACCTTGTCGTCGCCTCCGGCCTCGTCGCTCATCTTCAGGACGCCGACGGGGCGGACGCTCGCGAGGATGCCGGGGGCCAGATCGTGGTCGAGCAGCACCAGCACGTCGAGCGGGTCGCCATCCTCACCGAGCGTGTTCTCGAAGAACCCGTAGTTGGTGGGGTAGCCCATCGGCGTGTAGAGGATCCGGTCGAGGAAGACGCGGCCGGTGCCGTGGTCGACCTCGTACTTGATCTTGCTGTTGCGCGGGATCTCGATGACAGCGTCGTACGCGCCCATGGTGGGTACTCCTTCGAAGACGTGGGGATGCCTCGCCCAGCCTAGCCGGGGGCTGTAGGCCGGGTAGAACTCCTCATCCCAGCCCTCCGTCGGCACAACTCCTTCACATCGAGCCCCCAGCGGGAGAAACGCCGGAGAAGTACCCGCGCCCCACTCGATCCGACGGAGTTGTGCAGGGCGGCATCGGTACCGTGGACGGGTGACGCATCGTCCTGGGCTGGATCCCGCTGTTGCCGAGGTGCGCCGCGCCGTGCGGGCCGCGCTCGTCGGGGACACGACCGTGGTCGTCGCGCTCTCCGGCGGCGCCGACTCGCTTGCGCTGGCAGCGGCGGTCGCTTTCGAAGCGCCCAAGGCCGGGGTCACCGCGGTGGCGGTCACGATCGATCACGGGCTTCAGGCGGGATCCGCCGATGTCGCGGCCGCCGGAGCGGCGCAGGCCTGGGGCCTCGGGCTCGAGGCCCGGGTCGTCAGGGTCGACGTGGGTGCCACCGGTGGCCCGGAGGCGGCCGCCCGGGCCGCGCGCTATGACGCCCTGCGAGCCGAGGCCCTCGCGCAGGGCGCTTCGGCGGTGCTGACGGGCCACACCCTCGACGATCAGGCGGAAACGGTGCTCCTGGGGCTCGCCCGCGGATCGGGCGCCGGGAGCATGCAGGGCATGGCGCCGGTGTCGGACCTCGGCGACGGTGTCGCGTTGGTGCGCCCGCTGCTCGGAGTGAAGCGGGCTGTGACGCTCGCCGCGGCCGACGCGGGCGGCCTGCGGCCATGGACCGATCCCCACAACTCCGATCCCGCGTACGCCCGGGTGCGCGTCCGCCATCGGGTGCTGCCCGTCCTCGAGGCCGAACTGGGGCCCGGTGTGGCCGAGGCGCTCGCCCGCACGGCCGAGCAGCTGCGAGAGGACGCGGCGGCGTTCGACGACATGATCGCCGAGACGATCGAGGACATCGTCGAGCACGCCGAAGCGGGCATCTCGGTGTCGGTGCCGGCCCTGGCGGCCAACCCCGCGGCGCTCCGGCACCGGATCATCCGGCATGTCGTCGCCGCCGAGTTCGGACAGAGCCTCACGCGCGCCCAGACGCTCGAGGTCGCGCGACTCGTCACCGACTGGGCCGGCCAGGGCCCCATCGACCTCCCCGGCTGCACGGCCCGACGGGTCGGCATCCGGCTCGAGATCACCGCGCGAGGCTGACCCCGCGGGCTCCCAGCCGCACGCCCATAGACTCGGGGCATGCGTGCGGCCGACATCCAGAGCGACATCACCGACATCCTCCTCACGGAGGAGCAGATCCGGGAGAAGCTCCAGGAGGTCGCCGATCGAGTCGCCGCCGATTACGCGGGCAAGGACCTCATCCTCGTGGGCGTCCTCAAGGGCGCGGTCATGGTGATGGCCGACTTCTCGCGGGCGCTCCCCTTCCCCGTGCCGATCGACTGGATGGCCGTCTCCTCGTACGGCGCCGGCACCAAGTCCAGCGGGGTGGTGCAGATCCGCAAGGACCTCGACACCGACATCCACGACAAGCACATCCTGATCGTCGAGGACATCATCGACTCGGGCCTCACGCTCAGTTGGCTCCTCGACAACTTCGCGTCGCGGGGAGCGGCATCCGTCGAGGTCTTCGCCCTACTCCGCAAGCCGGAGGCGGCGAAGGTGCATGTCGAATGCCGCTATGTCGGCTTCGAGATCCCCAACGAGTTCGTGATCGGCTACGGCCTGGACTACGCCGAGAAGTACCGCAATCTGCGTGACGTCGCGGTGCTCGCACCGCACGTGTACGCCTGACCTCGGCAGCCCGCCATCTGATCCGGGCCCACCCCGGGTGACGCGGTGACGGGCCGGTTGTCGAGTCGCACAAGCAGGCGGCTTACGCCGTGGGCGTGTTTCGATACGCTCGCTGGCGCTCGCTACTCAACAACCGATTCGCCCACGGCTTACGCCGTGGGCGAATGCACAGATTCGTCATAGGTGCCGCGCGATACCCTGATCCAACCGTCGCCGCCCCCGTCGGCTGTGCGTCGGCTCGCTGACGAAGGGAACGGGCTCCGCCCGCACCATGGACATCAAGAAGATCACTCGCAACCCGCTCTTCTACGTGCTGATGATCGGGTTCCTCCTCGTGGTGGGCTTCTCCCTCATCTCGAGTCTTGGCGGTGCCAAGCAGATCTCGACGCAAGAGGGCCTGAAGCTGCTCGACGGCGGCACCGTGACCGAGGTCACGAACACGGACGGCGACCAGCGCGTCGACATGAAGCTCTCCGAGGAATACGAGGGTGCGACCGACGTGCAGTTCTACTACGTGCAGGCGCGCGCCGACGAAGTGGTCGAGGCAGTCGACGCGGCCCAGCCGAGCGACGGCTTCAATGACGCGGTCCCTCGCTCGACGTGGTTCGACGGCTTCATCTCGCTCTTCCTCCCGATCCTGCTGCTCGGCCTGCTCTTCTGGTTCCTGCTCTCCAGCGCCCAGGGCGGCGGCAGCAAGGTCATGCAGTTCGGCAAGTCCCGCGCGAAGCTCGTGTCCAAGGAGTCGCCGACCGTCACGTTCGGCGACGTCGCGGGATCCGACGAGGCCATCGAAGAGATGCAGGAGATCAAGGACTTCCTGAAGGACCCGACGAAGTTCCAGAACGTCGGCGCCCGCATTCCGAAGGGCGTGCTGCTGTACGGCCCTCCCGGAACCGGCAAGACGCTTCTCGCGCGGGCAGTCGCCGGCGAGGCGGGCGTTCCCTTCTACTCGATCTCGGGCTCGGACTTCGTCGAGATGTTCGTCGGCGTCGGCGCCTCGCGCGTCCGCGACCTGTTCAACCAGGCGAAGGAGAGCGCTCCGGCCATCATCTTCATCGATGAGATCGATGCGGTCGGACGTCACCGCGGCGCCGGCATGGGCGGCGGTCACGACGAGCGCGAGCAGACGCTCAACCAGATGCTCGTCGAGATGGACGGCTTCGACCCCAAGGCGAACGTCATCGTCATCGCCGCCACCAACCGTCCCGACATCCTCGACCCGGCGCTGCTGCGTCCTGGTCGCTTCGACCGTCAGATCGGCGTCGACGCCCCCGATCTCAAGGGTCGCAAGCAGATCCTCGAGGTGCACGGCCGCGGCAAGCCCCTCGCTCCGGGAGTCGACCTCGAGGTCGTCGCGCGGAAGACGCCCGGGTTCACCGGCGCCGACCTTGCCAACGTCCTCAACGAGGCCGCGCTGCTCACGGCGCGCTCGAACGCCCAGCTCATCGACAACCGTGCGCTCGACGAGGCCATCGACCGCGTCATCGGCGGTCCCCAGCGTCGCACGCGTGTGATGAAGGACAAGGAGAAGCTCATCACCGCCTACCACGAGGGCGGGCACGCCCTTGCGGCTGCGGCGATGAACCACACCGACCCGGTGACGAAGATCACGATCCTGCCCCGCGGCAAGGCGCTCGGCTACACGATGGTGCTGCCGCTCGATGACAAGTACTCCATCACCCGCAACGAGCTGCAGGACCAGCTCGCGTACGCGATGGGCGGCCGCGTCGCGGAGGAGATCGTCTTCCACGACCCCACCACGGGCGCGTCGAACGACATCGAGAAGGCGACGAGCATCGCCCGCAAGATGGTCACCGAGTACGGCATGACGACGGATGTCGGACCCATCAAGCTCGGATCATCCTCGGGCGAGGTCTTCATGGGCCGCGACATGGGCCATGGCCGCGACTTCTCGGAGCGCGTGGCTGAGCGGGTCGATGCAGAGGTGCGTGCGCTCATTGAGCAGGCCCACAACGAGGCCTACGAGGTGATCAACGACAACCGCGAGGTTCTCGACCGGCTCGCGCTTGCGCTCCTGGAGAAGGAGACGCTCGATCACCTCGAGCTCGCCGAGATCTTCCGCGACGTCAAGCGGCTCCCGCCGCGCCCGCAGTGGCTCTCGAGCGACGACCGTCCCGTCTCGACCCAGCCGCCGGTCGACGTGCCCCAGCGGCGCGACGAGGCCGGGCTGGCAGCATCCGTCGAGGCGGAGGAGCCGGTCGCCGAGAAGGCGACCCGTCGCCGCCCGACCGGGCAGGCGCGACCCGCGACCGCGTAGGCTCGGCCCGTGGCCGTCGACCGTGACCGCGTGGCGTCGCTCGTCCGTGAGCTCCTCGAAGCGATCGGGGAGGATCCCGACCGTCCGGGACTGAAGGCCACGCCTGGCCGCGTGGCCGATGCGTACGGCGAGTTCTTCTCCGGTGTCGGGCAGGACCCGATGGCGCCGCTCGCGCACACGATCTCGGTCTCGCACGGTCCCGCCCCCGAGACGTCCCCGTCGGGGGCGGTGATGCTGCGCGACATCCAGTTCCGCTCGGTGTGCGAGCACCACCTGCTGCCCTTCCGGGGCAAGGCGCACATCGCGTACTTCCCGGACGACCGCGTGGTGGGCCTCGGCGCCCTGCCGAAGGTGGTCGAGGTGCTCGCGTCGCGCCCGCAGGTGCAGGAGCGCCTCGGCGAGCAGATCGCCGACGCGATCCAGGACGCCCTCGACACCCGGGGGGTGCTGGTCGTGCTCGACGCGTCGCACGAGTGCGTCACGATGCGCGGCGAGCGCCAGCCTGATGCCTCGACCGTCACGATCGCGGCGCGCGGCGAACTCGCCGATCCGGCGGCGCGCGCCGAGCTGATCGCCCTCATCGGCGCCGGCAGACGGTGACGGCGGGTGCGATGCAGTGCCTCGTCATGGGGATCGTCAACGTCACGCCCGACTCCTTCAGTGACGGCGGGCTCTTTCTCGCCGCCGATGCCGCGATCGAGCACGGGCTGGCGCTTCTGACAGCGGGCGCCGCGATGCTCGATGTCGGAGGCGAGTCGACGCGCCCCGGCGCCCAGCGCGTCGACCCCTCGATCGAACGGCAGCGCGTGCTTCCCGTCGTCAGGTCTCTCGCCGAGGCGGGCGCCACGGTCAGCATCGACACGATGAACGCCTCAACGGCGATCGCGGCGGTCGAGGCGGGGGCGGGCATCGTGAACGACGTGTCGGGAGGGCTCGCAGACCCCGACATGCTCGCCGCGGTGGCGGGGACGGATGCCGAGATCGTCGTGCAGCACTGGCGCGGGCATTCCGCAGACATGTACGCGGGGGCGTCGTACGACGACATCGTCGCGGAGGTCGTCGCCGAGCTGGAGAGTCGCGTCGAGGCGGCCGTCACCGCCGGCATCCCGCCCGAGCGGGTGATCATCGACCCGGGCATCGGATTCGGCAAGAAGGGCGCCCAGAACTGGGCGGTCCTGCACGGGATGCCGCGCCTGGCGGCGCTCGGCCATCGGGTGCTGGTGGGAACGAGCCGCAAGCGGTTCCTGGTCCAGACCCTCGAAGCGCGCGGGGGAGACGCATCCGGGACCCGTCTCGATCTCGCGACCGCGGTCACGAGCGTCCTGGCCGCCCAAGCGGGGGCATGGGCGGTCCGGGTGCACGAGGTCGCCGCGACAGTCGATGCGCTCGATGTGGCGGCGCAGTGGAAGAGTGGATCGACATGGACTTCGTAGACGAGATCACCATCACGGGCATCCGCGCCTACGGGTTCCACGGTGTCTACCCCGACGAGAAGCGGGATGGGCAGGAGTTCATCGTGGACGCGCAGCTCTTCGTCTCGACCGCCCGGGCGGCCGAAACCGATGACGTCGCCGACACCGTCCACTATGGCGAGCTCGCAGAGGCGATCGCCGGCATCGTCTCGGGTGATCCGGTCGACCTCATCGAGACCCTCGCGAGCCGCATCGCCGAGGCGGTGCTCGCCCACGAGCTCGTGCAGATGACCCGCATCACCGTGCACAAGCCCTCAGCGCCGATCGCCGTCCCGTTCGCGGACGTCGCGGTGACCGTCAACCGGACGAAGGCCGGCCGATGAACCGCCGTCTCGCCGAGGGTTTCAAGGGGAGCTCCGAGTCGATCCCCCGCAGCCCCGTCGCCGCGGTCGTGGCGCTCGGCTCCAACCTCGGCGATCGGGCCGAGACGATTCGGTCGGCCGTGGTCGACCTGGCGCGGCTGCCGCTCGTGGACGACGTGCGCGTCGCTGACGTCATCGAATCCGTCGCCCTGAGGCCAGAGGGACCGGATGCCGATGCCCCGGCGTATCTCAACACCGTGGCCCTCGTCACGACGAGGCTGGCGCCGTCCGTCCTGCTCGCGTACCTGCATGCGATCGAGGTGCGCCACGGTCGCGAGCGGACCGAGCGCTGGGGCGATCGGACGCTCGACCTCGACCTCATCGCCTACGGCGACGCCCGCAGCGACACCCCCACGCTGCAGCTCCCGCACCCGCGCGCAGCCGAGCGCGACTTCGTCCTCGCGCCCTGGCTCATCCTCGATCCGGAAGCGGAGCTGCCCGGCGTCGGGCGCGTCGATGAGCTGCTGCGGCGGCTGAGAGACGCTTCGTGAAGAGGACGGGAGCCGGCGTTCTCGCCGCCGCCGGCGCCATCGGCGTGGCCGTGGGGTTCTTCCTGGACCAGGTGCTGACCGGGGCCGGGCGGCCCACGTTCGTGCCGGGCGTGACGCTTCCTATCCTGCTCGCGCTGCTGGGCGGCTTCGTGATCGTCCTCGCCCTCCCGATACGCAGAGCGACGCGCGGAACGACGGGCGCTCGTCCCGTCGATCCGTTCCGGGCCCTCCGGATCGCGATGCTCGCGAAAGCCTCGAGCATCGTCGGCTCGGCGTTCGCCGGGTTCGGCGCGGGGCTCGCGCTCTTCCTCGTGACAAGGCCCGTGACCCCATCGGTAGGCTCATGGGGCGCAGTGATCGCGACGATCGTGTGCGGCGCCCTGCTCGTCGTCGCCGGACTCGTCGCCGAGCACCTGTGCACCATCCGGAAGGACGACGATGACGAACAACCCGGCGACCCCGGTCCCGGATTCGACGCCCACTCGCACTGAGGCCGGTCCCGCGGAAGCGTGGGCGCCAGTGCGCGACGTCGATGCGCACTCCGCGCCACTCGAGCCGAGTGACGGCGGGCAGACGAAGGCTGCGCCTGACGCCGTCGATGAGGTCGAGGCGGCGGCATCCTTCGACGAGGCCGAACAAGCGGCATCCCTCGATCACGGCACGTATCGGCGCCTGATCGAGCCGCGCTCGCCCCACCGCCTGGCGCTGGAAGAGGGCAGATGGCACCAGATCTCGCGCCGGTACGTCTGGGTGCAATTGATCTCGTCGGGGACGATGCTGCTGCTCGTCGTCGTGGCGATGCTGGTCCTCGCGCTCGGGCTCGAGCAGCGGTGGGCGCTCATCCCGGGTGGGATCCTCAGCGCGATCCTCATCTGGACCATGGCGATCCTGCCGCGGCAGGTGCGGGCCATCGGGTATCAGCTGCGCAAGGATGACCTCGTCTTCCGCCGCGGCATCCTGTGGCAGCGGATGGTCGCCGTGCCGTACGGCCGCATGCAGCTCGTCGACATCACGCACGGTCCCCTCGACCGAGGATTCGGCATCGCCCAGCTGAAGTTCGTCACGGCGGCCGCCACGACAGGTGTGACGATCCCCGGGCTCGAGCAGATGACCGCCGAGACCCTGCGCGATCATCTGGTGACCGTCGCCGAGAGCCGCCGGACCGGGCTGTGACCGAGCCCGTCCCGCCATCCGGCGAGTCCGGCGTGCTGCCGGAAGGTTCGAGGTCCGCGACACAGGACGCCGGTCTGCCGGCCGGTGCGTCTCCGGCTGGGTCGCTGCCGGCACCGACTCCACTGAGCGGGGAGGCCTCGGTCGTCGCGCCGCCCCAGGCGCTCGTGCGCTCGCCGATGAGCGACGGGGAGTGGCACCGGCTGCACCCGCTCACCCCCCTGCTGCGGGGCGGCCTGTTCCTCGTCGTCGTGATCGGCATCATCGTCGCCAATCTCCGCGACCGCCTGGTGTTCCTCTTCCTCCCGGCACTGGCCCCGGACCTCCCCGCGGAGGAGTTGGAGGAATTCGAGGGATCGGGCGATCCGATCGACTTCATCGTCGCCAACAACCTCTACCTGGCGGCGGGCATCGCCGTCGTGGTCGTCCTCCTGGCGCTCACCGCGATCTTCTATCTCTCGTGGCGCTTCCACACCTTCCGGATCACCGGCGACGACGTGGAGGTGCGCAGCGGCATCCTGTTCCGCACCCAGCGCCGCGCCCCGCTCGACCGGGTCCAGGGTGTCAATCTGACGCGGCCGATGCTCGCCCGGCTCGCCGGCATGGCCAAGCTCGAAGTGGTCGGGGCCGGCACGGACTCGAACGTGAAGCTCGAATACCTCTCCACGGTCAACGCGGAGGCCGTGCGCGCCGACATCCTCCGCCTCGCCTCGGGGCGGCGGCTCGGAGAAGCCCATTCGGGCGCCGCCGGGAACGGCCGCACCCGCATGGGGGCGCTGTCCGACACCGTCTCGCGGGGCATCACCGGCCTCATCGAAGGGGACGAGGCCGCGATCGAAGAGCCGGAATCGGTCGTCCACATCCCCGTGCTCCGGCTCGTCGTGTCGCACGTGATCAGCCCTGCCACCGTGGGGCTGGTGTTCGGGATCGCGGCGATCGCGATCGGATCGGCGCTCGGCACGCCCTGGCTGCTCATCGGCATGGTGCCCGCCGTCATCGGCTTTGTGGCCTACTGGATCCGCTCGATCGTGCGGAGCCTGCGCTACTCGATCGCCCCCACTCCCGACGGCGTGCGGATCACTTTCGGCCTGCTCACCACGATCACCGAGATCGTGCCGCCCGGACGTGTCCACGCGGTCGAGGTCTCTCAGTCGGTGCTGTGGCGCGGGTTCGGCTGGTGGACGGTGCGGATCAGCCGGCTGACGGGGCGCAGCCTCAGCGATTCCAACAACGACCAGTTCACGACGGTGCTGCCGGTCGGCACTCTGCTCGACGTCGAGCGCGTGCTGCGGCTGATCCTGCCCGCCGTCGATGAGGACGACTGGCCGATCATCGTGCGGCAGGGCATCCTCGGTCCCCAGCAGGAGGACCCGTTCACCGACACTCCGCGGCGCGCGCGCCTCCTTCGGCCGCTGTCGTGGAAGCGCAATGGGTTTCAGATGACCCGCGATGTCGTGCTCTTCCGACGGGGCGTCATCTGGCGCAAGCTGGCGATCCTCCCGCTCGCGCGCCTGCAGAGTCTCGCCCTCCATCAGGGGCCGATCGATCGGGCATTCCGGGTGGCGTCGGCCCGAGTGCACACCGTGGCGGGCCCGGTCGACAGCGCACTGGGGGCGATCGACCGGGACGCTGCGCTCGGATTGTTCGCGGATGCCGCGGCCGGCGCGGTACGTGCGGCGGCGGTCGACCGATCGCATCGATGGGCGGAGGAGCAGGGATGAATCGCGCGAGCAGGCTCGGGGTGGGCATCATCGGCGCCGGCCGGGTCGGCCCCGTGCTGGGCGCCGCACTCGCCGGCGCCGGACACGCGCTCACCGGCATCACGCCCGGCTCGGACGAGGAACGGGTGGAGGCGATCCTGCCCGGGGTGCCCGTGCTCGACGCGCTCGAGGTCGTCCGCCGCAGCGAGCTGGTCCTGATCGCCGTCCCGCATGACGACCTCGCCGATCTCGTGTCGGGGCTCGCCGACCTCGGCGCCTGGCAGCCGGGGCAGCTCGTGCTGCACACCGACCCTGCCTTCGGAACGGCGGTCCTCGCGCCGGCCGCCGCGCGGGGCGCGATCCCGCTCGCCGTGCATCCCGCGATCGCCTTCACCGGGTCGTCGATGGATCTCCGCCAGCTCGCCACCGCATATGCCGCCGTCACCGCCCCGGCTCCGGTGCTGCCGATCGCCCAGGCTCTCGCCGTCGAACTCGGGTGCGAGCCGGTGGTCATCGCGGAGGCCGACCGCGCGGCGTACGCGGAGGGGATCGCCATCGCCACCGAGTTCTCGCGCTCGATCGTCGCGCAGGCCGCGGAGCTGCTGCGTACCGCCGGGGTGCCGCATCCGGGGTCATACCTCTCAGTGCTCGCCCACTCGACGCTCGACCATGCGCTCGCCGCTGCGGGGTCTGCCGGGGCAGGACCGCTCGGCGCTGGTCTCGCGGACGACGGGACGCCCGCCGATAGCATCGACGAATGATCGCGGCGAGCTTCGCCGGGCTCGCTTCATCCAGCAGGCCGAGAGCGTCCTCGGCTGAGTCCCGGGAGGGCACATGCGCATCACCCGCATCGGCGGTCCGACCGCGTTCATCGAGTGGTCGGGATGGCGCATCCTCACCGATCCCACGTTCGATCCGCCTGGCCGCACCTACTCCTTCGCTGCAGGCACCCGCTCCACCAAGGTGACGGGCCCGGCGCTGCCGCTCAAGGCGCTGGAGCCCATCGACGTGGTGCTGCTCAGCCATCACGGCCACGCCGACAATCTCGACCGCGCCGGCCGTGCCGGCCTCGCGAGTGCGACGACGGTGCTCACGACCAACGCCGGCGCGAAGGCCCTGACCCATTCCGATCTGCGAGGGTTGGCGGCAGGTGACGCCGTCACCCTCAGTGCGCCGGGCAGGCCCGACCTCACGATCACGGCGACGCCCGGCCGCCACGGTGCTCCGCTCACTCTTCCGCTCGTCGGGCCGGTCATCGGGTTCGCGCTGACCCTCGCGGGAGCGGCCCGACCGGGGCTGTGGATGACCGGCGACACCGTGCTGTACGACGCGCTCCGTGGTTACGCCGCGGACCTCGCCCCTGAGGTGGCCCTTCTTCATCTGGGTGCGGTGAAGTTCGGGCTCTCGGGGCCCCTCCGGTACACGATGAACGCGAAGGAAGGGGCCGAGCTCATCGCGCTGGCGCGACCCGAGGTGGTCGTGCCCATCCACGTCGAGGGGTGGAGCCACTTCACCGAGCAGGAGGGGTCGGCTCGCCGGCTCCTGGCGGCGGAGCCAGCGAACGTCTCGGATCGCGTGCGGTGGGCGCCGCTGGGTGAGCCGATCGAGATCACGCTCGCCGACTGAGGCAGTCTCGGGTCCGCGCGCTTAGGATGTGGCGCGGGAGGGACATGCACACGCGCACCACGCAGGGAGCATCAGTGACCACGGCGGTCGGTGCGATTGTCGACCCGGTCGCACCCCGGCTCCAAGAGGACAGGCTTGTCGTACCCGACGTGCTTCGGGGCGTCGCGATCCTCGCGATGCTGATCGCCCATGCCGGACGACTCGTGGAGCCGCTTCCCGGGCCGGTGCATTTTCTGCAGGGCAACATCAGCGATGTGGCGTCGCCGCTCTTCGCCCTGGTCATGGGCATGTCGACCGCGATCGTCGTGCTGAAGACAGGGGCCGAGGCGCGTGACCGCGGGCTGCTCGTCCTTCAGAACCTCATCCGCGGGGCCCTCCTCGTCGTGCTCGGCCTGTGGCTGGCCTCGTGGTGGACGTGGATCGCGATCGTCCTCGCGCCCCTCGGCGCCACGCTCATCATCGGCACGCCGATCGTGCTGCTCTCGACGCGGTGGGTGCTCGGAATCGCGGCGGGCATCGTCGTGATCAGCCAGCCTGTGCAGGCGGTCATGATGGGCCTGCTCCCGTCGTTGTATTACACCCCGTGGGTGTTCCCGATGGACTGGCTCTTCACCGGGGGTGAGTACCGCGCGCTCAATCTCCTCCCTTTCTTCCTCGTCGGCGTCGCCCTTCTGCGCCATGGATTCCGTCGTGACCGCTTGCTGCTGGCGCTGCTGGTCATCGCCCTCCTGGCGTATCCGCTGCGTCCGCTGTACGAGAACCTCGTCGCACCGGCGATGGGATCGGACCAGGCGACGCTGTACGCGATCATCGGATCGGGCACGTACATCGACACGGTGCACGATGTCGGGCTCGTGTTCTTGACGTATGTCGTCATCGTGGCGCTTGCCACGGTGCGCGCACCGGGCCCCGCGCGCGTCATCGACGCGTTCTTCACCCCGTTCCGCGCCCTGGGGAYGGTTTCTCTATCCGTCTACGTGCTGCAGGTCGCCGTCGTCGCCGCCATGGTCGCGTTCGCGATCGCCGTGGAGGGCCGCTGGGGTGCGTGGCTGATCCTGGTCGTCGGCGTCAGCCTCGTCGGCATTCTCTGGTGGCGGTTCGTTGGCAAGGGCCCGATCGAATGGCTACTCGGTGTAGTCTCCGGGCGGTATCGCTTCTCACCTCGCAGCTCCGAGCGGCTTCGGGGCTAACCGCGGTTGCTCGCTGTAAGCGGCTCGTGACCGCGCTCCTCTGGAGGCTCCGACAGCTCAGCAAGAGGGCTGTCACGGCGTTGGGCCTGGAGCAGGAAGGGGGTCTGATGCCGCTTGGTGCAGTTCGTCAGCGCTCCCAAAATCAACCCCGGACGATCGGCGCGTCAGCGAGGTGGGACCCACGGCATCGTTCTTCATTCTTGCCGGCTCTTCTGCAAATGGCGGGATCTCTTCCGAAGCAGGATGAGGGTCTAGAAGCGCTCCGCCTCGATTGAGACTGCCGATGAATACGAGCGCGACTGCAAACGCCGCACTGCCTGCAAGCCAGACAGTCAAGGGTGCCGGTCCGGCACACCACCACCATTCTGCCCCGGCACCAGGGTCAACGGTGCTGGCGCCGAAGCCGGTCGTGTACCGCCGAATGTTGAGGTTCAGCGAAACGACCATGCTGGCGGCGAGGGCCACCGCCGACACGTTGAATCGAGGCCCGCTCCATTGCCCCCGCGGAACGCCGACCGTTGCGATTCCAGCGAGCATGATTATCAACGGCAGGATGTAACGAGGCTGAATCCAAAAGTCCTCGACCATGACCCGTGAACGCACGATCACCACGAACGGCAACAACCAGATAGCGGCGAACGAGAGGCCCAAAGCCAGCGATCGCCTGAACGACACTCGTCGCAGACCGACACCCAGAGCAGCGGCGAACACGCCGAATCCGAGCACCCATACCGCAGGCGGCATAGGTGTATCTAGCCACCCCAGTCCTGTGTATCCGAATACGCCGAGCCATAGGAGTGGAACGCCTAAGAAGTTCTCGACGTGGTCTCCAGCAGTGAGATCCTGCTCCTTGCCGCCGAGGCCGCCGATAGCTCCGGCCTGACCAGCTCCAGTGTAGAACACGATCGCGATGACTACGATGATCACGGCGGCGGCGGCGGGCACGATGAGCGTCCGCCTCGACCGAGCAGTCATTATTCCCACGAGCACAACAGCAACGACGGCATACAACGCCGCGTCCGCTCGGGCTCCAGCGCCCAAGACCGCGCCGATGACGGCGAGAGCTGACAGGACTGCGCGCCGCGAGGACGACGCCGTGCGAGCCGCCCCGAACAGGCTCACCCACACTGTGAGAGCCGAGGTGATCGCCCAGGAGGAAGGGTTCGTCGACGGGATGAGAAAGACGCCAAGCGGGACGGTTGTGCACAACGCGCTGAGGACCAGTGCCGGCCGGATGTTTCGCGGCAGCGCGAAGAAAACGCTGGTCAGCATCCCGACAGCGATCGCGGAATTGGCAAGCCTCATTGTGATCACCGACACTTCGAGGTCCGCGCTCGCAAAGACCGACATCGCCGCATAGAACAGCGGTGGATAAAGGCCTTGGGCATTGGTGAGTTTGGTCTCCGCTAGTCCCGCTTCGCTCATGTCCTGACACGCAGCGCTTAGTTCCGATCGGAGCGCGAAGCACGCCGCGGAAGGAAGGGGCGCGGGCACTAGAAGTGCGTTGGCCTCGCCCGTCGCCTCGCACAGGCCATCCCTCTCACCGAGACCACACCAGATTGCAGGTAGATGAAAGTCATCGTCAGGACTCGCTCCCACAGGCGATGCGAACGCCCAAGAGGCGAGAGTCGCGAAGAGCAGAACGGGGATGGCGACCAGTAGCGTGACACGAAAACGGCGCCGGCGGGTTTCGTTCGCGGCTCGCCTCGCATCCGGCATCACGGAAGAACACTATCGGCTGACTAGTCCCTCGCACGGCGCGAAACCCGGTGAGAGCGGCTTGGGCGCAACGGCAGGGGATGAGCAGGAGTGCGGCCCAAGCCGGCCCACGGCCCCGGAAGGACGGGCAGTAGGCTGGGAGGCCTGCCCCGAGGAGCCCACTGCATGACCAGAACCAACGAAAGCGCGCCCGAGCCGTCGAACGAGGAGGTCTTTGAGCAGAAGGCCGTGCGGCTCGCCAAGCGCAACCGTCTCATGGCGGAGCGCACCGACGCGGCGGGCGGCCCCTATCCCGTGTCCATTCCGCTCACCGAGACGATCCCCGCGCTCCGTGAACGCTTCAGTGACCTCGAGGCAGGCGCGGAGACCGGCATCACGGCGGCGATAGCCGGCCGGGTCGTCTTCAGCCGGAACACCGGCAAGCTGTGCTTCGCGACCTTGCAGGCGGGAGACGGGAGCCGCATCCAGGCGATGGTGTCCCTCGCCGTCATCGGCGACGAGTCGCTACAGCGGTGGAAGGACCTCGTAGACCTCGGCGACCACGTCTTCGTGAAGGGCGAGGTCATCTCCAGCCGTCGCGGCGAGCTGTCGGTCATGGTGGCCGAGTGGATGATCGCCTCGAAGGCGATCTTGCCGCTTCCGAACATGTACGCCGATCTCAGCGAGGAGAGCCGGGTGCGCAGCCGGTTTCTTGATCTCATCGTGCGCGACCGCGCGCGCGAGACCGTCCTCGCTCGTGCTAAGACGAATGCGAGCCTGCGGGAAACCTTTACGGCGTACGGCTTCGTGGAGGTAGAGACGCCGATGCTGCAGGTGCAGCACGGCGGGGCCTCTGCCCGACCATTCATCACCAAGTCGAACGCCTTCGACACGGACCTCTACCTGCGTATAGCACCGGAGCTGTTCCTCAAGCGAGCGGTCGTCGGGGGCTTGGAGCGGGTGTTCGAGATCAACCGCAATTTCCGCAACGAAGGCGCTGACTCCACGCACAGCCCCGAGTTCGCGATGCTCGAGGCGTATCAGGCCTATACCGATTACAACGGCATCGCCGACCTCACGCAGCAGCTCGTGCAGAATGCGGCGGTCGCCGTCGCCGGTTCGACGACGGTCACCTGGGCCGACGGCGCCGAGTACGATCTGGGGGGCCACTGGGAGCGGTTGTCGATGTACGACTCGCTTTCGGAGGCGGCGGGGCGCGCGGTAACTCCGGAGACATCGCTTGACGACCTGATCGCGATGGCGGCGGTCGCCGGTGTGGACGTGCCGCAGCACGCCACCCACGGCAAGCTCGTCGAGGAGCTCTGGGAGCACCACGTGAAGGGCGACCTTGAGCGCCCCACATTCGTCATGGACTTCCCTCTCGACACGAGCCCACTGGTGCGGGAGCACCGTTCGATCGCGGGTGTGGTGGAGAAGTGGGACCTCTACGTCCGCGGGTTCGAGCTCGCGACGGGCTACTCTGAACTGATTGACCCGGTCATCCAGCGCGAGCGCTTCGTAGAGCAGGCGAAACTCGCCGCTCGCGGCGATCTCGAGGCCATGCGCATCGACGAGGAGTTCCTCCGCGCGATGGAGCACGGGATGCCGCCAATGGGCGGCATGGGTATGGGCATCGACCGTCTGCTCATGGCGATCACCGGCCTCGGCATCCGAGAGACGATCCTCTTCCCCCTAGTCAAGTAGGGCGGTGGTCCGCCGGCACTTGGCCAACTTCATCGGGCCCGGGATCCTCCGTCGGGGCGGGTGCACGCCGATCCCGCAATCGCAGGAATGGCTGCTCGATGAATCGGTACGACAGTTCGGCCGCGCCCAGCGAGAGCAGAATTCCGAAGCTAGAGCGGAGCCACATCGGCATGGTGCCAGGGAACTGGAAAAGCATCAGGCTGATGATCGGCAGATGCCAGAGGTACAGGCTGTACGAGCGGAGGCCGAGCCACCGAAGCGTCGGCGTCGACAGCGGAGGAAGGGGGCGGCTGACTGCACGTGCCACMATTGGCACGGCGAGGATCGCACCGATCGAGGCCGGCCATCCGACCGTCATCCAGTCCGGGAGCGGGACGAAGATGATCAGCACGAACACGGCGAGTGACACGTTTCCTATTCGCGCGAGCGCCGCGGTCACGCGGGGTGACGCCAGTGCGAGAGCGCACCCCAGGGGCAGCCCCATCGCCCGGATGTATGTGTGGAGAGCGGGGTCGTCCGAGATGGCGCCGACGACCAGCACAGACGCCAGCACCGCGAAGGCCGGCGCCCACGCCAGTCGACCCGCGCTTCGCAACCTGAAGAGAAGGAGTGCGGGCCAGACCAGGTAGAACTGCTCTTCCAAACTGAGCGTCCACGTATGCCCGAGCAACCCGAGTTGCATGGGGAAGAGGTTCGAGACATACAGCAGTGACAGCACCGCGTCGTGAACCATCGCCTCGACCTCGCGACCGCTGAGGACCGCGAGTCCCACGCAAAAGAGGCAGACCGCAGCCAACGCGGGGTAGAGGCGCAGCAGGCGTCGGGCGGTGAAGCGCGCGAGGCGGATCCTTCCGGTCTTGCGGTGCTCGTTCACGAGGAGTTTCGTAATGAGAAACCCTGACAGAACAAAGAAGACGTCCACCCCGAGGAAACCCTCAGGCGCGATGCCGACGTGGAACAGAACGACGGCAACCACCGCGACACCGCGCAGTCCGTCGAGGCCGTTCCAGCGGGAGGTCACGCCGTCATTGTGGCATGTGGAGGATCGGCCGATTCAGGACCGAGCTGCACAGGGCGGGCACATCAGCGCCGGCGGAACGCCCAGTCCGGCAGATGACCCGCGTGCACAAAGGACTGCACGATCTCGGCGAGCCCGTGCTCGGGTTCGATCTCACAGGCGTGCCGGGCATAGAGCTCGGCATGAGTGGAGCGGCCCAGCGCCCACGAGAGCCACGCGCACGTCGCAAGCGGACCGGCTTGCGACAAGCGCGGTGCGAGAGCGGCGGCGCGGCGCGCGAGGGCGAGGGCGCGCTCCAATCGCTCGGGGTCCGGACGCTCCCCCTCGCCCCACATGTGCATCGCCAGGTGTGCGGGGTACTCCTCGCCCGCCTCCCACCGAAGCTGCGCGTCGAACGCCTCGTCGCCGGCCGCGAGCCCGCCGCACCAGCCGACCAGAGCGATGTCGCGAAGCGCCGGCCGGGAGAGGCACCAGATGATGGCGGCAGCGTCGTAGGGCGCCAGGTCGTCCGGGTCCCACCGGAGGGCGTCCTCGAAGAGCGCCGGGAGGTCGTCCAGCGTGCAGACCACAGACAGCGCCAGAGGGTCCACACGCCGGGATGGCGCAGAACTGGCGGTGCCGGCATCGGGCCCGCAGAGCACGCCGACGGCGTCGGCAAGACTTCGGAGAGCGTCGGCGACCACCTCGCACTCGAGGTCGGTCAGTGTTGGCAGTTCGACGCCGACCGCCTGATCGCCTTCAGCGATCGCTAGATGCGCTGCTCCGTGGGGCTCGTCGCCGAGGTCGGCGAGCGGCCGGCCCGGGGGAGGGAGCTCTGGGTCCAGATACGAGCCCCACGCCTCGGCGGCGACGCACAGGGAGTCATTCAGATGGATGCCGCAGGCCTCAGCCCGACTGGCGAGGGCGGCGGAGAGATCGGTGTGCGGCATCCCGTCCGCGAAGGATGCATCGGTGTAGGTGACAGCGACGACGGCGTCGGCGTCGGGCAGCCGGCACACCATGCCGAGCACCGTTGCGGCGGCCGCGTCGATCGATGCCGCGTCGACGGGAAGGTCGATGCGCATGGCGCCGAGGCTTCGCGACCCGGCGAAGGGGATCAGCACCAGGCTCTGCGTGGGGCGATAGCCGAGCATCCGGGGGACGAGGGCGAGGAATTGCGCCGCGCTTGCGGCTTTCACGATGGTTGTCATGCGTCGAGGCTGGACGTCCGGTGGGGCGTCGAACCGACGGATTCCGCCGACCTGGATAACCCGCCACCAGCGGCCATTGTGCAGGAGCGCCCGGCGTATCCTTGACCTGTGGAGAACTATTGGGTGGCGGTGTTCTGGGCGCTTCTGCCTACCGTCGTCGTGAGCATCCTGTTCTTTTACATCCTCCGCAGCATCATCCGTGCTGACCGCACCGAACGCCGCGCATACGACCGCATCGAGGCCGAGCAGCGGGCCAGGCGTGGGCTCGCAGCGACCAACCCCGCTGCGAACGACGCTCCACGCTGACGTCCGGCCCGGGCACTACGCTGGGGCAGACCGTCATGCCCGGCGGCGATGAGGGGGTGACCGGGGCTTGATCACGTTCACGTTCGACGCGTCCTGGTGGCTCGTTCTGGTGTTCGTGTTCGACCTCGTCGTGCGTGTGCTCGCGATCATCGTTGTGCCGCGCAACCGGCGCCCGACTTCGGCGACAGCTTGGCTCCTGGCCATCTACTTCATCCCGCTCATCGGCGTCCTCCTGTTCTTGCTGATCGGCAATCCTCGCCTTCCGCGAAAGCGCCGCCGCAAGCAGGAGCGCATCAACGAGTACATCCACGACACCAGTGCGCATCTGGACTTCGGCACCCTGCGTCCCCACGCGCCGGAGTGGTTCACGTCGCTTGTGACCCTGAACCGCAACCTCGGCGCCATGCCGCTCGCCGGTGATAATGGGGCCCATCTCATCCCGGACTACCAGGAGAGCCTCGATGCCATGGCGGACGCGATTCGCGGTGCCGAGCGCTACGTGCACGTCGAGTTCTACATCCTGCAGACGGATGCCTCGACCGACAACTTCTTCCGGGCGCTCGAAGAGGTCGCGGCCCAGGGCGTCACCGTGCGCGTGCTGCTTGACCACTGGGCCAACCGCGGCAAGCCGTTCTACCGCAAGACGCTGAAGCGACTGGATGCCATGGGCGCGCAGTGGCAGCTGATGCTGCCGGTCCAGCCGTTCAAGGGAAAATACCAGCGTCCCGATCTGCGCAACCACCGGAAGCTCCTCGTCGTGGACGGCACGATCGCCTTCATGGGGTCGCAGAACGTCACGGACTCGACGTACAACCTCCGCAAGAACATCAAGCGCGGCCTCCATTGGGTCGACCTCATGGTCCGCATGCAGGGTCCGGTCGTGGCATCCATCAACGCCGTCTTCCTCTCCGACTGGTACAGCGAGACAGACGAGGTCCTCACCGACGACATCAATCTGTTCGCCGTGGAGACAGGTCCCGGCGACCTCGACTGCCAGATCATCCCCTCAGGGCCAGGGTTCGAGTTCGAGAACAACCTTCGGCTCTTCCTCGGGCTCTTGTACTACGCGCAGAAGAAGATCATCATCGTGAGCCCCTACTTCGTCCCCGACGAGGCACTGCTCAATGCGATCACGACGGCGTGCCACCGCGGGCTCGAGGTCGAGCTCTTCGTCTCCGAGGAGGGCGACCAGGCGGTCGTCTACCATGCCCAGCGCAGCTACTACGAGGTGCTGCTGAAAGCCGGCGTCAAGATCTGGATGTACCCGCGGCCGTTCATCCTGCACTCCAAGTCGATGACGGTCGATGACGAGACGGCGATCATCGGGTCGAGCAACATGGACATGCGCTCGTTCGGTCTCAACATGGAGATCTCGATGCTGGTGCGCGGCGGAGAGTTCGTCCGTGAGATGCGGACGGTCGAGCAGCGCTATCGCGATCTCAGCCGCGAGCTGACGCTCGAAGAGTGGGAGAAGCAGCCGCTGCGGTCCACCGTGCTCGACAACCTCGCGCGCCTTACGAGCGCGCTGCAGTAGAGGCGTAACCGTGGGACACGGGCTGGGTAGGCTGGCGCTGTGTTGGAGGAAGTGGGGGTCCCGCTCGACGTGCGGCTTCGTTTCGGTCGCGCCGCCGTACAGGTGGTCGCCGACCGCATCGGCGCCGACCTGCTCCACATCAAAGGGGATGCCGTCGATCCCTCGCTTCGTCCGATGCACCTGGGCACCGATGTCGACGTCCTGGTTCGACCTGCTGACGTGTCGCGTCTGGATCGCGCGATCCGGCTCGAAGGCTGGAAGCTCTACAGCACCTTCGCCTACGGATCCCCGTTCGGACACGCACAGACCTACCTTCACGACACGTGGGGGTACCTCGACCTCCACCGTGCCTTCCCCGGGATCCGCCTGAACCCCGCAGCTGCCTTCGACGTGCTCGACAGTCATGGGAACGTCATCGATGAACTGGGGGTCGCGTGTCGAGTCCCCGGCATCGATGCGCAGGCGCTCCTGCTTCTCCTGAACGCCGCCCGCGGGAGCGGCAGGGCCAATCGCGATGTCGAATGGATCTGGGATCGCGCGTCGCCCGACGAACGAGAGCGGCTCGTCCGGCTGGCTGATGAGYTGCGCGCACGTGTTGCCCTGGCCGTRGTCACGGGCGATCTGGAGAAGTTCCGCGGATCTCGGGAGTATCGCCTCTGGAAGGCGGTCTCGGAAGGAGGGTCCCGAGGCGCGGAATGGTGGGGGCGCATCCGCGCCGCATCCTCGGTAGGGGAGGCTCTCACCCTCGTCGCGCGTGCCCCTCGCGTTAATGTAGAGCACCTTCGGATCGATCTCGGGCGAGAGCCGACGCGACGAGAGGTGTTCCGGGAGTTCCTGCGCCGGCCGCGTCAGGCTGCCGTCGAGGTGCGCGCGTGGACGCGAAGGCGGGGGTCATGAGCGACCTAACAAGCTTCGATCGGGTCGCCGTCTGGCAGCGCGACGATGCCGTCTATGTTGCGTCGCTGCCTCGTGGGCCGATCACCGTCCTGCGGGGCACCGCCGCCACCATCTGGCTCGCCGTTGATACGGGCCCGCTCGAGGGCGCCGTTGAACGAGTTGCAAAGGTGATGGGGCTGCCGGCGGATGAGATTCGGACGTCGGTCGAAGAGTTCATCGACCGGCTCGTCGCGCAGGGACTGCTCTCACGATCGCACTGAGCACACCTGCGATACTTGACCGATCTGTGCGAAAGGAGCGCTGGCCATGGGCACGAGCGTTCGTGCGCAGATGATGCGCATCCGTCTGGCGGATCTGTGGGCAGACGGGTGGCGATGGACCCTGCTAGCAGGGGGCACGGTCCTGGGCGCGTTCTTCCTGCTCGACCGTGGTGTGCAGAACGGCGTACTGACGGCTGCCGTGGTCGGCGTGCTGGTAATCGGAGCGGTGCTGTCCTTCTCTGAGCCGATGGCGATCGCTCTGATGGCCATGCCCGTGCTCTTCATCGCGGACCGCCTCGGCCTTGGAGGGAGCGGCCTGTCCGCTTCGGACGTGGCACTGGCAGCGGCGTTCGGCACCGCCCTGCTCCTCGGAGACCGTCCCTATAGCCGCCCCCTACGGACGATGCTCGTTCTGAATCTCGTCTATCAKTTCGCTACGGTGTTCACCGTCATCATCCATCCCTATACCGCGAATACTGTCGAGTGGTTCCATGCGTGGCTGCTGATCTCCGGCGCCCTCGTCGTGGGCTGGTCAGTCGCCCGCCGGGGGTACGCGCGCCTAGCTCTGAACCTCATGGTTGGTGCCGCGCTGGTCATCGCCGCCGGCACTCTCGGGACGGGATTGCTGCAGTATACCCACGGCAATTTTGGCGAAGTTTATCCGGCGTGGCCATTCGCCATGCACAAGAACTTCGCTGGGACCCTGATGGCCTTCATGGCGCTGACCGTCTTCGTCAATCCCGATTGGGCCCGCTGGACGAGATCTCTCCGCGCTCCAGTGTTCTGGGTGCTCATCTGCGCGATCGTCATGACCCAATCGCGTCAGGCGATCATTGGGCTCGTGGTGGCGATCATCTTCGTCGTCCTTCGACGAGGAGTCCACGGAACGTCCCGTCTTGCGCTGCTGCTCTTCATCCCAGCGGCCTGGCTGATCACGACGACGGTTATCGATCAGGTGGAGTCGCAGAACAAGTTCAACTCGTTCTTTCAACGGGTCGACTGGGCCAGAGCGGTCTACGCCTTCTGGAAGCAATCGCCGGTGTTCGGTCATGGGCTTCGGTATTGGTACACCGACGTCGCAGTCAGCTTCCAGCCCCCGCAAGCCGAACTCGAAGTCGCGGCGTCGGCTGGCGCACTGGGAGTCATCGGGTTCGCGGCGATGTGGCTCGGGTTCTTCGTGGTGCTGTGGCGCGTCGATCCTCGGTTCGGCACCCTTGCGATCGCGGTCATCGGCAGTCGCATCGTGCAGGCGCAGTTCGACCTGTTCTGGGTTGCGGCGCAGGTCTCCATCCCGTTCGTGATCGCCGGCATCTGCCTGGGGGCGGAGGCACTTGATGCCGATCGCAGGCGAAGTCACGACGCCGCGTCAGTGCATGACGGGGTCACATCAGGCATCGGCGACGTCGACGCGGTGACAACGAAGGACGCCGTCTGACTCCAGGGCGGCCGTGACATACGATGGAGCCACTTCTCGGGCGACGTTGCGGCACCCGAATCCGAAGACTCACACCACTGGAGGGCCCATGGAGCTGCGGGAGTACGTTCGCGGCTTGCGCCGCCATTGGTTCGCCGTCCTTCTCATGACCATCGTCGGCCTCGCTGCGGCATACGGTTGGTACCTCCTTCAGACTCCCGTGTACCAGGCCACGGCCATCGGCGTGGTCCAGACTCGAGAGGTCGCCCAGGAGCAGGAACAGAACCAGAACCTCGTCATGGGGCCGCAGTTCGACAGCTTCGCCCGCTCGAAGCTTCCCACCTACATCGACATGGCGACCTGGAGGATCGTCGCCGAGGGTGCCATTGAAACGCTAGGGCTCGATGCAACTCCGAGCGAAGCCGTCTCACGCATCACCATCGAGAATCCCGCAGACACCAACCTGATCCGCATCACGGCCACAGGCGAGTCGCCCGCGGAAGCCGTCGCGCTCGCCGAAACCTGGCTGAAGTCGCTGGCCAGCGCGATCGATGACACCGAGGGCGACGGAACCCCCGGTTCTTCCCCCGTCTCGATCTTCGTGACGCAGTCGGCGATCCTGCCCACAACCCCGATCTTCCCTGATCTCACCACCAGCTTGATCGTCGGAGGAGTCCTCGGCCTTGGCCTGGGCATCGCGTTCGCTCTCATGAGGACGGCATCCGATCGTCGCATCCGTGCTGCGGAAGAAGTGGAGTCGCGCACGGGCCTGCCGGTCGTCGGCACCATCCCGTTCACGAATGCCGGCGACAGTCGTCTCTTCGATTCGTCGACGCCGGCTGATGGGGGAACCCGGTTCGCGGTATCGGAGGCGCTGCGATCGCTGCGTACCAACCTCCAATTCATGGATGTCGACAACCCGCCCCGCGCTATCGTGGTCACGAGCCCCGTCCCCAGCGACGGAAAGTCCACCATCGCCTGCAACCTCGCCGCTGCCCTGTCAGCGAGCGGCAAGCCCGTCGTCCTCGTCGACGGCGACCTGCGGCGGTCGACGGTGGCCAAGACCATGGGGCTGCCTGGTGGTGCCGGCCTGAGTGATGTCCTGTCGGGCCGGGCGGAGATCGCCGATGTGCTGCAGCGGACCCCCCGATACGAAAACCTCTTCGTGCTCACGGCGGGAAGCACTCCGCCGAACCCCAGCGAGGTGCTCGGGTCCGAGCGCATGCATAAGCTCATACAGGACCTGGCCAAGCATGCGACCGTGATCATCGATGCCCCGCCGCTGCTGCCAGTCACCGACGGCGCAGTGCTGACCCATCAGGCCGACGGAGCGCTTGTGGTCGTCAGCCTGGGCAGGACCACCTACGACCTTTTGGAGAAGTCGCTCGACACGATCTCGAAGGCCGGGGGTCGGGCGCTGGGCGTGGTGCTGAACAAGGCCCCGATCAAGGGTGTCGACTCGTCCGCCTACTCCTACGAGTACCGGCGCGAGTACCGCCCGGTCGGCGGCACAGTGGATGACGCTCCCCTCGCGGACCCGGCATCCACACTCGAAGGGGTATTCGCGGACCCAGGTGCTCCGGAGCCCCCGCGGTCGAAGGAGAAGGTGCCCGGCCATCGCGTCCGGCGGAGCTGAACGCGTGGTGGAAGTCGATACCCCGGCGGTCGCCCGACGGGTCTCCGTCGTCGTCCCCCTCTTCAACGGTGCGGACCACATCAGCGAGACGCTGACATCCATCCAGCGACAGACGCTCGCGCCGTCCCAGGTGATCGTGATCGACGACGGGTCCACCGACAACGGCGCCCAGATCGCGCGCGCACATCCGCTCGGCCCGACGGTCGTCTCGCAGACCAACCTCGGGGTGGCAGTCGCGCGCAATCACGGCCTCAGCCTTGTCACTGGCGACTGGGTGGCCTTCCTCGACCAGGACGATCTGTGGCACCCCGAGCACCTCCAGCGCGTCGTATCGTGGCTCGGCCAGCATCCCGACGTCCGCATCGCGATCGTGCATGAGACGGCGTTCTCCACGATCGAGGAGGCCGACCGCCTGCGCGAGATGGACGAGTTGGCCGGCGCGTGGGCGAGCGTCCGGGTGGAACGCGAGAACGCGTTATCCGCGCTCGTGAATGCCGTGGATGCCGTGGATGCCGCGGGGAAAGGCGACGTCGAAGTCCACGACGTGCGGGCCATGCTCCGGGGGCCCGTTTCGGTGACGACCAGCTTCTTGTCGGATCCCACCCTGCTGCGCCTGGCGGGTGGCTTTGCTCCTCACGCTCCTGCAATGGACGACTACTGGCTGCTGGTCAACGTCGCGCGTCTCGAGCCGATTCATCATCTGCCGCAGTCCACGGTCTTCTATCGAGTGCACACCCGGGCGACATCGCGCACCACCCGACTTGGAATGCCCTTCCTCTCCTCTGCAGTCGCACTGCGGCTCGGGGGAGGCTTGATCCCGATCGCAGAGGGGTTAGGAGGACATCTGGGCGGCGACCTGCATCGGCACTTGCTCTACGAGCTTTTCGCAGCGCCGGAATACCGTGACCGTCCGTTCCGCAGAGCAGTGGACGATCTCGCTCGGTTGCTGTGGCCGCCGTCAGGGATGCGGCGCGAACGCGTTCGCGCCCACGTCGCCGCCCGGTTCCCGGGCCTGCGAAACGTTGCCCGCAAGCTTCGCCCCCGCATCTGAGGCCCACTCATCATTCGCAGTCCCGACCCGGTCCTCGACGCTGTCCAATCCGCACTGGCGCAGCACTGAGCGCGGCCAGCCGGACCGCCTTCGAGTCACAGGGTCGCCTATTTCCCTCTTACTGGGCGCGGGAGTCGGTAGCGCACGCAACCCGCCTCGACGCGCTGCGCCCTCTCCCAGCGATCGCCGTAGAACACATCCACTCGCCGCAGGTAATCGCGCACCCCGTCGAACTCGAGAGGATAGCGCGCCTCGAAGGCCGACAGCAGAGCCCGAGTGTCAAGTTCATAAGGGTCATCCCGCAATGTGGAGAGCTTCACCGAGGGCAGGCGCGGGGGCGAACCCAACGCGCGGTCGGCGAGTGCCGCGGCCGCATTCCACTCCGGTGCTCGAGCATGCGCGAACACGCGTTTGGTCCACCCCGCGAGCTTCCTCCAGCGTCGCTCGGAGAGGAAAAGCGCGCCCGCCCGATGGTCGACCCGCGCCGCACCGATCAGTCGGTCGTAGTACGACGGGCGGAAGTAGGACTCCAGACGAAGCCCGGCGGCGCGCAGGTCGGTCGAGAGCCCCACCTCGTACCGCGTGATCACTTCATMACGGCTGTCCAGCGTCCGAAGAGCAGCCCAGAACGCGCGGAATGCTGTGGAGTCGCAGGCCTTTCGACCGAACACCAGGAAGTACGACTGAAGGTGCGGCGAGAACCCGTACCCGGGCGTCAGCCCCCACACGTCGGCTCTACGGCGATCCATCCGCGCGAACATGTACCGGAGATCCTCGAGCGGGAGTACCGCACTGTCATTCAAAAGGATCAGGGTGGTCAGCCCATCGAGACCGATGTGCTCCAGCCCAGCTCGGTAGCTGGCGAAGTCATGGCCGACGTTGCGGCGGTCGAGGAGTTCAGCGTGCCCACGAAGCCATGAGCGGCTGCCCTCTGTGAGTTCCGATGTCGAGACGACGAGAACGCGGTCGACGACGGCGCCGATCGCGAGGATGGTTCGTCGCACGTGCGGGGCGACCTCGCCGTGCGGGTCGAAGTGAGCCAGAACGGCAACACGGGACATCCGCTCCGCACCCGTCACGCCTTGACAATACCGCGCGTGCTCCGCGCTGTTCGCTCGAGATGCAAGCTGGGGAAGCTCGGACCGGCTTGAGCCGTCGCCACTGCCACCCACGGAGCCAACTAGCATCAGACAGGGCGCGCACCAGCGAGATTGCAGAACGTGGGAGTCTGCCGATTGAAAGGTCGGCGCTGCGGTCGCTCTCAACCTGKAGGAATCGTGCGGCATCGCCGGATCATGTCGTTGCATTGGGAAAACATCGACCCTGCAATAGTGCGCGAGCAGGCAGAGGTATTCCGGCATCTCGGATACGAGATCGAGCAGGTCGAGTCCACGGGGCTCCACCACGGAGACTTCCTCGACCAAAGCATGAGCAGTCTGGGAGCGGATGACAGCGCGCTCTTCGTCGACATCGACTGCATACCCTTGAACTCAGGGATCATCGATCGGGCATTCGCCGCGGCAGAAGCCGGCGGCATCCTTGGCTGTGCCCAGGCAAGCGCACACGTCGACTCCGACCGCATCTACACCGGCCCCATGTTCCTAGCTGTGGCTCGCTCCACTTGGGACAGGATCGGGCAGCCGAGCTTCGGCTCGTCACCAACCAGCGATCCGGCGCAGGACGTTCATGACGCGGCCGTACGCGAGGGCGTCCACATCGAATACCTGGAGCCGTGGGCCACAGCACTTCCGCAGTGGCGCCTCGGCGCAGAGGGCCTCTTCGGCTTCGGCACGTTTTATCGCGGGGGCGTGTTCCACCTGTTCCAGTCGCGAGACAGCCAGTACTCGTTCCTCCTTCACGAAATCGCAGCTGATGTGATCGCGGATCGTGAGCCGGACGTTCTCGCCTACTGCCGACGCGCGCTGGATGCGTACGCGCGAAACTGGAATCGTCCGTCCGAACGCTTGGCAAGGCTGAAGTCGCGCGTCAGGCTGAGATCGCGATTGCGGGCTTGGTCGGGCCGCAGGGGATCAGACGCGGCCGACTAGCATGAAGAGGCCGGCGAGGCACCGGACGTCCTTCCGGTTCACCTTCCGCCGTCCCGAGCCCACGAGAACTGCGAGCTGGAGATGACCACCGAGCCCCTCGCCGCCCGCGCACTCGCCTTCTACCTCCCGCAGTACTTCCCCATTCCCGAGAACGACGAGTGGTGGGGGCCCGGCTTCACCGAGTGGACGAACGTGGCGAGGGCGAAGTCCCTCTTCCGCGGCCACGAGCAGCCGATGCTTCCCGCCGATCTCGGCTTCTACGATCTGCGGGTTCCCGAGACGCGACACGCGCAGGCCGAGCTCGCGCGTCGCTATGGCGTCGAAGCCTTCGTCTACTGGCACTACTGGTTCGGAGAGGGCGACCGTATCCTCGATCGCCCATTCCGCGAGGTGCTCACCAGCGGCGAGCCCGACGTCAGGTTCGCCCTCGCTTGGGCGAATCAGACATGGACCGGCACCTGGCATGGCGCGCCGGACCGCGTCCTGAAGGAACAGCGATATCCGGGGCCCGAGGACGACGAGGTCCATTTCCAGGCGGTCCTCCCAGCCTTTCGGGACGAACGGTACGTGCGGGTCCACGGAAAACCCCTGTTCTACGTGTTCCGGCCAGAGGAACTCCCCGATGCGCGTGCTTTCGTCGACAGATGGCAGGCCATGGYGCGCCGCGCCGGACTCGACGGACTGTACCTCGTCGCGGAGGTCAGCGACCTGCTCGGCCGCGGTCCGCGCTACACCAGCGCTGATGCCGACGGCTTCGATGCGGCGGCGTACATGCGGCTCCCAGTGGAAGTCAATCGTGCGACGACGCTCAGGATGCGGGCGCGGCGAAAACTTCGCGGTGGCCCCGAGGTGTGGCCCTACTCGGACGCGGTGATCGATTCGTACCCTCGGGGGACAAGCATCCAGCCCTGCGTGTATCCGAACTGGGACAACACGCCACGGGCGGGCCGGCGGGGCCTCGCCGTCACGGGGGCCGCCCCCGATCGTTTCGAGCGGAATGTGCGGGCCGCTGTGGCGCAGCTTGCGGACCGTCCGCACGAGGAGCGTCTCCTGTGGGTCAAGTCGTGGAACGAGTGGGCTGAGGGAAACCATCTGGAACCCGATCTTCGGTACGGGCATCGGTGGGGAGATGCCCTTCGATCGGGGCTTGCGCCATGATTGACGAGCGCGCGGCCGGACCCCTGCGCATCGCGATGATCTCGTACTACCTGCCCAGCGAGAGCAAGATCGGGGTCGGGTACCAGGTCGACGCCCTGGCAGACGAGCTATCGCGTCGCGGGCATCACGTCGACGTCTTCAGTCCCTGTCCCCCCGTCGCAGGCGCGCTGTACAACCATGTGCACGTTCCGCTCTCCGGGTCGCTTCGCACCTTTCGCTTCGCATTCGAGATGCGCCGCCGGGATCTGTCATCGTACGACGTCCTGCACGCCCATGGTGAGGACTACTGGATGTGGCGGCGCCGGGTGCCCATGCACGTCCGCACCCTGCACGGGTCGTGCTTCGAGGAGGCCATCCACATCCGCGGGGTCAAGGAGAAGGCCCGCATGGTCCTGCTCGGCTTCACGGAGATTCTCGCGAGCCTCGTCGCCGACCGCACGGTCCTGATCTCACYGCAGACGCGGCGGTGGACGCCCTGGGTCAGCACCGTGATCCCGAACGGTGTCGACAGGCACCGATTCGCGCCCGGATCCCGGCAGGATGAGCGCCCTGACCCCACTGTTCTGTTTGTGGGCACGTGGCGCGGCCGCAAGCGCGGCGCGGAGCTGGCGACGATCTTCGCAGAGCGGGTGAGGGCCCGTGTCCCTGGCGCTCGGCTCAGGATGGTCACACAGGATGCCCCGGCTGCGCTCCCTGACGGGGTCGCCGTACTCGGTCGCCTCGATGACGACGCACTCGCGGAGGAGTATCGCCGCGCGTGGGTCTTCTGCCTCCCCTCCAGCTACGAGGGATTCGGCATCCCGTATGCCGAGGCGATGACTGCCGGGCTGCCGGTGGTGGCGACCCCCAACCACGGCGCGCAATACGTGACGCATGCCGGCAGATTCGGCATTCTCTCGGCCATGGATGACATCGATACGCCGATCGTGCGGCTTCTGCAGGACCGCGACGAGCGTGAGCAGTGGCGTTCCCGTTCCCTGGAGCGCGCTGCGCTCTTCGACCTCGAACGAGTGGCAGACCAGTACGAGCGCGTTTACCGCGAGCGGCGGGGCTGAGCTCGTGGGCGTCGCCTTGGTGGTGAACACCTATGAACGGACGTATCGGTCCGTCCTCGGGCCCGGCTTCTTCCCGAAGGTGGTCGAGGCCAACCGGCGCCAGTTCGACGAGGTCGTCGCTCTCGTGAACAACGTAGACGACGAGCGAGACGCGCGATCCCGTGCCGAGACTCTCCTCGCGAGGGGCGAGATCACCAGCTACGCATTCGTGGCAGATCACATCGAGGCTGCACTGGAGCGGGCAGGGCTCACCGGCCGGTCGCTCCGTCGGCATCCGTATCTGCTGGACTATGGCCTCGTCATGCCGCACGTCTGCACCTCCGAGTGGCTTCTCGGCTGGGATGCGGAGACCGAGCTCGCGATGCCGGCGAACTGGGTCGACCCGGGGATCGAACTCCTGGAGAAGCATCCCCAGTTCTTTCACACGTCCCTTGCCTGGCCAGGCTTGAGAGCCGACGAGCGGGGCTTCGAGGGCGAAGAGGTCGGAAGGATCGGTGACTACAGCATCAACTGGGGGTTCAGCGACCAGCTCTTCCTGCTGCGTCGCGCCGATCTCATCGGCCGGATCTACCGTCGTTTTGCACCGATGGCGGCCGCTCGACATGCCCCGCACCCGACCACATTCGAATATCGGGTGGAGGCCAATCAGCGTGCGACGCGCAGGCCCAGAGCGACGCTGACCACCGTCCATTACAAGACACACGACGTCCCCGGTGGTGTCCTCGGGAGGGTCGGGTCAACGAGGTTCGAGTACGAGCGGATGCGAGCGCTCTACCGCCTGGAGTATTACCTGCTCAAGCGCCTGCCGAAAGGCGCCGGCCCTCGGTGGTCCAATTCGGCTCCCGTGTCGCGAGGCTGATCACGCCGCTTCGCGCCGCGCCTGTCGGCGTCGACGGACGGCATGAAGCGACGCAATGGGCAGGGTGAAGACGCCCCAGGCGGCGACCCGGGCTGCGTAGCCCACCTCCCGCCGTCGTACGGCGGAGATCAGGTCACCGAGATTCTGGTCGGCAGAGGTCGACACGATTGTCCGTCGTCGAGCGCGCAGCAATGCGATTCGCTCAGTGTCGCCCTCGCGCTTCGCGGTTCGCAGCATCTCGCCAATCGACCGCATCCCTGCCCGGCGGCCGGCCAAACTTCGCCGGGTGACGTTGGAGGCGTGGCGTCGATAAGAGACGAGCGCCCGGTCCACGGGCACGAATTCCCCCTCGAGCAGAAGACGGGCGATGAGGTCGTTGTCCTCCGAAGGTTCCATCAATGTCCGGCATCCCCCCACGGCGAGGTACGCGTCCCGGCGGACGAGCAGCGTGGTGATCTTCGGTGATGCGACCCGGCCGCAGAGCATCTCGTTGTTCGACGCAGTCGGCGCTCCCCACGGCTCGCCGATCGGCCGGCCGTCCGCATCGATGTACTCGCCGCCGGTGAAGCACGCGAGCGCGCGCGGGGCGCTCGCCAGCGCAGCCAGCTGGGCGCGAAGTCGGTCTGGATGCCAGAGGTCGTCGTCGTCGAGGAATGCGATCCACTCGGAATCGACCTGGCGCACGCCGGCGTTGCGTGCCGCGGCAATCCCGGACGGCTCTTGCCGGTAGTACCGCAGCCCGAGTTCTCGCGCGACCTCTTCCAGCCCCGGCGCCGGCGAGCCGTCATCAACGAGGAGGACGTCCGATGCCTCGAGAGTCTGAGCCTGCAGAGAGGCGACGGACTCCGCCAGGTAGGGTCCGCCGCGGTTCGTCGGGATGATCACGCTGATGGTCGGCCGTCCCACACGCTCTCCCCAAGGCTGCCGCATCGTCCACCGGAGGACGGGCTCGATCAGTTTAGACTGGCGCGGATCGGGCATCTCGTGCCGTCACCCGACCCTCCGCGGGAATTCGAGTGATCCCAGAACGGACCGCATGACAACCCACAGCATCTGCATCGTGACGTACGAGCGCCCGGATTTCGTGCTTCGGTGCCTGACGTCGCTCAAGGAGAACGTCACGCCCGATACTGAGATCGTCGTCGTAGATGCCTCGGCCGCCGGTACGCCCGCGATGGTCGAGGCGTATTTCCCCTCCGCAGCATACGTGCATGCGCCGCAGCTGGCCGGCTGGATGACCCGCTCGCGCAACGAAGGACTTCGCCACGTCGGAGGTGACATCGTCAGCTTCATCGACGATGACGTCGTGATCTCGACCACCTGGCAGTCTGCGCTCCTCAGCGCCTTTGCAGATCCGACGGTGACTGCTGTCGCTGGCCGCACCCGCAATCTGCAGCCCGGTGAAGATTCGTACGATCAGCCCATCGGCCGCCTCCTTGCGGACGGGTCCCTCACAGAGGGCTTCGCCTCGCTGCCGAGCGGGGTCACGGATGTCGATCACGGCATCGGCGCCAACATGTCGTTCCGCCGGTCCATGTTGGCTCTGCTCGGAGGCTTCCGGGACGACTACCCCGGCACCGCCATGCGCGAAGACACCGACATGTTCCTGCGTGTCAAACGCGCCGGGGGCAGGGCCATCTTCGTACCGGATGCCGTCGTGGACCATCTTCCCGGACCCCATATCAAGGGCCGGCGGTTCGACACGCGCTACAAGCTTTACGCGCGGCGGAATCATATGGTGCTCCTCGCCCGAGACGGCGGCATCGGCTCCCCCGGCCTTCGCCGCTGGATCAGGCGTGAGTTTCGTACCGTCGGGGAGGTGAGGGGGTTGCGGCGCAAAGTGCAGCGCTTCGGCGTCACCTCGATCGGCGTCGCCTGGGGCGCCGCTGCCATGGCCCGCCACGCTCGGTGGGGACCCACTCCGCCAGTTCGAGAGGACGACGCCGGCAACGAGTTGCGTGCTCTGCTCTCCCGCTAGCAGAGAAGGAGCTTCCGCCCGCACTAGGGTGAGCCGATGGATGCACGACGATTCCCCGCTCGCGTTGCGCGGCATGTCGCTTGGCGCGTCGGACGAATCACAACGACCACAGCCGACGCTATGCGGCGTGGTGACCGGACGCTCATCACGACACCGCAGGCCGGGCTCCGGTTCGGCAACTGGCTCTATCTATGGCTGGATGCCCATCAACGCACCGCCGCGGGGGAGCCCACGGTCATTCTGCAAGCACCGGGAATGGACGTGTGGCTCGATGCCTTCCCCGCCCTCCGAGGCTTGACCGTCTCTCGCGAATTCATTCGGTTCCATGATCGCCGGGACTGGGACATCGAAACGTCGTGGAAGCAGCGATTTGGCTTGGACTTCACGAGGGAGTCCCTGGACGCCTTCATCTCCGACTGCCTCGCCCCGTACATCGCCCGCGATGACAGCGGGATGCTCGTGATCAACATCCGACGCGGGGACTACTACAGCGACCAGAACCACCGCTCGCGGTATGGGTTCGACCAGCACGGCTACCTGCAGGACGCCCTTATGAGGGTGGGATTCGCCGACCGCACGCTGATCGTGTCGGATGACCCTGAATGGTGCCGAGCGAACCTCCTCGAGATGGTGGAAGCGGCCTCCCGCACCGTGGATTTCGCCGAGCGCGAGCCCGTATCGAATTTCACTGCCGTTGCCGGCGCCAGCCGAATCATCGGCACCAACTCCACCTTCTCCTACTGGGGTGCCTACGTGTCAGGGGTCCTGCACACGTCGCCCCTCGTCGTCATGCCGCGATTCCATGGCCGGTTGCCGCAGGGGTCGGATGCGTATCAGCTCGACCCCCGATGGATCGCCATTGACGGGTACTCCTGAGCGATAGAAAGCACCTCGCCAAGTGAGGCGCGTGTCGGCGCCATCCTTGCGTTCCGGTCTCAGTGCAGGTCGCCGAGCTCCACGAGCCTCGCGAACTCGAGGTTTTGATCGCGGAGCTCGGAGAATGTTCCCTGAGCCCCGATGTGGCCGTCTTGGAGGAACACGAGGTTGTCGGCGTGACGAACGGTCGAGAGTCGATGAGCGACGATGATGATCGTCAAGCTGCCGCTGAGGCCCCTCAATGTTTCGGTGATGTCGCGCTCCGTCACGTTGTCCAGTGCCGAGGTCGCTTCGTCAAGTATGAGCACCGAAGGCTCGCGGTAGAGCGCGCGCGCAAGACCCAGACGCTGACGCTGACCTCCCGAGAGGCGGACGCCACGCTCACCTACGACGGTGTCCAGCCCAGCGGGCAGCTCGGTGACCAAATGGGAGAGCTGGGCCTGTTCGACAGCCTTGCGCACCCGAGTCTCGTCCACCTTGCCGGGTTCCACGCCGAAAGCGATGTTGGCCAGCACGGTGTCATTCGTGAGGAAGACGTCCTGCGGGACGACGCCCAGAGAGGCGTACCAGCTGGCCTTGTCCTCCTGGACGGCGCGGCCGCCGCACGTGATCACACCGGACGTCGCCTCCTGCAGACCGAGGATCAGATCCRGGAGCGTGCTCTTGCCGGCTCCGCTCGACCCCACGAAAGCCGTGGTTCGATTCTGCGGGATGGTGAGCGTCAGGTCGTGGAAGACGGGCTCGGCGGCATCGGGATAGCGGAAGGCGACATGGTCGAGTCTGATGTCCCCGTCGTATCTCGCCGCTGATTGCGGCTGCTCGTCATGGGTGCCGCCTGCGTCCAGTTCTTCCACCACGCCGAGGACGATTCCGAGGCCGACGCTCCCCATCCGGATCGTCCCGAGCGTCGTCGACACGCGGGTGAGCGTCGGCAGCGCCCGCAGTGCGGCGGCGGCGAAGACTCCGAGCACAGTGAAGGCAGTGCCAGGTGTCGAGTTCGCGAAGAGGTAGAGCGAAATTCCGACGATGGCGATCACGAAGAGGATCTCGAGCGAGTAGCGGGGGATCTCCGAGAGGATTCCCATCTCGCGCGTAGCACGGGCCTCACGCATGCGTGAGGCCCGGAAGCCGTTGATGAACATCGATGCACTCGAAGTGAGCCGTGCCTCGCGAAAGCCGTCGAGCGCCGGCATCAGGAACTGCCAAGCCTCGAGGCTCGCCTCCGCCACCTCTTCCCCCAGGTGGGACTGCCGCCGCCGCAGCATCCGCTGCAGGCCGAAGACGAACGCCGCGAACAGAGCCACCGTGAGAAGCGTGACGAGGGGAGCGGTGACCGCCAGCACGGCGATGATCCCCACGAGCATCAGCACGTCGGTGCACATGCCGATGACCGCCAGCAGTACCGACGTCGCCTGCGATACGCCCGCCGTGATGTTCCGATACACCTCGCTCAGTCGGCGTGTGCGATGGTGCGCGTAGGGTGCGAGCACGTAGCGGCTCATGAGCGCCGTCGACACCAGCGCCGAGACCCGCGACGTCTGCCCGAAGAGCCACCAGCGGAACAGGAGAGCGAGCGCGCTCTTACCCACGAACAGAACGGCAATGGCGCTTGCGACCACGGGAATCAGAATGGCGGGATTCTCCGTGCCCACGACGTCCGCGATCACACCGAGTGCTCCGCTGTCCGGGCTCATCCCCGCGAGCAGCTGTGTGAGCGGAATCATCGCGGCGACGCCTAGCATGTCCAGAAAGGCTAGGACGATGGATGCCGCGACGGTGGCAACCGTCCATACTGTGGGGTGAGCACCGGCCAGTCGCAAGAGCTGTCGCAGCTGTCCGATCGTGCTCGGCTCGCGCGGTGCGGTCGACATCTCTCTCACCCTCGGATTCTGCGCCGCCACAGGTCAGGGTCGGGGCACACGTCGTCTAGGGATCATAGATCACCGGCGTGCCGCTTCCCGGTGTCGCCTCGGGAGCTGCCCTACTCTGAAGAGGCTTGTGTCAATCGTGTTACACGGGTTTCATGGCGTGACCGGGCGCGCTATGCTGACACTCGTGTCTGGGGGGTCCCGCTGGGGCGAGGCATGGCTGGGGTGACCCAGCCGATCGATTGAATCCTCCCTCGCATCACGGTTATCACGAAGGGGAACTCGTGTCTGAACTCAATGAGCAAGCAGGTGGCGAGGCGCCGAGCGGCATCAGCCGCCGCACCGTCACGAAGGCCATGGCCTGGGCCGTGCCGGTCATCGCAGTTTCCGCCGCAGTGCCCGCCTACGCGGCGTCACAGGTGAACCTGACCTTCCTCGGCGGGGGTTGCAAACTCCCAGGAAACTCGAACCCGACATACAAGGGCTATGCATTCCTGGTCTCTGTGCAGAACACTTCCAGTGTCCCGGTGACGATCACCATCACGAACTTCACGCTTGACAGCAACTCGCTTGGTACGACCGCACTCGTAAATCTTCCCCCGAGTGKGAACTCGGGCCTGGTCAGGTCCAACCCATTCATCCTTCCCGCCAACACAAGTGTTCCGGCGGCGGCGCTGGTCACCTCTAATGCTCCGAACAGCCAGAACGGTGTTCTCAGCATCACGTACCAGGTGACTGGCCAGGCGCCCATTACCCGGACTGTGACCGTCGGTGACGCGCCGCCGATCAACGGCGCATCGTGCGATACATTCAGCACCGCGCAGAAACTCGTGCTCGCCTCCGCACTCGGCACCACTCCCCCCGCGTGGGCGCCGAACACCCGCTACCAGCTGGGAGACACCGTCGCCCTCGCCGGTGGTTTTGTTACGGCAGTCTCCTTCACAGGGCCCGACGCACCCCTTGCCGGCGACTCGGGTCCCGCCCCGGCCCCCACGCTGCCAGACCCGGGCTTGACCGTGGTCGACAACGAGGTGACCTGGCAGCGCGCTGGCGCCTGACCGTCCCGCTACGGAAAAGGCCCCGCCGCGGCGGGGCCTTTTCCGTTGCGTCAGCACAGAGATTCCTTGCCGCTCGCACCGGCCTCTCTCCATCCCGATCTCCCTCTCGTGCTCTATCCGACGGGAACGGATACCCCGCCCGGGAGCACCCCGCCCGATCACAACCGGTGACGACGAACTCGACTACCTACGTCCCCTGTCGCGCACGACTGAGGTGACACAATGGTTCCCTTTGTTACTAGGGCCCCAGTATGCTCCGATCATGGCGCCCCCCGGGTCGCGAACAAGTCAGGCATCGGACGGAGGAAGTGGAATGGATGATGGTTTGGAGCCACCACAAAGGGAGATACAGGATGGCGTAAGCCGACGCACAGTCACCAAGGCAATGGCCTGGGCGGTGCCCGTCATCGGCGTCTCTGCAGCAGTGCCCGCCTACGCAGCATCCCAGGTGAACATCAGCTTCGCTGGCGGCGGGTGCAAGTTGCCCGGGAACTCGAGTTCTACCTATAAGGGCTACGCATTCCTGATCACAGTTTTGAACAGCTCATCGATTCCAATCACGATTGACATCATCTCCATTACCCGTGGAGTCGTGCCGAACCAGGTCTCGCTGGGCACAACGGCTCTAGTCAATCTGGCCAACGCCGAACTCCTTCCAGACCCGATCAAACTCGAGCCCAATGAGAACATTCTCCGGGGGGCATTGGTAACATCGGGCGCTCCAAATAGCCAGAACAACACACTGACGATCCAATACACCGTCAATGGCGGTTCAGTCATCACTCGATCTACTGAGAGCGTTACCGAGACTCCCCCCATCAACGGCTCATCGTGTCGTTCGTTCACTGCCGGTGAGAAGCTCATACTGGCTGCAACGATCGGCACAGGGGTACCGCCCTGGGAGCCGGAGACCCTGTACGAGTTCGGTGACGTCGTCTTCCTTTACCAGCCTGACCCGGGAGGTTTTGTTTCGGCGGCCAATGGCGGCTTCTCAGGTGATACAGAGCCGCTACTTCCGGCGGCACCGGGCGGCACCGTGGTCGACAACGACGTGACCTGGCAGCGGCCCGGCTGATATCTACCATCCGCCGATCAGACGGCCTCGCTTCCGGGGCCTTCCTCGTTCCCGGAATCCGAATCGGACAACAGCGGATGGGCGCCTCTCAGCCCTGCTCGTTGCCGCGGCGCTAGCATCGGCCTATGCCCGTTGCACTCTCCATCGCGGTACCTCTCGTGCTCGCGGCAGTCCTCATCGCGAGCGGGGTCGCCAAGTTCCGCACGCCCGACACCCTCGTCGGTTGGCAAGAGCTCGGCGTGCCCGCGGTGCTTCGCAAGGAGTGGCTGAGACGGATCCACCCCTGGGCGGAGCTCCTTCTCGGTGCTGCCCTCGCACTGCTCGGCGGTTGGCTCGGCCTCCTCGCCGCGCTCGCGGCGGTGGCGCTCATGGTGGGCTACACGATCGTGGTGGCTCGGCTCGTCGCGAGGCGCGAAAGCTCGTCATGCGCGTGCTTCGGAGCGCGCAAGCGCGTCACCGGTGTGACGGTGGTGCGCAACGCATGGCTGACCCTCCTCGCCATCGCGACGGCCGCCGTCATCTGGACGACGCCTCTCCTCGGCGGCGCGCTGGCTGCCGGCATCCCGCACCTCGCCTGGCTGGTCGCGCTCGCGATCGCCGCCGTGACGACCGCTCTTGTCCTCTGGCCCGAGGGAACACCCGCGGCCGACTCCCCACCCGTGACCGCACCGAGCTCCTCTACGGGTGATGACGAGCTGGACTACATCCGTACCCGCACCCCCGCGGTCCCGGTCACTCAGGCGGACGGCGCCGTCGTCAACCTGCGCGCCCTGGCAGCGCGCAAGCCGATCCTCCTCCTTGCCGTCTCATCCATGTGCGGCCCGTGCGAAAGCGTCGTGGCGAAACGGGAGGAGTGGCGCGAACTGCTGCCGGAGGTCGACGTGCGGCTGCTCCTCGCGGAGGTCGCCAACCTGAGCGCCTGGACGGAGTGGGCCGAGCCCCAGTCGCTTCACGATGTCGGGGACTACGTCGGGCAATCGATCGGATACGAGGGCACACCCACTGCGGTCCTGCTCGGCGCTGACGGGATGCTGGCAGCCGGCCCGGTAACAGGAGACCTGGGGGTCATGCGCCTGGTCGATGACATCTACGAAAGTCTCCACGGCGAACGTCCTCGTCGCGAAAACTTGGCCGCCGAGACGTGACCTGCGAGACATGGAAGCCCTGGGTCAGGGCGTCCCGAGTCTGCTCAGCACATCCCGCATCGCCATGACGCGCGTGATCCAGTCGGGGACTGCTCGGTCCGCTCCCGCAGGAAATGGCGTCGATGCCGAAACCGCCGCCCTCACTGCATCCGGAAACTCCCCGCGGTTCGCGACGGCGATGCGGTCATCGTCGGCATCGCGGAAGCCTGCGACCGGCGTCGAGACGACTCGGCGGCCGACGGCCTGATACTCGTAGAGCTTGATGGGGTCGAGGCTGTCGGTGAACGCATCCACGATGTGGGGGACCACGAGGGCGTCAGCATGCTGCAGGTATCCGATGAGCTCGTCGGGCGCTCGCGAGCCGAGAAGGACCACACCAGAACTGACGAGCGACTCCACCGCGCTCGGGGTCAGTGCGTTGGGCCCGAGGAGCACGACCGTCGCCACACCCGCCAGCTCTCGGGCGGTTTGGGCGGTGAGCCCGATATCGAACCGATCCGCGTGCAGTGTGCCGGCGTACACGACTGTCCGTCCCGCTGGCAGGTCATCCGGACGCGGGCGAGGGTGACGATAGGACGACACGTCGACCGCGTTGGGGATGAGGACCAGCGGATGCCGCTCCACCGGTCGCAGCGGGGACTTTCGCCTCAGCAACTCGGGGGAGCAGACGACCACCTCGGCTGCGCGTTCCAGCAGCAGCCGCTCATTCCGTGCGAGTCTCTCCAACTCGAAGGCGGTGCGATCCGCGGCGAGCCAATCGTCGGTGATGTCATAGAGTGCCGGCCAGCCGGTGATCTGGACGAGTTCGGCAGACCCTGGGTCGTTGATCCAGAGCGCCGGGTGCGTGAAGCCGAGGCGCTGGGCTGCCGCGACTACTCCCCGCGCCATCCTGCTGTCCGCACGGGCGTCGATGCGGCGGGGCAGAAGCTTGACCGGGCGGAGCGTCCAGAGGCGACCCGTGTCTCCGACCCTTCGCGCCCCCCTCGGGGCCTGCGGTCGTCGCCTGGTGCTCAGATCGTGCAGCGGGTCCGCCGCCGGTTCGACGAAGAGGATGCGCAATCGCGGGTCCGCTCGGAGCAGACCGTCGAGAAGGTGTTGATTGCGCCGCCAGACCGAGTCCCATCGCTCCAACGAGGCGACGACGAGATCTGTCATCGGCGCCGTCCCCTTGTGTCGATCGCTCGACGGTACACCGCGTCGGTCGCGTCGGCCTGCCTGCGCGCTGAGAAGGCGACGACCTGTCGCTCGTGCTCGGCGATCCCCAGCATGGCTCGCGCGTGTGGGTCACCAGCAAGCGCTCGCAGCCGAGCGGCACCGCCTTCGACATCGCCGGGAGTGAAGAGGGCACGGTCGTCGAACTCGCCCAGCATCTCGACGTGACCCGCCGCGGCCGTGGCGACAACCGGGAGGCCAGCTGCCATCGCTTCGAGGACCGTCAGGCCGAAGTGCTCGAACGGTGCGCTCGCGAAGAGCATCCCCGCCTGGTCCATCAGAGACTCGACGTCGCTGCGGAACCCGAGGAATCGCACGTGCTCCGCGACTCCGAGTTCAGCCGCCAACAACACCAGATGGTCGTGCTCCGGACCGCTCCCCGCGACTTCCAGTTCCCACCCCGACCGCCAGATATGCGAGGCGGCGAAGGCGCGGACAGCGATGTCGGTGCGCTTCTCCTCCTGCAGTCGCTGCGCGACGAGCACCGTGCGGCGGCGGGCGTCCGGGTCTGGAAGGGCGCGGGGCTCGAGGCCGGGATGAATGACCGTCGAGGCGACACCGGCGCGATCAGCGACGGTTCGGCTCACCGAGATCTCCGCGTCGATATGGCGTTCGAGCGTCCGATACAGGATGCCCGGCCCCTTTGTTCCACGTTGCTGGGCGAAGTGCCTGGTCGCCACGACAGGCACGCTGTGCCGGGAGGTCTTGCGAGCGCCGACTGACGCGACGTCGGCATCGGTCATGTGACTGTTCACGACGTCCGTCGTGGGAAGGTGCGCTCGCACGGCTCCCAGCACCGCGATGGTCGAGTTGGCAGCCCCCCAGCGAACGCCGGCGTCGCCCAGCGAGACCGCCATGTGCTCGGCGGCTCCGCCGAAAACCGTTACAGCGTGACCGTCCTGGGCCTGTCGGATCGCCAGACGGCGCACGAATTGTTCGACCCCGGCGAACCGGTCGGAGCTGATGGCATGAAGGATGCGGAGTGGCCCGGTCATGCCGCAGCGCTCTCGGCGGCCCGGGCGGCTGCGACCTTCTCGGCGAGTTCGAGATACTTCACGGCGACGTGTCGCCAGGTTCGGTCCGCCACGCTCGCCCGCGCGCGCGGCCGCCACGCGTCCAGGTCGGCCGCAGCGAGCGTCTCCATCCGCTCGCCGATGTCAGCGGCATCCTGCTCGACCAGAAAGCCGTTCACCCCGTCTACGACGACATCGGGTGCACAGCCGACGCGGGTGGCGATGACAGGAAGACCGCTCGCGAGCGCCTCGAGCACGACGAGACCGTAGGCCTCGTATCCGCTGGGGAACACGAACATGTCCGCCAACGCGAAGAAGTGGTCGACATCCGGCCGGGGGCCGACGAACAGCACCCGCTCGGACACCCCCAGGCTCTCCGCCAACGCTCGCGCCGCATCCACCGTCGCCGCCACCCCGCCGACGACCAGTAGCATGACGGTCGGGGCATGCACCAGAGCGGCGACCGCGTGGTGGATCCCCTTGCCCGGCAGGTCATGGCCGACGAACAATGCCACGCGGTCCTCGTCGTCGAGGTGGTATTGCCTGCGGAGGCGCGCGCGCTCTTCTTCCGCCGGAGGTCTGAATCGATCCGTGTCGACCCCAGTCGGGATGGTCACCACAGGTGCCTGGACTCGTCCGTACAAGCGGACGAGGTCGGCCCGCCCGCCGCCGGTCAGGGTGACGATCGTGCGATGCGCGCGGCCGCGGAACCGGGCTCGTTCGTGCAGGTAGCTCAACGACTGGATGGGGTTGGCCAGTATGCGCCAGACAGGGTGGCCCGCCGCCCGCATCGCTCGGACCATGCTCCCGTGGTCCACGAAGATGTCGCCGGCCAGGGCTTCGCTGTGGCAGATCGAGATCGCATCGGGACGTGCAGCCAGGTAGCGTCGCGCTCGCCGGGTGCCCTCGAAGCGGAACCATGCGATCCGCTGCATCCGGGCCAGACGGCCTCTGATACCCGTCGTCGGATAGTGGAAGGGGCGCCCTTCGCGGGCGGTGTCGAAGGTGAACGACTCGACCGTGTGGCCGAGTGCCCGAAACTCCCGGTCCAGGTTCCATGCGACGCCCGTGACACCCGTGCCGGGGCCCAGGTAGGGCACGATCTGAACGATTCGCATCAGGGTGCCCTCCGCGAGAGTCGCCGTTCGACTCGCACGGGCCCGATTCGATAGAGCGCGGCGCGGCGCCGGGCTGCTCGGCCGCGCTCGCCGGTGAGCACGAACGCGCGCACCATCGCCCCGCCCCAGACAGCCGCTCGTGCCATCTGCCAGCCCGTCCGGCCGAAGTGCTTCCGGAAGTAGCGCTCTTGAGAGGCGTGGAAATGGGCGTCCCTCAGGCGATCGTCTCGGCTCGTACCGGCGCCGGCGTGCACACCCTCAACACCGTGGGCGACGGAGTGGCGCCATCCGAGCAAGTGGGCGCGGAAGGCCCAGTCGGTCTCCTCGGAATAGAGGAAGAACCGCTCGTCGAAGCCCCCGACCTGGTCCAGAGCCTCTGCTCGCAGCATCAGGATGGAGCCGATCACGAAGCGCGCAGAGCCTTGGAGCCTTCCCAGGCCCAGAGCCTCCAGCCACGCGTGAAAAGGGGAGGGGAAGATCCACTCGACTTGAGCGCGGCGTCCGTTCTCGTCGGCCTGCTCCGGGCCGACGCTGGCGAGATCGGGCGCAGAACGCAGCGCGCGGTGCAGCTCATCCACCTGCTCGCGCTCGATGCGCGCATCCGGATTGAGCAGCAGCACGTCGGCGGTGGGCAGGAGCCGGTCCGCGAGGGCAAGATTCACCGCAGATCCGAAGCCGAGGTTTCCGCCGGAGTCGATGTATCGCACCCCCGCCTCCGCGCATACGGCCGCGATCTCGGGGAGGGAGGAATTGTCGACGACGGTGACGTGCATGCCGGCCACGGGCGCGAGGGCCGCGCGCAGCAGTTGCGGGGCCCCGTAGGCGACGACGATCACTTCGACGTCGACATCAGAAGGGACGGATGCTGTCATCGTCGCACTGCGGTAGAGATCGACGTACTGGCGACCCACCGCCTCCCAAGAGCACTCCGCGGCCCGGGCGAAGCCCGCGAGACGCAGGTCGCCATGGCGCGGACCGCCGGCAGCGAGGAGTGCGTCGGACAGTGTCGCTGCATCACCCTGCGGCACGACGATTCCCGCTCCGCCCACCACGTCGGGGAGCGATCCCGCGTCGCTGGAGACCACCGGCGTCCCGAACGCCATGGCCTCGACGGCGACGCGACCGAACTGCTCGGTCCAGCGCGCGGTGGCAAGCGAGGGAACAGCGAGAACGTCCACCCCTCGGTAGAAGGCGCCGACGGAATCGGGAGAAATCGTGCCGACGAACTCGAAGCGCGCCGAGATGCCGTATGCCTCAGCCCGCTCGGCAAGCCCGTCCTCAAGTGGCCCCGCGCCGGCGATGCGGAGCGCCAGCTGCGGTGACCGGGCGACAGCATCCATGAGCACCTCGATCCCCTTTTCGGGGACGAGGCGCCCGATGAACCCCACCGTGATCTGCGCGTGAGAGTTCCCCCCACGCGCACGCTCGGCGTGCGCGGGGGCCTCATCGACGTCATCGACTCCAAGCGGAATGACGCGTGCCCGCCCCGGAAAGCCCTTGGACTGGGTGATCCGAGCGGCCTCGGTGTTGCACGCAGAGATCCCTGCGGCGTTGCGGAGAGCAGACCGCTCCAGCCAGCGGAAGGGAATCGGGTAGCTCTTTCGCAGGTTCTGCGCGGTGTAGAGCACGTAGGGGGCGGAGTTCCGGCGGAGCGCCTTGAGCAGCCGCACCTCTGCCGTTGCCAGCGAGAACGGCTCCTCATGGATGTCGACGACGTCCCACCGCTCGCCGAGCACCCGCCACAGGGGCACGGGGGCGTAAAGGAAGAGGGCAGGGTGCCGGCCCCAGGTGTCGACGGGAATGGTCTGGGGTTCTTCGTCCGCGGTCAGAGTCACCTCCGCACCTCCGGCATCCCCGTGCCGCGCCGCAAGGAGCGTCACATCGTGTCCCAGCGCTCGAAGGGCGCGCTCCCGCCCGCGCCATGCAGGCACGGTCGAACTGTGCGAGATGCGCAGAACGCGCACGGCTCCCTCCCCAAGGTTCGGTTCCTGTGATCCATCTTGGTGGTTGCAGCAGAACCGGCGCGAACGAGCGGTGCCGATCGTAGGATCGAGAAGTGTCCGCAGTGTTCTCCGTCTTCCCGCCGCTGATCGCGAAGCGGGAATGAAGGACGGGTTCGCGGTGGTGACTCTGTGCACAGGCAATGTGCACCGTTCCGCCCTGGCGGCATCGCTTCTGCGTCGGTGGGCGGGCTGGTACCTCAGCGACGACCTGGCCGAGGAGGTATCGGTTGCCAGCGCCGGCTTCGCGGCGCCGGTCGGTGCCCCTATGGGAGACCGGGTTCTGGCGATGGCGCGTGCGCTTGGCGCCGATGGCTCGACCCACAGGGCCGCCCAGGTCGACGATCGGCTCCTTGCGGGCGCAGATCTTGTGCTCGTCGCGACCCGTCGTCAGCGGGAGAAGGTCCTCCATCGAGCGCCTTCCGCTCTGCGGAAGACCTTCACCATCCGCGAAGCGGGTCGGATCGCCGAAGGTCTTGAGGCGACAGCACCGGCATCCCCTGGCGACTTGCGGCGCGTCGTCCAGCGGCTGGCGGACCTCCGAGCCGCTCCGGTGAGCGAGGCCGCGGACGACATCATCGACCCCCAAGGGCTTGGGGAGGCGGCGTATCTGCAGATGGTGCAGGAGGAGGTCGGCGCACTCGCGCGGTTGGCCGGCCCGCTTTTCGGGATGCCCCGACCTGACATGGACGCATATCTCGCCGCGGCAGAAGACCCCTCCCGGCTGCTTCCATCCCCTGGCAGCGAGGCCCGCGGCTAGCGAAAGCTCCGTCACCCGGTAGCAAAGGGCCCTTCTGGCCCCTGCGTAAGCTGTAGGACGTGATGGTGAGCCGCGAGTCTGCTGGCAATGGACCGGGCCCCGAACTCCCGCAGAACCTGCCCACAATCGCCCACGTCCCGATGGCGTTTTCCACTCCTTCAAGCACGCTCATAGGCGTCGCTCGTCAACTGGGGCGCGCATACTCCTCAGTCGGAGGACATTCCACGATCGTGTTGAGCGACAACCGTGGAATATCAGTGCCGGAGATCGAACAGCGTCATGTTGACTACACGCGCAACTGCCCCCGGCAATGGTTCACCAAACGCGAGCTCGCGGTCGACGTGCTCGCCGGCGCTGCGGGTTTCACTCGCCCTTTCTACGGGCGCTTGTACGATCCCGCCGTGGATGCTCTCGAGGCCAACCCGACGGACATCGTGCTGTTGTACGAGGGGCACTATGCAGCCGCCACCCTGCCGCGATGGCAGAAGCTCAGGGAGAGAAGCGAGCTGTGCCTCTATGTGCACAACGGTGTGTCGCGCTCGTATGGCCGCCGCGAGCTGTCGAGGCTGGTCGACATGTGCGACCGCGTGATCTTCTGCGCGGACCATCTTCGCGTGAGTACGGAACGTCGCCTCGGCAAGTCCGACCCACGCCTGACCGTGGTCCCGAACGGCGTCGACCCTCGCTTCTTCCGCCCACCGCGGACGATGCCGGCGGAGTTCGAGATCGTCTTCGCTGGCAATCTGAGCCCGGAGAAGGGACCTCATGTCCTTCTTGAGGCGGTCCGAGAGCTGGAGAACCAGCCTGGTGCTCCCCGAGTGAAGGTGACCATCGTCGGGTCATCCAACTACGGCCACGGCGGCATGGGCGAGTACGAACGTCAGCTCCGTGACGCTTCGGACCGGATGCGCTCACCTGTCGAGTTCACGGGCTGGGTGTCCAGCTCTCAGGTCGCAGACATCTTCGGACGCGCCGGCGTGGTGTCTGTTCCGTCCCTCTTCGACGAGCCATTCGGGCTGGTCGTTCTTGAGGCGCTCGCTTCTGGAACGCCGGTCGCGGTGTCGGATGCACCTGGACCGCTCGAGGTCATCAATGGGATCGGACGTGTGCATCACAAGGGCGATGCAACCGGCTTGGCAGACGACTTGCGCGCGCTCGCGACGGATCACCAGCTCTGGCGGAGTCTGAGCGACGACGGCAGTGCTCGCGCGCGGGAGTTCACCTGGGACGCGACCGTCCATCGCATTGCTGGGCTCTGAATCGGCAACGCCCTTCGTCCCATGCGTCGGTCCGCGCGAGGACGTCGAGGTTCGGGGCCGCGGTCACCGACCCTCTCATTGGCGGATGCTCAGGCGGTCGATGAGCTCCGAAAGGGCGCTCGCTGAGTCCTGCCAAGAGAACCGGTCCGCGTTGCGTCGCCCTTCCTCGGACAGCTGCGCCATACGCGCCGGATCGTCGCCGACGATCGCCAGGGCGCGAGCGATCTGGGTGGGCTCCTCGGGGGCGAACCACAGCGCGCTTTCCCGGTTCAGCACTTCGCGAAGAGCGGGGATATCGGATGCCAGCACCGGCGCTCCGACGGCTTGAGCCTCAATCGGCGGGATTCCGAACCCCTCGTATGTCGACGGAAACAGAAACGCCTTGCAGTGCTGATAGAGCCAGGCGAGCTCTTCATCTGTCACCCGGCCGATGCTCTGGACGCCATCCACGGCATCAGCGGTCGTGGCGGTGAGCGAAGCGTGGGCCGCCCCCGCCAGGACCAGGCCGACTCTGCCGCCCGATGATCGATACGTCCGGAACCCCGTGAGCGCGGCCCCGATGTTCTTGTGGGCACTCGGYGAGCCCACCAGGAGGAAGAACTCGTCATCCACGGCACGTGCCGGCTTCTGCCCTGGGAGGCGCACCCAGTCGCCGACCGCGTTGGGGATGATGAAGACCCCGTCTGCGCGGCCGTAGTAGGCGGCGATCTCCTGTTTCGAGAACTGGGAGACGGTCACCAGTGCGGCGGCGTTGCGAATGAGCAGAGGTGTCAGGACCCGGTAGAGGGTGCGGAAGCGCCACGAGAAGCTGGCGGGATTGCGTCGATGGTTGATGTCGTGGATCGCGACTATCTGTCGGTGTGAGAACGCGGGGCCCGTATTTGCCAGGTTGAGCATCATGGCATTGCCCTGACGGCGGGCGAAGCGCGGGAGCTCGCTCTGCTCCCACAGGTGCCCGCGCAGCCGGCCTACCCGATGCACCGGTTGTCCGCCGATCTCGTTTCGTCGCAGGTCGCCTGCGGGTGCGACGAGAAGAATGTCGTCCCGGAGGTTCACCAGCCCGGTGGTGAGCTCCTCTGCGAATCGCTCCACGCCCGTCACGGGGCGCGTCAGGAACCGGCAGTTCACGACGACAGGAGACCGGGGTCTGGTCGGCACTCCGAATTCGGGGGGCGGGAGGTCCCGGGTCACAACGCGAGTGTACCCAGCTGCTGCGGGGCTCCATGGTGATGGTCACCGGTCACCGGTCAGCGGGCGAGAACCTGCAACGCGCCGAGTCACCGGTCGGCTCGGCCGACACGCGGCGGACCTCGCGTGGGCTCCCAACCACGACCGCGGCGCGCAATGATGGTCCTGCGGCTCGGTGGAGGCACCGTCGCATCCGTCGTCGAAAGGCAAGACCCATGAGACGTTCCTCGCTCGCCGGACTCGGCGCACTGGCCGCTGCGGCGCTGCTCCTCGGCGGCTGCGCGTCGTCCGGGGCCAACGCCCCCGCGCCGACCCAGTCGACCGAGCCCACCGAGGCGATCACTCCCGACCCCGACCTGGGCGCGGCCTGGCTCGACGGCGGCAGGCTGATCGGGCTGGTGACGCTCGGAAGCTCCACGTGCGTGCCACAGGCTGAAGATGCCGAACTGGTGGACGGGGTGCTCGAAGTGACGCTGGTCGAGGACGCCGGCGACGAGCCCTGCACCGCCGACCTCGTGCCTCGCGTCACGCTCGTCGACGTGCCCGAGGACGTCGACCCCGCGCAGTCGCTCCCGATCTCGGTCTCGCGGGAGAACTACTTCGGCGAGGTGGACCTGCCCGGAGTCGCCGGGCTGACGCCGGGCGGTGAGACGGACTATCTGCCGAGCGCCGGATGGGCGACGGTCCAGGGTCAGTTCATCGTCCTCACGTGGGGATCGTCGACGTGCGTGCCGGTGATCTCGGATGTCGCGGCCACCGGCCCCGCCCAGCTCACGGTCACCTACGACACCCCTCCTGAGAACCAGGTCTGCACCATGGACATGGTCCCTCGCGGGGAGGTCACCGCGGTGAACGGGCTGAGCGGCGTGCCCGACGTGCAGGCGATCCTCACGGGCGGGGAATTCGACAACGTCGCCATCCCCATCTACGGCGTCAGCGCCTGACCCCGCCAGCCGTCGGGGATCGCGGCGTTCGTCGGAGGAATCCCGGCTGATCGACCGATGAAATGCCCTCCCTCCGATGTGCGGCACGCGACGACAAGCACCGCCGAGGCTAGTCCCCTCGCACCAGCAGTTCGCCGACCTCGCAGTCCAGTGCCGCGCAGATCGCCGAGAGCGTCGAATAGCGGATGGCGCGCGCCCTGTCGTTCTTGAGGATCGACAGGTTCACGATCGAGACGCCGACGAGCTCAGAGAGGCGAGTCAGCGTCATGCCCCGCTCCAGCAGGAGTTCGTCGAGGCGGCAATGGATGCCGGATGGGCCGTCATCGTCGGGAGGGGTCATACGAGGAGGTCGGTCTCGCGCTGCAGCCGGGTTCCGAAGCGGAAGACGGCGGCGAGGGCGGCGAAGCCGAGCGCCGCGCCGATCGGCCAGAACTCCACGGACACCGTGAGGGCAGGCTGCGGCAGGAACGCCGTGATGTCGAAGTCGTCGGGGTAGCCGGTGTAATCCGCGGCGGTGATGCGGAGCGCTTCGCTGGATGCCATCGACCCCGCGACGTCGCACAGGACCTGTGCGCCGAGGCCGCCGACGAGCACAACGACGGCGGTGATCATGGCGGCGCGTGCCACAACCGGAGCGAAGGCGGCACCGCGCAGCAGCTCGAAGCAGGCGAGGGCGATCAGCCCGGCGATTGCGGCGGGCACGAGGCCGGTCAGCAGCTGGCCGCTCGCCCAGAGCATGCGCGTGGTCGGACTGAGATTCTCGAGCGCGAGCTCAGCGGTGGTGAACCCGCCATCGAGCACTTGAGCGGTTGGTCCGCCCGTGACCGTGAGACCGGGCAGGGGGAGCGGCCAGTACTCCTGAACGGGCACGCTCATCGTCACGGCAGGGCTCATCAATGTACTCACCACACCGACGACCGCACCGATCACGCACAGGCCGGCGTAGAACGCGGCGAGGCCCAGGGTCCAGCTCACCACCGGTGTCGGATCGTCGGGTGCCGCGGCCCGCTTCTTCCGCCACACCACGATGGCGACGACGACGAGGGCGATGAGCAGAAGCAGGAGGAGGAGCAGCCACCCGGCGATCCCAGCGAACATGGTCATCCTTATCGATAATCGTTGTTATCGAGAAACGATAGGGCCGGAGGATGCCGTCACGCAAGGCCCGKGCAGCGCTATGCCCATGGCGAACACCGGCGTGCGGCATCCGGTCGCTCGTTACCCTCGTTGTTAGACGCCCGGAGTGCATCCGCACACGAACGCCCGGAGGAAGAACGATGTTCGAGAGATTCACGGATCGCGCCCGACGCGTGGTCGTCCTCGCCCAAGAAGAGGCGAAGATGCTCAACCACAACTACATCGGCACGGAGCACATCCTGCTCGGCCTGATCCATGAGGGTGAGGGCGTCGCTGCGAAGGCACTCGAGTCACTCGGGATCTCGCTGGACGCTGTGCGCGAGCAGGTGCAGGACATCATCGGCCAGGGCCAGCAGCAGCCCACGGGGCACATCCCGTTCACGCCGCGTGCCAAGAAGGTGCTCGAGCTGTCTCTGCGCGAGGCGCTGCAGCTGGGCCACAACTACATCGGCACGGAGCACATCCTGCTGGGCCTCATCCGCGAGGGCGAGGGGGTCGCCGCGCAGGTGCTCGTCAAGCTCGGCGCCGACCTGAACAAGGTGCGCCAGCAGGTCATCCAGCTGCTGTCGGGCTACCAGGGCAAGGAGCCGGCTGCCGTCTCGGGCGCCGCGCACGACAACCCGCAGCAGGGCGCCCAGGGCGGCTCGCAGGTGCTCGACCAGTTCGGCCGCAACCTCACTCAGGCTGCCCGCGAGAACAAGCTCGACCCGGTGATCGGGCGCGAGAAGGAGATCGAGCGGGTCATGCAGATCCTCTCCCGCCGCTCGAAGAACAACCCCGTCCTGATCGGCGAGCCCGGTGTCGGCAAGACGGCCGTCGTCGAGGGCCTGGCCCAGGCGATCGTCAAGAACGACGTCCCCGAGACGCTGAAGGACAAGCAGCTCTACTCGCTCGACCTCGGCTCGCTCATCGCCGGCTCGCGCTACCGCGGTGACTTCGAAGAGCGCCTCAAGAAGGTCACCAAGGAGATCCGCACGCGCGGCGACATCATCGTCTTCATCGACGAGATCCACACGCTGGTGGGTGCAGGTGCCGCTGAGGGCGCGATCGACGCGGCGTCGATCCTGAAGCCGCTCCTCGCCCGCGGAGAGCTGCAGACGATCGGTGCGACCACGCTCGACGAGTACCGCAAGCACTTCGAGAAGGATGCTGCGCTCGAGCGCCGCTTCCAGCCGATCCAGGTCGCCGAGCCGAGCCTGCCTCACGCGATCAACATCCTGAAGGGGCTGCGCGACCGCTACGAAGCGCACCACAAGGTGCAGATCACGGACGGCGCGATCGTCGCCGCCGCGAACCTCGCCGACCGGTACATCTCGGACCGCTTCCTGCCCGACAAGGCCATCGACCTGATCGACGAGGCCGGCGCCCGCCTGCGTCTGTCGATCCTGTCGTCGCCGCCCGAGCTGCGCGAGTTCGACGAGCGCATCGCGAAGGTCCGCGAAGACAAGGAGCAGGCCAGCGAAGACCAGGACTTCGAGAAGGCCGCATCGCTGCGCGACGAGGAGAAGTCCCTCCTCGCCGAGCGCCTGCGCCTCGAGAAGCAGTGGCGCAGCGGCGACGTCGCGTCGCACGCGGTCGTCGACGAGGGCCTGATCGCCGAGGTGCTCGCCCAGGCCACCGGCATCCCGGTCTTCAAGCTCACCGAGGAGGAGTCCAGCCGTCTCGTCTTCATGGAGAAGGCGCTGCACCAGCGCGTCATCGGCCAGGAAGAGGCGATCGCCGCGCTCTCCAAGACGATCCGCCGTCAGCGTGCCGGGCTCAAGGACCCCAAGCGCCCCAACGGCTCCTTCATCTTCGCCGGCCCCACCGGCGTCGGAAAGACCGAGCTCGCCAAGGCGCTCGCAGAGTTCCTCTTCGACGACGAGGCTGCGCTGATCTCGCTCGACATGTCGGAGTTCGGTGAGAAGCACACGGTCTCGCGCCTGTTCGGTGCCCCTCCGGGATTCGTCGGGTTCGAAGAGGGCGGTCAGCTCACTGAGAAGGTGCGGCGCAAGCCGTTCTCGGTCGTGCTCTTCGATGAGATCGAGAAGGCGCACCCCGACATCTTCAACTCGCTCCTCCAGATCCTGGAGGAAGGACGCCTGACCGACGGCCAGGGCCGCATGATCGACTTCAAGAACACGGTCATCATCATGACCACCAACCTGGGTGCCCGCGACATCGCGGGGGGTCCGGTCGGGTTCCAGGTCGAGGGCGACACCGCGACGTCGTACGACCGGATGAAGGGCAAGGTGCAGGAAGAGCTCAAGCGGCACTTCAAGCCCGAGTTCCTCAACCGCGTCGACGACATCATCGTCTTCCCGCAGCTGTCCAAGCCCGAGCTGATCCAGATCGTCGACCTCTTCACGAAGCGCCTCGGCGAGCGGCTGCTCGACCGTGACATGACGATCGAGCTGACGCTCGCCGCCAAGGAGCGCCTCATCGAGATCGGGTTCGACCCCGCGTTGGGCGCCCGGCCTCTGCGCCGCGCGATGCAGCACGAGGTCGAGGACCGCCTCAGTGAGCGCATCCTGCACGGCCAGCTGGCATCGGGCGACCACATCACGGTCGACGCGGCGAACGGCGAGTTCCTCTTCGAGAACGCGCCGCGCGGCGAGAAGGTCGCGGTCGGCGTCGTGTCGAACGGCGAGATCTCCTCGACTCCGGATCTCGCGGCCAACGCGTAGGACAGATCATCGGGGCGCTGCAAGGGCCCTTCAACGACGGAGAGCGGATGCTGTTGCATCCGCTCTTCGTGGTGTGTGGGGGGTTATTTGATGCTGCCGGCGGTGAGTCCTTCGGTGATCTGTTTGTTGAAGGCGATGTAGATGATGATCATCGGGATGGTGACGATGGAGAGTGCGGAGAAGAGCAGGCTGTAGTCGGTGACGTAGCGGCTGGAGAAGGCGAGGAGGCCGGTGGGGATGGTTTTGAGTTCGTCGTCCTGGATGTAGAGCAGGGCGAGGAGGAATTCGTTCCAGCAGGACAGGGCGGAGAAGACGGCGACGGTGGCGAGGCCGGGCCGGAGGAGGGGCATCGCGATCATGCGGAAGATGCGGAAGTCTGCGGCGCCGTCGATGCGGGCGGCTTCGAAGAGTTCTTCGGGGATCGCGTCGAGGAACACTTTGAGGAGGTAGGTCGCCAGGGGCAGGCCCATGGCGGTGTAGGGGATGATGAGTGCCCAGTAGGTGTCGGTGAGGCCGAGGTTGGTGAAGATGGTGCTCTGCGCGATGAAGTACGACTGCAGGGGCAGGATCAGGCCGAGTGAGAGCAGGCCGAGCAGGAGTTTCGCGCCGCGGAAGCGGTAGCGGCTGAATGCGAAGGCTGCGGCGGATGAGAGCACGAGGATCGCGAGTACTGAGACGGATGTGACGATGGCGCTGTTGAGGGCGTAGCGGCCGATGTTGCCGATTTCCCATGCTTGCGCCCAGATCGTGAAGTCGAATCCGGTGGGCAGTGAGAACGGGGTGGTGAAGATCTCGGCGTTGCTTTTGAAGCTGGAGAGCACCATCCATACGAGCGGGATGAAGAAGACGAGTGCCAGGAGGGCGAGGCCGAGGTAGACGATGCCGCGGCCGAGGCGGATGCTCGCGGTCATCGGACCAGTTCCTTTTCGGTGGGGAGGGATGCTGTGTTCTGTGTCGGTGTGGGCTGCGGGGTCGCGGTGCGCGCGGCGTTGCGGGCGGCGGTGCGCGCGGATGTGCGTGCGGACCGTTCGTCGCGGTCGCCGCGTCGGCGGAGGGCGGTGGCGATGAGGCCGATCGCGACGACGACGGCGGTGAGGACGACGGCCATCGCGGAGCCGTAGCCGACTTGCCCGGTGTGGAAGACGGATTGCACGAGGTATGTGGTGGGGATCTCGGTGGAGTGGTAGGGGCCGCCGTTGGTGAGGACGTAGAAGAGGTCGAACGACTGGAACCCGCCGGTGACGCAGAGGAGGATCGCGACTTCGATCGAGGTGCGGATGATCGGCACCCGCACGCGCCAGAAGATGGTGCTCTCGTTCGCTCCGTCCAGGCGTGCGGCCTCGACGACCTCGGTCGGGACCTGGCGGAGCGCGGCGAAGAAGATCGTCATGTAGAAGCCGGCGTAGACCCAGCCGGAGACGACGCAGATCGCGAGGAGCGCGGTCTGCTCGTCGCCGAGCCAGACGCGTGTCCAGTCCTCGAGGCCGAACGCGCGGAGGGCGCCGTTGACGAGGCCGAAGTCGGGGTTGTAGACGAAGGACCACAGGACCGCGACGACGACCATGGGGAGCATGACGGGGGTGAAGATCGCGACGCGGAACCACAGTGATCCGCGCTTGACCGAGATCGCGATCCCGGCGAGCACGAGACCCAGCAGCACCTCGACGACGAGGGTCACGAGGATGTAGACGACGACGTTGACGAACGACTGCTGGAAGACGGTGTCGCCCAGGGCCTGTACGTAGTTGTCGACGCCGACGAAGACGGCGTCGCTGTAGCCGTCCCAGTCGGTGAGGCTGTAGGCGCCCGTGAAGACGAACGGCATGAGCACCGCGAACCCGAACACGGTGAGCGCGGGTGCGATGAACAGATACGGGGCGAGAGGTCGGTGCGCTCTCATGGCATCCTCCGGTCGTGCCAGTGCGGGACCGAAACGGTGGCCTCGGTCCCGCGCGGGGCTTACTTGGTGAGCTGGTCCTGTAGTTGGGCGACGGCGTCGTCTGCGGTCGTGCGACCGCCGAGGACCTCGGCGAGGCTCCGGTAGAACGCGTCGGCGACGTCCAGGTCGTAGCCGGTGTCGGGCGGGCTGATCACGACGGCCGACTCGGAGAGGAGCGAGTTGAGGCGGATGGTGCGCTCGTCGATCGTCGCGGACGCGGTCGCGGTGACGGGAACGGCTTCGGCCTCGATGAAGGCGTCGGTGTTCTCCGCGGAGCTGAGCAGCGCGAGGAACTCGGCCGCCTTCTCCTGCTTGTCGTCGTCGCTCTTGGCGTTGACGACGTAGCCGGTGACGACACCGATCACGCTGTCCGGGTCGGCTTCTCCGGGCATCGCCGGCAGGTTGACGAAGTCGAAGTCGAGGTCAGGGGCTTCGTCGATCGCCCAGCTCACCAGCCACGAGCCGATCGCGTGCATCGCGGCCTTGCCCTGGAAGAACAGCTGCGCACCCTCGTTGTCGTCGATCGCGTTGACCGACTCGTTGACGCACTTGTGCTCTGCGAGCTGTTCGACGTAGCCGAACGCCTCCTGCCACGCCGGTGCGCTGAAGTCGGCCTCGCCGCTGAGCGCCTGGTCGTACGCCTCGTGGCCGACGACGCGGGAGACGAGGTGGGCGAGCCAGTTGCCCGCGGCCCAGAGGTCCTTGTTGCCCGACGCGATCGGAACGATCCCGTCCGCCGCGAGGGCGTCGCACGCGTCGAGCAGCTCGTCCCACGACGTGGGCGCCTCGATGCCGGCGGCGTCGAGGATCTCGGTGTTGTACCAGAGGACGTTCGTCACGTCGGCGATGTGCGGCACCATCAGGATCCGGTCTTCGACCGTGGCCGCGGCGTACTGGCCCTCGTCCAGGACCCCGGTCAACGGCCCGTCCTCGACGAACGGGGACAGGTCGGCGACGAACCCGTCCGCGTCGCGGTCGAGCAGCCGGTTCCCGACCCACTCGAAATAGACGTCCGGCGCGTTCCGCCCGTTCAACAGGTTGGGCAGGCCGATGGTCTGGTACATGTCGTCGTCCTGGAAGTTCAGATCCACCTTCCAGCCCTCGTTCGCCGCCTCGAACTGCTCCGCGACCGACTCCCACACACGGATCTGCGCCTCACCGGGCGAACCCATCGCGATCCGCAGAGTCTGATCATCGGCGCCCGCGCCGGTTCCGGCACAACCGGCGAGGGCGAGAACCGCGACCCCGGTCGCGGTCATCGCGGTGACGAGGGAAAGTCTTCTGTTCACTGCTGTTCTTTCTGGGTGAGGAGCGGCTCTTCGACGAGCGGCTGCGGGTGCGGGTGGGGGAGATCGTGGGTGCGGCAGAGGCCGTCGAGGGTCATGTCGAGGACGTCGCCGAAGATGCGGACGCGGCGTGCGCGGAGGTCGTCGAGGAACGGCCGGAGGACGCGCGGCCCGTCGCTCTCGAGCAGCCCGTCGGCCGTGAGTCGTGCGATGGCCTGCATCGCGGCGGCGCCGACGGCGAAGGCTTCGATCCAGGGACGGCTCTCGGCGACGAGCCGCTCGTTCTCGACGGGACCGTCGAGCAGTCGTCGGGCGGATGCCGCGAGCCGGTCGGCGAGTGGGCCGAGTGTGCGCACGGCGCGATCCGTGTCGCCGATGAGCAGCCCGAAGGTGTGCTCCTCGAGCGCGAACGTCGCTTCGGGCGCGTCGAGCTGCGTCAGGCAGGAGGACCGGGAGTTGTCGGCGAAGTCCCGGTAGGCCGCCGCGTCGCGCCCGGCGACATCGCGGATCGCGGCATCCCAGCTCTTCTCGGCGTCGTAGTCCGCGGGCGACGCGAGGTAGTCGGCGATCGTCGCGATCGCGATCTTCGACGACTCGAAGCGCTCCATGGCGTTGGCGATGACCCCCTCGGCATTGCCGGCCAGGTCGGCGGCGCGACCCCGGTAGGGGCCGATGTGCAGCTCGTGCCCCATCGCGACGTCGTTGACCGGGTAGTTGTCCCAGTAGGTGGGACGTCGCCTCGTCGCGCCCGCGAAGACACGCGCATCCGCGGCGTCGAGGGTCGCGGAGCAGATCGCGCGCCCCGTCCAGAAGAGCGCGATGTCGGCGTCGAGCCTCTGGCCGAGCTCGGCGATGTACGGCTCGTCGCCGTAGCCCCAGTATTCGGTGGGGCACACGATGAGCGTCGCGCCGGGGACGCGAGCCTGCAGGCCCCGGAAGACGAGGTTCGCGAGCGTCGCCTGCCCCTGCGCGAGGGACGTGTAGCGCGCGATGTCGGCGTCATGCTGCAGGCGGCCGGGGACGTCGTCGACGAGCAGGCCGAAATGACGGATGCCGAGTGCCGCGACGGACTGGAGCTTGTCGAGCACGCGCTCGGCGTCGGCGCCGTCGGAGTACCGGATCGTGAGCCCCGGCGAGAGGCAGTAGATGAGCTCGACGCCCGCCTCCGCGCCCGCAGCGACCAGCTCGGCGAGATCGGCGAGCGCTTCCGGGCCGTACGGCTGGGCCCAGTCGCGGCGGAGGTAAGGATCGTCCTTGGGCGAGTACGCGAAGCGGTTCATGCCGCGCGCGCCGATGAAGCGGATCATCTCCAGCCGGTCTGCCTGCGTCCAGGGGGTTCCGTAGAAGCCTTCGACGACGCCCCGGATGCCGAAGGCCGGCGCCTGCGTTCGTTCAGGGGCGACGTTGCTGCTCATGGCCGCCGCTCCAGCAGGGTGTTGTTGATCGCGTCGCCCGCATCGATGTTGCTGCTCGCGAAGACCCTCGGCTCGACTCCGGCGGCGACGACGAGCCCGACGCTCTGGGCGACGATGGCGTTGACGATCGCGGCGCCGACGGCGGTCGAGGTGGGAGCCACGCGGCGGTCGAAGCCCGGCACTTCGACGGCCGCATCTCCCAGCTCGCCGCGATTGTCGATCACGATGTCGGCGATCTCGAAGAGCCGCAGCGAGCCGCCCCGCGGGCTCGTGGCCCGAGAGTGGCTGAGGCTCGTGATCGCGATCACTGTGATCCCGCGGCCGCGCGCCGCGGTCGCGAGCTCGGTCGCCACCTGATTGCGCCCGGAGTTCGAGAAGACGAGGAGGACGTCGCCGCGCAACACTCCGTGGTCTTCGAGGATCTCGCTCGCGAGGCCCGGGAGGCGCTCGAGGCGCGTGCTGAGGGGTGCGTTCGCGTGCAGCATGAGCGCCTCGAAGAGGATCGGCCGCACGTCGACGAGCCCGCCGGCGCGGTAGAAGAGCTCCTCGGCGAGCATGTGCGAGTGCCCCGAGCCGAAGGCGTGGATCTCGCGTCCGCTCTGCAGCGCCCCGGCGACGGCTTCGGCCGCAAGCGCGATGGCATCCCACTGAGTGTCGAGCACCTCCTGGAGGAGTGCTGTGACACGCGCGAGGTAGGAGCGCCCCGGGTCGGTCGAACTCTGTCTGTCGTGCATGGTCAACCTCTCGTCCAGACATGGATGCCGTCGTCGGCGGGGGAGTGCGCGAGGAGCATCGCGCCGTCGAGGGCGTCGCCGAGCGGCGCCCTCGTGTCGAACACGCCGGGGTCGTCTGCCAGCCGCTCCACGATCCGCTGATCGAGCTCGGCGCCGAGGCGCCCGAGGATGACGAGCGGCGTGGCGGCGTGAGATCCCGTGTGCCGACGCGCCGCGCGGGCGACGAGGGCGAGCTCGTCCACGGCGTCGTCGACGATCGCCGTCGCCACGGGATCGCCGGCGCGGGCGGCGGCGAGCACCTCGGGAGCGAAGTGCGCGATCTCGTCGACGGCGCGCTCGGAGGAGTGGATGCGGATCGGGATGCCGCGCACGGCGCCGAAACGGGACTCGGCGGCCGAGACGAGCAGCGTGGACGGCCCGCGGCCGTCGGCGGCGCGCAGAGCCGCCGCGATGCCCGCCCGCCCGATCCAGTACGCCCCGCCTTCGTCCCCCAGGAGGTAGCCGTGCCCGCCCATCAGGTCGGGAACGGCGTCCGCCGGCCCACGCGTTGCGCACGCGACGCCGGTGCCGACGGAGAGCGCGACGCCCCACCCGCCCGCGAAGGCGCCGGCGTGCGAACTGATGCCGTCGTCGCACACCACGACCCGGCCGGCGCCGAGCTCATCGGCCAGGAGTCGCGCGAGGTGCGCGCAGCCCTCGTCGTCGGGCACCGTCGTGAGGCCGAGCACGGCGACGTCGACGGGCTTCGCCCCGGCGATCCGCCACGCATCGGCGATCGCGGCGGCCGTGGCCCGGAGGGTACGCGGGCCGTGCCAGCTGACACCGGGAACGACGCCGCCGCCGCCGGCCGAATCCCGCACGCGGATGGCCGACTGACCGCCGTCCACCGCGAGGATGCTGATTGCGGCATCCGTCGTCATGAGTCGGCCTCGCCCGCGGCGCCGCTGACCTCGGCGCGGAACTGGTACTTGTCGCCCCGGTAGAGGCACGTCGCGAGCATCACGACGCGTCCGGATCGATCCGTGTCGACCATCCGAACGCGCAGGCACGCCTGTTCGGCGCCGATGCCGAGGAGGTCGGCGCTCGCGGAATCGGGGAGGATCGGCTCGATGCGCATGCTCGCGGCGCTCGCCACGAGGCCGTGCCGCGCCGCAAGGACCGCGTAGAGAGAACCCGCCAGGTCGTCGTGCGTCAGCTGCGGGGCGTACGACACCGGGATGGAGACGCTCTCGATCGCGACGGGTTCGTCGTTGCCGAGACGCAGGCGCGAGATCCAGAAGACGGGCGACCCTACGGCGATGCGCAGCCGGGTCGCGAGGGCGTCATCGGCGGTGATCGTGCGGAAGTCGAGGATGCGGCTGCTCGGCTCGATGCCGCGCGACCGCATGTCTTGCGTGAACGACGTGAGGCCGATGACGCGCAGGACGGGGCTGAAGACGATGTAGGTGCCCGAGCCGTGCCGCCGCTCGAGGAGCCCCTCGACGACGAGCTCGTCGACAGCTGCGCGCAGCGTCATGCGAGCGACGCCCCACTCCGCGGAGAGGTCGCGCTCGCTCGGCAGCCGACGCCCGGGGCCGAGCTCGGCGATCAGGTCACGCAGACGCCCGCGGAGCAGATCGCGGGTGCGTGTCTTCGACGGTGAAAGCACCAGGAGAGTAGAACTCATTCGTCGGCGATCTGCAAATCAGGACTAGACCACTTGACGGAACTCGCGGTGGCGAGGGGTGGACCGCACCGAATCCTCCCTGCCTCGATATACCCGGCGATCCGTCGAGGGGTGGGCGGTGAGGAATAGACCAAAGGGCGCGGCTCGTGCGCCGGAGCGGACTAGACCACTTCTCGACAAGTGGTCGCGAGGCGAAGATGCTCCGGCTCGTTCGGCTATCGTGTCGACGTGCTCACACGCGCCGCTCGACTCGATGACCTCCCCGCCGTCTACCGCATCTGCCACGAGACGGAACCGCCCGACAATAGGCCGCGGTCTCCCGAGCTGCTCGGCCACGTGTACGCAGGACCGTATCTCGTCGCCCCCGGCGCCCGTGCCGTCGTCGTCGTCGATGACGACGGCGTCGGGGGCTATCTCCTCTGCGCCCCCGACACCCGGTCGCACGAGGCCTGGGTCGAGCAGCACTGGCTGCCGGGCCTGCGCGTCGACCATCCGCTCCACATCCCGCGGTCACCCGCAGATCAGGAGATCGTGGAGCTCCTGCACACGCCGGAGATCGCACCCGAGTCCGTCGTCGCGGACTTCCCCGCCCACCTGCACATCGATCTGTTCGAGCGGCTGCAGGGCCGGGGGCTCGGAAGCAGGCTCATCCGCGACCTCTTCACGGATCTCGCCCGACAGGCGATCCCGGGGATCCACCTGGCCGTCGGGGTCGACAACGTGGGTGCCATCCGCTTCTACGGCCGCCTCGGTTTCGTCGAGCTCACGCGGGACGCGTCCGCCGTCTACATGGGTCGCCGACTCACGGCGTGACCGGTGAGTGAATTGGTCTCAGGCCCGACGCCGGATCTCGTCGCAAACGCGTAGGACAGATCATCTGCGGCGCTGCACGGGCCCCTCAAGACGAAGAGCGGGTGCTGCGGCATCCGCTCTTCGTCGGGCGCGATGGAGCGCGGCCAGCGTGAGAGTTCTCTCATGTTGTGCCTCTGATCAGGCGGTTTTCCGCGGTTCGGCAGTGAACCGAAGGCAGCCCAGGTGTGTTGACGCCGTCGACATGCGATACAGATGGTACGAGCTGTACCTCGGTGCAGCCGAGAGTGAGCCCCGACCACCCCCGACTGCGACAGTGAGGAACAGTATGTACAAACGCGCGAGAAAACTCGGCCTCATCGGCGCGGCCGCGGGACTGGTGCTGGCGATGGGCATCGCCGCCCCGCCGGCGACAGCAGCGACGACCGCCGTCACCTGCGGGTCCTTGAATGGTCTGAAGGTGACCGCACCGAGCTACTCGACGGAGGTGCTCCTCAACGGGGGCGACAAGGTCACAGCGACTGTCTCAGGAGCGACGAGCGCCGACAGGATCGCGTTCTCGGCGGTGTACGGCCTCTTCGACATGTACTTCACCGACGTCCCAGCGACGACCGCCATGGTCTACACGGCCCCCGGCGCTTCCAGCTACAGCCTGGGATGGTCCTTGCAGGGAACCTCGCCCRCCTCTTCGCAGCTCACCTGGTCGTTCACCTCCACATGCTCGTCGACGGCGATCATCCAGACCCCGACCGACACGACTTCGCACGCGAAGGGCAAGCGCCGCAAGTAGCGGGGGTCTGCACGTCAGGCGTGCGCGTCCCGGCTCATCGGGACGGAAGGCCCGCTATACGCTGGACGGCGTGAGCTTCCACGTCCGCCCCGCACGCACGGCCGACGTACGCCCGATCTGGGAGATGCTCGAGCCGTTCGTGCAGCGGCGGATCCTGCTGGGCAAGGACATCGTCGTGCTGTACGAATCCGTGCAGCAGTTCATCGTCGCCGAGGACGAGCAGGGCCGGATCATCGGCTGCGGCGCGCTCCACGTCATCTGGGAGGATCTCGGTGAGGTGCGCACCCTCATCGTGCTCGACGAGTGGCTGCACCACGGGGTCGGGCGCGGGATCGTGGAGGCGCTCGAGGTCAGTGCTCGCACCCTCGGGTTGACGCGGCTGTTCTGCCTCACCTTCGAGGTGGACTTCTTCACGCGGCGCGGCTTCTCGCCCATCGGCGAGCAGGTCGTCGATCCTGACGTCTACTCCCAGCTCATCCGCTCGCCTGACGAGGGCGTGGCGGAGTTCCTCGACCTCGCGCACGTGAAGCCCAACACGCTGGGCAACACCCGGATGCTCAAACAGCTCTGACGGGGCGTTGCGGGGGTGCGCATTCAGGTGGCGCGCTTAGCCTTGATGCATGACCCGAGCCCCGACGCGCAAGCGCCGACCGTCCGCCGCGGTGTACCGCCGCCGGCGGCTCGTCGCGCTGCTGGCGATCCTCGCCATCGGGGCAGGGGTGGCGTGGCTGCTCATCGCTCAGCCCTGGCGGAGTTTCGCCCGGGGACCTGACACGGAGTCGAGCCCGAAGCCGACAGCATCCGTCAGCTTGACACCCACGTCAACCGCCACACGCACGCCGACCCCCAGCGCGACGCCGACGGCGACGGAGGCCGCGACGCCGACTCCGTCTGGCACGGCCGCCGCCGCAGCGGCGAAGCCCTGTGTCGCGAGCGCGGTCCTCGTGGAGGCGCTGTCGGATGCCGACACCTATGCCGCCGGCCAGAACCCCCAGCTGTCGATCCGCCTCACCAATCAAGGCGACATCGACTGCACGCTCAACGTCGGCACGACCACTCAGGTGTTCGCGGTCACGAGCGGCGACGACGTCTGGTGGCGTTCGACGGACTGCCAGAGCGAGCCCAGCGACATGATCGCCACCCTCGCCGCGGGTCAGACGGTCTCGAGCGCGACGCCGGTCGTCTGGGATCGCACCCGCTCCTCGGTGTCGACGTGCGACACGGCCAACCGGCCGGTCGCTCCGGGCGGCGGCGCCTCGTACCACGTGACGGTCGAGATCGGCGGCGTTCCCGCGGTCGCTTCAAAGCAGATCCTCCTCTACTGAACCGGTTCGCGTCGCGAAACCACCCGTTCCGCGCGAATCCACCCGGAATGGCGCGCCGAGGTGGGTGGACTCGTGCGAGGTGGGTGGAGTGGCGGGACGAGGGGCGCGGCGCGGCTTGACCGCGGCGAAGGGCGGGATCGCCCCCCGGCGACCCGGCCCCGCTTACCTGCGTGAAGGGCGGGATCGCCCCCCGGCGACCCGGCCCCGCTTACCTCCGTGAAGGGCGGGATCGCCCCCGGCAACCCGGCCCGCTCACCCCCGAGCCGGCTACTTCGTGCCGTCGAACACCTCGCCCTCCATCGCGTCGTAGCCCTCTGCCTGGGGATCGCCGTGCGAGCCCCCCGACAGCGCGTATTCCTCCTCGGGCGAGAGCACCAGGCGGTGGCGGTAGAACAGCGCGAAGCCGATGAGGATGATCGCGTAGACCACGGCGATCGCGATGATGGCGGGACCGAACGTCGGATTCAGCAGGAAGCCGACGAAGATGAGCGCCGAGATGGCCGCTGCGATGACGGCACCGGGAATGCCCCACGGGCTGCGGTACGGGCGCTCGGCGTTCGGGAACTTCCTGCGCAGAATGATGAACGACACCATCTGGAGCAGATAGGCCAGGACCGCGCCCCACACCGCGATGTTGAGCACGATGGCGCCGGCCACGACGCCGGCGTTCTCGTTGAGCGACGCGATGGTGTCGAGGGCGACCAGCGAGAGGAAGCCGATCACGGCTCCGACCACGAGCGCGACCCAGGGGGTCTTGCGCGTGCCGGTCAGGGAGAGGAAGCGCGGGTAGTAGCCGGCTCGTGAGAGGGAGTACATGTTGCGCCCGTAGGCGAACATGATCCCCTGGAGAGAGGCCAGGAGGCCGACGAGTGCGAACAGGGCGAGCACGGCGGCCGCGCCATCACCGACGATCGCGCGGAACCCGTCGAGGAGGGGCTCGGCGGCGACCCCGGTGGCGTCGGCGCCGAGCACTCCCGTGTTGAGGAACAGCACGAGCAGGCCGGTCACGATGAGGGTGCCGCGTGCCCAGAATCCTGCACGCGGGATGTCGCGAACGGGATCGTGCGACTCTTCGGCCGCGAGCGGGAGCTCTTCGATCCCGAGGAAGAACCACATGGCGAAGGGCAGTGCGAACAGGATCGGCAGCACACCGTGCGGCAGGAAGGCCGTCTGGCCGTCATCCGGGACGATGTCCCACAGGGCATCCCACGAGAAGGCGCCCGAGAAGATCGCGATCGCGGAGAACACGAGGATGATGCCGATCGAGATGATGGAGACGACGATGGCGAACTTGAACGAGATGTTCGCGCCCGCCGCGTTCAGGGCGATGAAGACGGCGTACAGGATCACCCACCACACCCAGCCCGGGAGCGAGATCCCCAGCAGCTCGCTCGTGATCGCGTCGGCATAGGACGCGGAGAAGTACACGATCACGGCGGTGGTGGCCACGTATTCGATCGTCTCCGCGGCGCCCGTGACGAGACCGCCCCACGGTCCCATCGCCGATCGCGCGAACGAGTACGCGCCTCCGGTGTGCGGCATGGCCGCCGCCATCTCGCCGATCGAGAAGATCATGCCGTAGTACATCAGCACGAGGATCGCGAAGGCGATCAGCATCCCCCCGAAGCCGGCGAACTCGATGCCGAAGTTCCATCCCGAGAAGTCGCCGGAGATGACCGCGGCCACGGCCAGGCCCCAGAGCCCCCAGACTCCGGCGGAGCGGGTGAGTCCGCGTTTCTCGAAGTAGTCCTTGCCGGCTCTCGTATAGGTCGCGCCCGCGACCTTTCGCGAATCACTGCTCGACTGGGCCATGTGTCCTCCGTGCGCGTCGGGTGCGGCGCGGGGGGTGCGCCATGCGCAAGATTGTGGCGGCTAATGGTTGGCTGTGTCTACCTTTACGATGAGATTTCTCGTTAGGGTGGACCAGCGCCGCCAGAGGGCGGGCGCATCGGGAGGATGACGGATGCCGGGAAACCTCAGCGTTGACGAACTGGAAGCCGCGATAGCCGGCGGTGACATCGACACGGTGATCGTCGCGTTCGCCGATGCCCAGGGTCGGCTCGTGGGCAAGCGCGTCTCGTCGCGGTTCTTCCGTGAAGAGGTGCTGCCGCATGCCGCTGAGGCGTGCAACTACCTCCTCTCGGTGGACGTCGACATGAACACGGTCGACGGCTATGCGATGTCGAGCTGGGAGACCGGGTACGGCGACATGCTCCTCATTCCGGACCCCTCGACCCTCCGCAGGATCCCATGGCTTCCGGGCACGGCGCTCGTGATGGCGGACCTCGCCTGGGAAGGCGGAGAGCCCGTCGTGCAGTCCCCGCGCGAGATCCTCAAGGCCCAGCAGGCGCGCCTCGCCGAGCGTGGGCTCGTCGCCTACTCGGGGACGGAGCTCGAGTTCATCGTCTTCGACGAGACGTATCGGGATGCCTGGGCCAAGGGCTACCGCGACCTGGCTCCGTCGACCGATTACAACGTGGACTACGACATCCTCGCCTCGGGTCGGCTGGAGCCGCTGCTGCGCGACATCCGGCTCTCGATGGACGGGGCCGGGCTCTACACCGAGGGCGTCAAGGGAGAGTGCAACCTCGGCCAGCAGGAGATCGCGTTCCGCTACGACGAAGTGCTCGTGACGGCGGATCAGCACACGATCTACAAGAACGGCGCCAAGAGCATCGCCGACAGGCACGGCAAGGCCATCACCTTCATGGCCAAGTACAACGAGCGCGAGGGCAACAGCTGTCACATCCACCTGTCGGTGCGCGACGAATCCGGGGGAGCGGTGATGGCCGGTGACGGGGAGCACGGCTTCAGTCCGCTGATGGAGCACTGGATCGCCGGCATCCTCGCCACTCTGCGCGAGTTCACCCTGCTGTACGCGCCGACGATCAATTCCTACAAGAGGTACGCGAAGGGATCATTCGCGCCCACGGGCGTCGCCTGGGGCGTCGACAATCGCACATGCGCGCTGCGAGTCGTCGGCCGCGGCTCGTCGCTGCGTGTGGAGAACCGCGTGCCCGGCGGCGACGTCAACCCCTACCTGGGGATTGCAGCGATCATCGCCGGCGGGCTGCACGGCATCGAGCACGAACTGGCGCTGCCGGCGCCGCTCGCCGGCAATGCCTACACGTCCGGAGTGGATCACCTTCCGACAACGCTGCGCGATGCCGCTCAGCTGTTCGAGGACTCCGCGATCGCTCGGAGCGCCTTCGGCGACGAGATGGTCGAGCACTATCTCAATCAGGCGCGCATCGAGGTGGAGGCGTATGACGCCGCGGTGACGGATTGGGAGCGCGTGCGTGGCTTCGAACGACTCTGATTTCGATACGCGGCCTGCGGGCGCTACTCAATCCAAGGACCACGGGCCCCGCCCCGTCATCGGCCTGACGACCTATCTTGAGCGCGCCACGCAGGGGGTGTGGGACGTCCGGGCGGCATTTCTCCCCGAGCAGTACCTCACCTCTGTCGCCGCCGCCGGCGGCACGGTGGTGCTGCTGCCGCCGCAGCCTGCTCCGGATGCCGCGGCCGCCGTGCTGGATGGCCTCGACGGACTCATCCTGACGGGCGGCCTCGATGTGCAGCCGGAGCTGTACGGGCAGGAGCGGCATCCGCTCACCGACCCCCCACGCGCCGATCGCGACGAGTGGGAGCTTGCTCTCTTTCGAGGTGCGGAGGAACGACGGATGCCGGTCCTCGCGATCTGCCGAGGGCTTCAGCTCGTGAACGTGGCGAGGGGCGGGACGCTGCACCAGCACCTGCCCGAAGCGCTCGGCACCGAGCGGTATCGCATCGGCGGCGGGGTCTACGCGACGAACACGGTGGAGGTCGCGCCCCACTCCCGGCTCGCGGGGCATGTCGGTGCGGGACCGCTCGGGGTGCACAGCTACCACCACCAGGGGGTCGACGCCCTCGGAGAAGGCCTCGTCGTGACTGCCGCGACCGACGACGGCCTGGTGCAGGCGTTCGAATCGGACGGCGAGGGATATCTCCTCGCCGTGCAATGGCATCCCGAGGAGAACATCGAAGACAAGCGGCTGTTCGCCGGACTCGTCGGAGAAGCCGCACAGTACGCCGGGACGAAGCGCACGCACTCGTCGTCCGAGACCGGGAAGGGCAACCTGTCATGAGCTTCACGCTGGTCAATCCGGCCACGGGGCAGGCATTTCGCGACGTCGAGCGAGCCTCCGTGGAGGACGTCGACGCGGTCATCGCCCGCGCCGCGCACATTCAGCGTGCGTGGGCGGCGATCGCGCCGGGCGCGCGCGCCGACGCCCTGCGCCGCTTCGCGCGCGTCGTCGAGGATCACATCGAAGAACTGGCGCAGCTCGAGGTGCTGAATTCTGGGCACCCCATCGAATCCGCGCGGTGGGAGGCGTCACACGTCGCCCAGGTGCTCAACTTCTCCGCGGGAGCGCCCGAGCGGCTGAGCGGCCAGCAGATCCCGGTCGGCGGCGGCGGCCTCGACGTGACGTTCCACGAGCCGTACGGTGTCGTGGGCATCATCGTCCCGTGGAACTTCCCGATGACGATCGCATCGTGGGGCTTCGCGCCGGCGCTCGCCGCAGGCAACGCCGTCGTGCTGAAGCCCGCTGAGCTGACGCCGCTCACTGCGATCCGGCTGGGCGAGCTCGCCGTCGAGGCCGGCCTGCCCGAGGGGCTGTTCGCCGTCGTGACCGGTTCGGGCTCCGTGGTCGGCCAGCGCTTCGTCTCGCATCCCGACGTCCGGAAGGTCGTGTTCACCGGCTCGACCGAGGTCGGCGTCGAGGTCGCCGCAGGATGCGCGCGGGGGCTCAAGCCGGTCACCCTCGAACTCGGCGGCAAGAGCGCGAACATCGTGTTCGCCGACGCCGACCTCGAGAAGGCGGCTGCCGCGGCGCCCGGCGCAGTGTTCGACAACGCCGGCCAGGACTGCTGCGCCCGAAGCCGCATCCTGGTGCAGCGGTCGGTGTACGACCGCTTCCTCGAACTGCTGGAGCCCGCCGTCCGGGCGTGGCGCGTCGGCGATCCCACCCTCGAGACGACCCAGATGGGGCCGCTGATCTCGGCATCCCACCGCTCCACTGTCGAGGGATTCCTCGACGGTGCCGACATCGCTTTCCGCGGATCGGCACCGTCGGGTGACGGCTTCTGGATGGCACCCACGGTGGTCCTCGCGCAACCTGCAGACCGCATCGCGAAGGAGGAGGTCTTCGGCCCCGTGGTCGCGGTGCTGCCGTTCGACGACGAGGCCGATGCGATCCGTCTCGCCAACGACACGATCTACGGTCTCGCGGGGTCGCTGTGGACCGAGAACCTCGGCCGCGCGGTCCGCGTCGCGCGCGGGGTCAAGAGCGGCGTGCTGTCGGTCAACTCCCACTCCTCGGTTCGCTACTGGACGCCGTTCGGGGGCATGAAGGCCTCCGGGCTCGGCCGCGAGCTGGGTCCGGATGCCGCCGAGCACTTCACCCAGACGAAGAACGTCTTCTTCGCGACGGATGCCTGACCCGATGTCCGACGATCACCGCACCGTGTCCCGATTCCTTCAGCCTGCGCCTGCCTCAGGCTGCAGAAATCGGCACATGCACCAGAGAGGAACCACCCGTCCATGGACCTGACTCAGCGACTCAAGGACCGCGTCGCGGTCATCACCGGCGGTGCGTCCGGCATCGGACTGGCCACCGCTCGACGGTTCGCGGCAGAGGGTGCCAGGGTCGTGATCGCCGACGTCGACCCCGCCACGGGCGAGGCAGCGGCATCCGAGGTCGGAGGCGTCTTCCGTCGTGTCGACGTCGCAGACGAAGCCCTCGTCAACGCCCTCTTCGACGGGGTGGCCGAGGAGTTCGGGCGGCTCGACATCGCGTTCAACAACGCCGGCATCTCGCCCGCGGATGACGACTCGATCGAGACGACCGAGCTTCCGGCGTGGGACCGGGTGCAGGACGTCAACCTCAAGTCGGTGTACCTGTGCTCGCGTGCGGCGCTGCGGCACATGGTGCCGGCGGGCAAGGGCTCGATCATCAACACCGCATCGTTCGTCGCGCTGCTCGGCTCGGCGACCTCGCAGATCTCCTACACCGCCTCGAAGGGGGGCGTGCTCGCGATGACCCGAGAGCTCGGCGTGCAGTTCGCACGACAGGGCGTCCGCGTCAACGCCCTCTGCCCGGGGCCGGTCAACACGCCCCTGCTGCAGGAGCTCTTCGCCAAGGATCCCGAGCGCGCGCAGCGCCGCCTCATCCACGTGCCGATGGGGCGCTTCGCCGAACCGGAGGAGCTCGCGGCGTCGGTGGCGTTCCTCGCCTCGGACGATGCATCCTTCATCACCGCCACGGCGTTCGTCGTCGACGGCGGCATCACCAACGCGTACGTCACCCCGCTCTAGATTGATGACATGGCTCGAGACGAAGAGCGGATGCCGCGCACGGCGCGCCGCGGATCGGCGCGCTTTCCGCGCCTGAGTCCGGGGGGCACGGGGCTCACCCATGGGTGAGTCGCCGCTGCAGGAGGTGCGCCGAGCGGTGTATCGGCCGGTGCGCGAGGGGAACGCGCTCGAGGACACCGTGGCACGCCTGGTGCAGACGATCCGCCTCGGCGTCGTCGCCCCCGGGGAGTCGCTTCCGGCGGAGCGTGAGCTCGCCGTCCGGTACGCCGTCAGCCGTGACACGGTGCGCGAGGCCATCCGGGAGCTCGCCGACGCAGGGTATCTCGTCCCCCGCCGGGGCCGGTACGGCGGCACCTTCGTCGCCGACCCCCTGCCCATCCCCTCCGACCTCGCCTCCGTGCCGATGGAAGAGCTCGAGGACGTCCTGGGCCTCCGGCGCGTGCTCGAGGCGGGGGCGGCTCGGGCAGCGGCCGAGCGGACCCTCAGCCCGGAGGTCCGTGCCGACCTGTGGGCTCGGCACGAGGATGCCGTCGCGTCCGGCGAGAGCGACTACCGCCGGCTCGACACGCTGCTGCACCTGACCGTGGCGGAGGTTGCCGGCATCCCGTCGCTCGTGGCCCTCGTCGCCGAGAACAGAGCCCGCGTGAACGCATGGCTCGACACCTTCCCGCTGCTGCCGCGCAACATCGAGCACTCCAACGAGCAGCACGAGCGCATCGTGTCGGCGATCCTCGCCGGGCGAGCGGATGCCGCGGAGGCCGCGGTGCTCGAGCACGTGGCCGGGTCCGAGGCACTGCTGCGGGGGTTCCTCGGCTGAGAGCCGCTTCCGTTGAGCGAAACCACCCACATCGCGCGAATCCACCCGGAATGGCGCGCACAGGTCGGTGGACTGGCGCGGAGTCGGTGGTCTCGAGGGAGGCGCGCGCAGTGCAGGAGCGCGGCGGACGCGACGGCGAGTGCCCCCAGCGCGGGCCTTTACGCTGGAGGGATGGCCGGCAAGAAGCGTGCGAAGAAGAAGGAGCCGCTGGAGTTCCGCAACACGGCGCTCGGCGACGCGCTGCAGACGCAGGACATGGCCGCGGTCGCGTTCGCACTGCGGCACGGGCCGACGGTCGTACCGCTCATGAAGCCGGGACACCGCGACAACCCGCTGGACGTCGGTGAAGTGTGGACCTATCGCGACCCGAACACCGGCGATGTCGCTCTGCTGCTGTTCAGCGATGCGAGGCACAAGCCGGCCGCGCTGCCGCCCGCCGTCGCGCTGCAGTCGCCGGGCGCGCTGCGCGCATTTCTCGGGACGCACGGGAACACCATCACGACCGTCTTCTTCGACATCGCAGGGCCGCACCCCATGCAGGCGACGCCGGATGACGTGATCAAGGCGCTCGACGCCTGACGCGTCAGAAGTCCGGAATGTCTTGGCCGGGCGCCGCGCGCCCGCGGGTCGTGAGGTCGCGCAGCGCGTTGGCGAGCGACTGCGACGAGGAGTCGACGACCGATCGATATCCCAGCCGAGCCGCCTCGGCCCGGCGCTGCGCGCCCTGGGTCACCGGCCGGACCTCGCCCGCAAGGCTCAGCTCGCCGATCGCTGCGGTGCCGCGAGGAAGCGCCTTGTCGCGGACGGCACTCGCCACAGCGACGGCGATCGCGAGGTCTGCGGCCGGCTCGATCAGCCGCACGCCGCCGACCGTCGACACGTACACGTCCTGATCCGACACCGTCACGCCTGCGCGCCGTTCGAGCACCGCGAGGATCATCGCCACGCGCGCGGAATCGACACCGCTCACGATGCGGCGGGGGTTGGGTCCGCCGTTCTTGATCGTCAGCGCCTGCACCTCGACGGGCAGTGCCCGCCGGCCCTCGAGGGCGATGGTCACACAGGTGCCGGCGACGGGTGCACCGTGACCGAGGAAGAGCGCGCTGGGGTCGGAGACCTCGGCGATGCCGGCGCCGGTCATGTCGAAGCAGCCGACTTCGTCTGTCGGCCCGAACCGGTTCTTGAGTGCCCGGACGAACCGCAGCGACGTCTGCCGGTCGCCTTCGAAGTGGCACACCACATCGACCAGGTGCTCGAGGATGCGGGGACCGGCGATGGATCCGTCCTTCGTGACGTGGCCGACGATGATGACGGGCAGCCCGCGGTCCTTGGCGATGCGGATGAGCGTCGCCGCGACCTCCCGCACCTGCGACGGATGCCCGGCCATTCCGTCGGACATCGCAGACGACACCGTCTGCACCGAGTCGACGATCAGCAGCTCAGGACGCACCTCGTCGACATGCCCCAGGATCGTGGCGAGATCGACTTCGGCCGCGAGATAGAGATCGTCGTGAAGCGCCCCTGTGCGCTCGGCGCGAAGGCGCACCTGCGCGGTGGACTCCTCTGCCGAGGCGTAGAGGACGCGTCGTCCGGCGCGGGCGGACTGGGCGGCGACCTCGAGCAGCAGCGTCGACTTGCCGACGCCGGGCTCTCCGGAGAGGAGGATCGCAGCGCCCGGCACGATGCCGCCGCCGAGGACTCGGTCGAACTCGCCGACACCCGTGGTGCGGCGCGGCGCCTCGCTGGTGGTCAGGTGGGTGATGGGCCGGGCGGCGCGCTCGGCGGAGGGTGCGATGGGTGACACCGAGCGGAGGATGCCGGTCTGCTCGGCCGCCTCGACGACGGTGCCCCACTGCTGGCACTCGCCGCAGCGGCCGACCCACTTGCTGGCCGTCCATCCGCACTCGGTGCACCGGTAGGGGGCGGTGGTGGGACGGCGGGCTGGCACGGACTCAGGCTAACCCCGGGCTGCGACATCCCGGCGCCCCGTCGTGGCGCGCCCACACACGGTCAGCTCACCCGGCGCCGCGGCTCGTCGCGCGGCCCCCCGTCACCTCGTGGGAAGCGCGGTCACTCTCGAAGCGACGTGGCGACCTCTCGCAGCGCATCCGCCGATTTGCTCAGCAGGCCGAGCTCGTTCGGGGAGAACCGCGTCTCGGGGATGGGAACGGCGCCGGAGGCGCTCACGATCGAGGGCACCGACAGAGCGACCCCGCTGATCCCCTGGAAATCGTTCAGCACCGTGGAGACCGGCATGACGGCGTGCTCGTCATTCAGGATCGCCTCCACGATGCGCGCGGACGACAGGCCGATCGCGTAGTTTGTCGCACCCTTGCCCTGAATGACTTTGTACGCGGCATCCCGGACGTCCACGGCGATCTGGTCCAGCTCATCCACCGTCATGCGGGGCTGACCGATGGGCTCCCAATCGAGGATCGGGACGTTTCCGATGGTCGCGGTCGACCAGAGCGGGAACTCGGTGTCGCCGTGCTCGCCCACGATGTAGGCATGCACGCTCGATGTCGACACGCCCGCCCGGCGGGCGAGCAGCCAGCGCAGCCGTGAGGTGTCGAGCACCGTGCCGGAGGCGAAGATCCGCTCCGGCGGCAGCCCGGTCGACTCCTGCGCGAGGACCGTCAGGACGTCGCAGGGATTCGTCACGATGACGAAGATCGCGTCCGGCGCGACTTCGCGCAGCTGCTGGCCCATCGATCGGAGGATGCCGGCATTGACCCCGGCGAGCTCGATGCGCGACTGCCCGGGCCTCTGCTTCGCACCCGCGGTGATCACCACCACATGCGACCCCTCGGCCACAGAGATGTCGCTGCCGCCGATGATGTCGCTGGTTCCGGTGAACTGGGTGCCGTGGGAGAGGTCGAGGACCTCGGCTTCGACCTTCTCGGTCGCGATGTCGTACAGGGCCACGTGTCGGGCTGATCCGCGGATGAGGGCTGCATAGGCCACGCTCGATCCGACTGCTCCAGCGCCGACGACAGTGAGTTTGGAGTTCTCGATCACGCTCATGGGCACAGTCTGGCAGTGCACAGTCGGGCGGTGCCAGAGCCTGCGCGAGAACACCTTCCCTCATCCTGAAGGAGAGCGGCGGACGGCGCCCCACGAGACTGGCGCAGCGTCCACTCCGAACGCTCGGAGCGCCCGTATCACCCGCCTCCCCGTAAATGCAAGCCCCACCACCCGCCGCGGGCGGTGGGTGATGCTGAACTCTCACGATTCCGAGGACGAGGGGAATGAGATGGCACCCGACCGCTACACGAACCCCGGCGACTGGCGATCTGCGGGACTCGCAGGCGTCGTCGCGTGGATCAACTCGTGGGAACCCCGGCGCAGGCCGCGCCGCTCCACGTGGCGTCCCGTGCGCGGCCATCGCGCGAGTGCGGGCCTGTCCTCCGTGATGTGACCGCACGGCCCGGCACGATCTCGGTCGTCATCCCGGTGAAGGATGACGCTCCCGGCCTCGCGCGGTGCCTGAGAGCGCTGCGGGAGCAGACGGTGCGCCCCGATCAGATCGTCGTGGTCGACAACGGCTCGCGCGACTCGAGCGCTCTCGTCGCCCGCGCGGCCGGTGCCGAGGTTGTGCCGTGCACCACGCCCGGCATCCCCGCTGCCAGTGCGCGGGGGTACGACAGCGCCACCGGAGACGTCATCCTGCGGCTCGACGCGGACTGCATCCCCGGTCGCGAATGGATCGAGCGGATGCGGGACGCCTTCGCCCGGCATCCGGATGCCGATGCCATTACGGGCGGTGCCGAATTCGCGGACGGACCCCGCGCCGCACGGCGGGTGCTCGCGTGGATGTACTTGGGCGGGTACTTCGCGGTGGCGGGGAGCGCGCTCGGGCACGTTCCGCTCTTCGGGTCGAACTTCGGAATGCGCCGGGAGGCGTGGACGGATGCCGCGCACGGCGTGCATCGCGATCGATCCGATATCCACGACGACCTCGATCTTGCCTTCCACCTCGGCGAGCGACACCGCATCCGCTTCTCGCGGGATCTGCCGATGGCGGTCTCGTTCCGCCCGATGCGGAGCCTGTCGTCGTTCCGGCTCCGGGTCGCCCGGGGATTCCGCACAGTCTTCCTGCATTGGCCGCACGAGTTCCCGCCGAAGCGGTGGTGCCGAGTGTGGGCGGGCAGACGGCGGACCGTCAGCCTCTCGGCGTGATGAGGAAGCCCCTCCTGCCGGGACGCGCGGGAAGCCGGCGCAGGTCAACGTGGAGATCCTGATGGGGGACCGTCCACTCTGAGCGAGCGAGCATCCGCGTCGCCACGACGAGCAGGTCGACGGTCGCCGGCTCACCCGGGCATCGGTGGCTGGTGGGCATGGGCCCGGCGCCCTGCGGCACGATCGGAACATCCGCTGCGCGAGACGCGAAGCGCTCGGGATCGAAGGTCTCGGCGTCGGGCCAGCGGCGGGGGTCGCGGTTGGTGGCGAACAGGTCGACCATCACCCAGTCGCCGGGCTGGAACGCGACGCCCCGCCAGGCGTGTGCGCCCGTCGACACTCCAGCGATCACCGGGAAGAACGGCGCGGTGCGGCGCACCTCCTGCGAGAAGGGCAGCAGCAGGGCGTCATCGCCCGCCAGCCGCTCCCGCCATTCGGGATGGAGGTGAAGGGCGAGGCCGGCGAAGGCGATGAAGTGCGAGATCGCGACGGTCGGACGCAGCACATTGAGCAGCTCGATCGCGGCTGTGCGCTCGTCCAGCAGCGCACCCCGGTCCCGGTGGTGCGCGATGCGGGCCAGGGGCGAATCCGCTCCGGCGTGCGGGAGGGCGCGCTCGTCGTGGATGAGCGCCCGCGCCCAGCGCTCGGTGCGGAGGCGCAGCATCCGTCCCCGCCAATTGCGCGGGCCGAATGATCCGGCTCCGTCGATCATGGCCCGGAACTCGCGGGTGCGCCGGTCCAGTTCGCGGGCGTCGACGGATGCTCCGATCCAGCGGAGAGCTGCTTCGGTGAGGACGCGCGCCGAGGCATCGAGAAGCGGGACCCTGCCCGTCGAGGCCCATGTGGGCCAGGCACGCTTCCACGCGCGGGTGAACTCCGCGGCGAGGGCGGCACGCGAGGGCTCATCGAGGACGTGGAGGAACAGTCCCTTGCGTGCGCGGTGCGACTCGCCGTCCAGGGTCTGCACGCTCCCGACATCCTGCAGCGAGTGCACGACGGATGGCGGCATCGCGCCGGTGCGGGTGAAGCGCTCGCCGCCGTAGAAGAACTCGGCCGCATCCAGCCCGCGGAGGATCGTGACGCGGCGCCCCATCAGACGGGTGCGGACAGCATCGGTGCCCTCGCGGGCGAAGCGCCGGCGGCCGAAGCCATAGCCCTCGAGCAGGAACATGACGGACTGGTCACCGGGGATGATGGCCGGCTCGACCTCGACCTCACCCGGAACGGCGCGCGCGGGAGCGGATGAAGGCACGGGTTCTCGCTTGAGCATGGGCGACTGTAAGCGCCCGCGCCCCCGGCGGGCACGGGGCTTGAAGTGGGGTGGTCAGGGCGCTAGGCGGGTGCGGAGTCCGCTGCGTCACAGCCGAACGCTGCTGAGGACGTCCGTCTCGGCGATCTTGAGCACGCCGCCCTCGTCGACCAGTCGGTAGCTCGTGACCTCCTGCACGACACGTCCATCTCTGAAGTGATAGGTGAGCGTGGCCTGCCCCCGGTCGGGCGCCGTGGCGCTGACATCGGCGATCTCGAGTGAGGCCACGTTCGACCAGAAGGCCTCGTATCCCCCTCGCCCGCCGGCGTGGTTCTCCTGGTAGTCCGCTGTCATGTAGGGCCACGCTGCGTCGAGGTCGCCGGGAAGCATCGCATAGTAGGTGGAGATCGTGTCGGCGACCCGCTGCTCGGAGGTCACCGGCGCCGGCGGCGGCGGCTCCGGTTGCGGTTGCGCCGGCGTCTCGACGGGCGCGGGTGCCGACTCGCTCGGCGCGGGCGGCGCGGGCTCGGCGTCGGACTCCGGCTCTGCGGACTGCGTGGCCTCGCTGGTGGCTGCGACGGGAGGCGGACTCGAGGACGCCGCGTCATCGACGGGGGAGCGCCAGGGGTTGAAGAAGGCGGCGGCGCCCAGCACGAGTGCTCCGACCAGCACCAGGATGCCGGCGATCAGGCCCGTGCGCCGGCGGCGCTCGGGCGCGCTGCCCGGAGCCTGCGCCGGCGCCGGCGCGGTGGGCGGTGCGGGGGGAGCGGAGGATGCGCGTGGAGGTCCCGACGACACCGGCACTGTCTCTGCGGTCTGGGAGACGACGGCCGCCGGGGCAAGACGCTCGGTCTCGCCCGTCTGCGGCTCGAAGCGGGTCGGCTGATCGGCGGGGATCGTGGGCGCGGTCGCGGCGGTCGCCGCGGCGGCAGCGGCTACGGTGACCGATCCAGTCGCGTTCTCCCTGGTCTCATCGGCGGCCTCATCTGCCGGCTCCGCCGCGGCATCCGGCGTCTCAGGGGAAGGCGGGGGTTCATCGACGAGCTCGGGAGCGCCGGCACCGACGCTCGCACTCGCGGCGTCAGCTTCGGCCAGAGGAGCGGCGACAGCGGCAGCGCCCGCAGCGGCCGCGTCGGCGGCGGCCTCCGCGGAAGGAGCGGCGACAGCGGCAGTCCCCGCCGCGGCCGCCTCGGAGGCAGGAGTGGTGACCTGTGGCGGCGGCGGGGGCAGCGGCGGCCGCGGCGGTGGGACGTCGATGAGAGCCTCGGTTGTGGCGCCGGTGAAGTCCGACCCGGGCTGATCGTCGCGGAGCATCGCGGTGAGGATCGCCACGCCGTCGGGGAAGACGGCGGCATGACCCGCATCGCGCTGCCACGACGCCAGGGCCTCCGCGACCGCGGGCATGGTCGGCCGTCGCTTCGGGTTGGTCGCGAGCATCTGCTTGAGCAGCGGAGCCAGCGGGCCCGCTCTTCGCGGCGGCGTGTAGCCGCCCCGCGCCACTTTGTGGAGGAGCGAGATGGCATTGCTGTCTGTTCCGAACGGGGGAGTGCCCTCGAGCATCGTGTACATCGTCGAGCCGAGGGAGAAGACATCCGACGCGAAGCTCGTCGGGAGGCCCTTGGCGACTTCGGGAGCGAGGTATGCCGGGGTGCCGTGGATCAGTCCGGTTGCCGTGATCGTCGTATCGCCGAGGGCATGCGAGATCCCGAAGTCGCTGATGAGCGCCGAGCCGTCCGCCGTGATCAGGATGTTCCCCGGCTTGACGTCGCGGTGGACGATTCGCAGCTTGTGCGCGGCGGCCAGGGCCGAGGCCACCTCGCCGCCGATCCGTGCGGCCTGCGAGGGCGTCATCGGACCGTGCTCCTTGAGCAGCGCCGACAGGGGAGTCGAGTCGATGAGCTGCATGACGATGCAGGGCCGACCCTCGTGCTCGATCACATCGAAGACCGTGACGGCGTGCGGGTGGTGCAGCCCCGCGGTGATGCGCGCCTCGCGCATGGCGCGCTCGGTCGACACCCCGCGCTCCGACTCATCCACCTCGGGCTGGGAACGCAGCATCTTGAGCGCCACCGGACGATGCAGACGCTCGTCCCACGCATGCCAGACGACACCCATGCCACCGCTGCCCAGCATCTTGACGAGCCGGTAGCGGTCCGCGATGAGGGTTGTAGGCGTACTCATAGGAAGCGCTCCTCGGGAAGCTTCCTGACACGCTATGCGCTTTCGCCGCGCGCCCTAGGGGCTTGTGCGGACGCACCAGGTGTGTGACAGGGGTCGCACGACGAGGCCTGCGGCGGCGAGCGTAGGCCGGCGCAGTGAGGTCGTCGCCGCTACGGAGTCGGGGATTCCTCAGGCTCGCTCGAGGGTTCGGTCGAGGGCTCGGGCTCGGGTTCGGGCTGCTTGAGCTCCAGCAGCCCCTGCTGGAAGGCGGCGATGGTGGCCGCATCGACGTTTCCGGTCGGCTCCACACCCAGCTCGACCTGGAATGCCTTGACCGCCTCGGTCAGCTCCGGCGTCCACGCGCCATCGACCGGACCGTCCCAGAACCCGGCGAGCTTCAGGGTCTGCTGGATCGCGGCGGTGGTGGCCAAAGACTCCTGCGCCGCAGCCCCGCCGAGCGCCAGCAGCTCGGCCTGGAGAGCAGCGGCCGTAGCCTTGTCGACGGTCCCCGTCACAGGGAGCCCGTTCGCCTTCTGCACGTCTTCGACTGCCGCGACGGTCGCGGGCCCGTAGATCCCGTCGACGGCGCCGGCGTAGTGACCCGTGTCGGCGAGATCCTGCTGCAGCGCCATCGTGTAGGCGCTCACCGCCGCGACGGCCTGCACCTGCTGGTCGTCGGTGAGGCACCCGGCATCCGCGAACAGGCGAAGCCATGCCATCTCGAGTGCGACCGCGGCGCTGTTGAACAGCTCGGAGGCGTCGGTCAACGGGGTGTCTTCGGTGACGGCATCCTGAGTCGAAGTGAACTCCGACTCCGCCTGCGTCACGCGCTCGACGGAGGCCGCGGGGGCCAGCGGTGCGGCAGTCGTGGGGTCGGGGACGGGTTCGGCGGCGGTCCCGGAGGCGTCCGCCTGCGCTTGGGCGAGCTTCGTGCGGGCGTCGGCGAGGTCCTGCTCAGCCGCAGTGAGGTCATCCTGGGCATGAACGGCGGCCTCGGCGCTGTCCATGGCGTCTTGGCTCGGCTCCGCGAGATCCGCGCCGGCGACCCGGACGTCGCCGACCGTGGGCGCGGTGTCGTTCAGCACGTCGCCATAGCGATCGAGGGCTCTGATGTAGGCCTCGCTCGCCTGGCAGAAGTCGTCTGACGCGGTTGTCAGCTCGGACTGGGCGTCGGCGACCGCCTTCTCTTTGGAATTCACCTGCGCCTGCGCCCGATCGACGTCACTGATCTCGACGGAGCAGCCCGCGAGTCCGCCGGCGAGAAGGGCGACGGACAGCACGGCGGCCGCACGAAGCGTCGGAAAAGCTGCGGCGGAAAGGGTCACTGGTGCCTCCTGGCGAGAAGAAGATCTACCGCTCATCATGACACCGGCTTGCCCGCGGGGCCCTCGCGGCGCCGGATCGTCGTCCAACAAGGATGGACCCTGCACCTCGTGCGTCCGTGGGGGTGGCGGCATACTGTTCGCGTGACCCCCGACGAGCTCCACGCCTACTGCGCGGCGAAGCCGGGAGCGTGGGAGGACCAGCCCTGGGAGGGTGAGCTGGTCTTCAAGGTGGGGCCCGTCGAGCGCGGCAAGATCTTCGTCTTCTTCGGCACTCCTGCGACGATCGGCGTCAAGGCGGCCAGGACACGCGATGAAGCCGACGAGTGGCTCATCCGGTATCCGGACGATGCGAAGGCGTCGCCCTACATCGGTCGATCGGGATGGAACGTGCTTCGCACGACCGGCGGGATTCCCGATGACGAGCTGCTCGAGGCGATCGACACCTCGTACGAGCTCGTCATCGCCGGACTCCCCAAGAAGCTGCGACCCGACGGCTCTTAGTCCCCGTCCGGCGCGGGGACCCCGATGTCGAATCGCCGCTGCATGTCGGCATAGCCGATGGCGCCATCGAGGAATCCGAGGGTGCCGGAGTCCAGCAGTTCGCGTCCTGCTCGATCTATCGCCGTCAGCGCCGCCCGGGCGATGCTGCCGCCCAGACTCACCCGCCGCACCCCGAGCGACAGAAGCGTCGGCGCATCGATGATGGTCGGAGCGAGCCCCGCGACGATGTTGAGCGGGGCGGGGATCTCTGCCGCCAGGCGGCGGATGGTCTCTGCGTCATTCACACCCGGCACGAAGATGCAGTCCGCGCCTGCCTCGACATAGCGGACCGCCCGGTCGATCGTCGCTCTGAACGGGTCCTCCGTCGTGCGGGTGAAGTACGCATCGGTGCGGGCGTTCAGGACGAAAGTGCCTGCCGGGGCGGCGGAGCGGGCGGCCGCGAGCCGGTCCGCCGCCGTGTCGATGTCGAGCAGGATGCCGCGCACGGCGTCTTCGATGTTGCCTCCGGCGACGCCGAGTCCGGCGGCTCGTGCGACGGTGCGCCCGACCGCCTCCGGGCTCTCGCCGTACCCCGCTTCGAGATCGGCGCTCACCGGGACCCCGGCGGCCGCCACGATGGCGGCGACCCGCTCCAGCATCATGTCGAGGCTCAGCGCCTCGCCGTCCGGAACGCCGCACGACCAGGCGATCCCGGCACTCGTGGTGGCGATCGCCGGAAAGCCGACCTGCTGCAGGATGCGCGCAGATCCGGCATCCCACGCATTGGGGATCACGAACCCGGGATCGGAGTGAGCGCTCACCCCCCGCGGTGGGTCAGTGTGCGATCACCGGCTCCGAATCGACGGCCGTGGCGGCGGCCTGATCGTGCGAGAGCGAGGCGCCGTCGCCGCGGCGACGGAACAGCAGGGCCGACATCACCGCACCGGAGGCGAAGAAGGCTGCCCCCCACCAGTACGCGGTGGCGTAGCTGGCCATCGCGGCATCGACGCCGACGTCCGGGGTGATCGGCGTGTGGGAGGCCAGATAGTCGGCGGCAGCGGTCGCCGCGAGCGTGTTGAGCAGTGCCGTCCCGATCGATCCGCCCACCTGCTGGCTCGTGTTCACCGTCGCCGACGCGACGCCGGCGAACTCGCGGTTCACACCCAGGGTGGCTGTCTGCATCGAGGCGGGCATGATGGTGCCCATCGCGAAGCCGATCAGCATGAGCGGCGGCATGACGTGGGTGGCGTAGATGCTCGACTCATCCAGGAACGTCAGCCCGATCATCCCGATCATCCCGAGCGTCATGCCGGCGGGCACCAGGACCTTGGGACCGAACCTCGGCACGAAGATGTTCGTTCCGAGCTGGGCGGCGAGCACCAGCATCCCGATCATCGGCAGGAAGGCGAGCCCCGTCTGGATCGGCGAGTAGCCCAGGGTGAGCTGCAGGTAGTACGTGACGAAGAGGAAGATCCCGAACATTCCCGCGCCCGCGATCATCACCGACAGGAAGGCGGCGCCGCGGTTGCGGTCGAGCACGATCTCGAGCGGGAGGAGCGGATGCGCGGCGCGGCGCTGCCACAGCACGAACGCGCTGAGCAGGATCACCGCGCCGACGAGCATTCCCCACGTGAGCGGTGAATCCCAGCCGTCGGTCTCGGCGTTCGAGAAGCCGAAGACGAGACCGAAGAGGCCGCCCGAGACGAGGAGGGTTCCGGGGACGTCGAGCTTCGGGCGCGGGCCCGTCCGTGCGATGAAGGGGATGTAGATCAGTGCCCCGATCAGCGCGGCGGCCGCGATGAAGACGTTGATGTAGAGGTTCCAGCGCCAGTTGAAGGCCTCGGTGAGGATGCCGCCGAGGAGCAGCCCGATGGCACCGCCGGCTCCGGCGATCGCGCCGAAGACTCCGAAGGCTCGTGCGCGCTCCTTGGGGATCACGAAGGTGGTCGTCAGCACGGCGAGTGCTGTCGGGGCGAGGAGCGCGGCGAACGCCCCCTGCATCGCGCGTGCCGTCACCAGAAGTTCGAATGTGCCGGCCGCGCCGCCGAACGCGGAGGCGATGGCGAAGCCGATCAGTCCGATGACGAACGTGCGTTTGCGACCCATGAGGTCGGAGAGGCGGCCGCCCAGCAGCAGCAGACTCCCGAAGGCGAGCGAATAGGCCGTGATGATCCATTGGCGCTGGCCGTCGGTGAAGCCCAGGTCGGCCTGCGCGGAGGGGAGGGCGATGTTCACGACGGTGGCATCGAGCACCACCATGAGCTGCGCGAGGCCGACGACGGCCAGGGTGATCCAGCGACGGCGGCCGCCGGTCTGGACAAGCGGGGAAGGAGAAGTCATACGGTGAGCATATACGGTACTATTGAGTTCCGGATCTACCCGGTTCAGGAATTTACCCGCCGGTAATATCGGAGGGACCGCACGAGAAGGAGGGTGACTGCAATGGCGCAGGCCGACCTCGATGACAGACCCCGCCTCGGCCGAAAGCGCGATCACACCCGCGATCCCGAGATCCTGGAGGCGGCTCTCGACGTGCTGGCCGAGACCGGCTACGACGGCATGACCATCGACATGGTCGCCGCGCGGGCGAAGGCCGGCAAGGCGACCCTCTACCGCCGGTGGGCGTCCAAACCCGAGCTCGTCCTCGATGCGGTCGCCTGCTTGAAGGCCAAGGACCTCGACCTCAATGCGCTGCCCGACACGGGGAGCCTCCGCGGCGATCTGGTCGCCATGGTGAAGCCTCCCACCATCCAGGAGAGCGAGCGCAAGCTCAAGGTGATGGCCGGCATCGTCTCGATGATCGCCCGGGACCCGCAGCTGGCTGCAGCAGCGCAGGAGGCGCTCGTCGAACCGCGCGCGGCCGTCAATCGCGTCATCTTCGGGCGTGCAATCGAGCGGGGCGAGATCTCAGCCGACCTCGACGTCGAGACCCTGTGCATGATCGGACCCTCCATGGTCGCCTATCGCGTGCTCATGCTGGGGAAGCCCGTCGACCGCGACTTCCTTCTCGAGACGATCGACCGGATCATCCTTCCCGCGGCCTTCGCGCGCTGAGCGATCGGCCGGGTCCGACAGCGACTGGCCGCGCATTTTCGAAACTCCGCGACTGCGGATGAGAGCGGTCCCAAACACGCTACCGTGGGACTTTTCCGGGAGAGGAGCGCGGTGTCGGCGGAGTCACTCGCACTGGGCATCTTCCTGCGGGCGCGACGAAACGTGTGTCAGCCCGAAGATCACGGGATCTTCCGCGAGGAAGGCCGTCGGGTGCCCGGCCTGAAGCGCGACGAGGTGGCCCGCCTGGCGGGCATCAGCGCGGAGTACTACCTGCGCCTCGAGCAGGGCCGCAGCACCCGGCCGTCCGATCAGGTGCTCCACTCGCTCGCACGGGCGCTGCACCTCGATGCCGAATCGCGCCAGTACCTCTTCCGCCTCGCCAGCGGCGACGTGCGCAGTGCGTATGTGGCTTCGGGAGACTCGATCGCCCGGATCGACCGGATCCTGCGTCCGTGGATGCACGCTCCGGCCTACGTCACGGACTGCAATCGCGACATCATCGCGTCCAATCCCCTCGCCACCGTCTTCGGCAACGGGGGACTGACGGTCGGGGCGAACGTCGCGGTGTACATCTTCACCGACCGGATGAAGAAGACGCTCGGCGACGCGTGGGAGGAGATGGCCCGCGGGACGCTCGCCGGCCTGCGACGCGACGCAGAGCCGTTCTCACCTCGGTTGAACGAGATCGTCGATCAGCTGTCGGGCGATCCGGAGTTCACGCGACTCTGGGCACGGCACGACGTCTCGGGCACGGAGGACGCGCATGTGCTCATGACCATCGAGGGGCTCGGCACCCTCGAGATCGAGGTTCAGAATTTCGGCGTCAGGAGCATGCCGGGGCATCTGCTCACGGTGCTCTCCGCGCCGCCCCAGAGCACCGCCTCCCGCATCGTCTCCCACTTGGCAGGCACGGCCAGCCTGCATCCCGACGCGATCCTGGTCGCCGCCGACTGACGGTGACGGCATCCTGCGCCCGCCCACCGCCTTCCCGGCCGAAGGGGGTACCAGCAGGGGCACGCACGTCGCACCGCAGCGCCCCTAGCGTGAGCAATGGTCCGCCACTGGGTCGGGCGGGGACGAGCTGAGGAGTATGTGCCATGGGTGCGATCACGGATCGAATCGCTGAACTCGGAGTCGACATCCCGTCGCAGGCGGCAGCGCCGGCAGGCGTGTATGTGCCCGCTGTCGTGAGCGGCAGCTACGTCTACACGGCCGGCCAGCTCCCATTCGTGGACGGCGCCCTCCCGGCGACCGGCAAGGTCGGCGGCACCGTGAGCGCCGAATCCGCCAAGGACCTGGCGCGGATCAGCGCCATCAATGCGCTCGCCGCGGTCGCGACCGTGATCGGCTCGCTCGACCGGGTCACCCGCATCGTGAAGGTCGTCGGGTTCGTGTCGTCCGACCCGGAGTTCTACGGCCAGGCGGGCGTGCTCAACGGAGCTTCCGAGCTCCTCGGCGACATCTTCGGCGCAGCGGGGGTTCATGCCCGCAGCGCCGTGGGGGTGGCCGTGCTTCCGCTCAATTCGCCCGTCGAGGTCGAACTCATCGTCGAGTTCGCGTGACAGCATCCCGCGCCTGTCCCGCTGTCCGCAGCATCCCCCGAAGAGAAGAGAAGAACCGTGTCTGAATCCTTCACCGTCGTGCTCGTCCATGGCGCATTCGCCGAATCGTCGAGCTGGACGGGTGTCCTCGCGAACCTCCACGCCCGCGGTGTCGCCGCGATCGCCACGCCGAACCAGCTGCGCAGCGTCACCACCGACGCAGACAACGTGCGCCGTGCGGTCGAGTCGGTCGGAGGCCCTGTACTCCTCGTCGGCCACTCGTACGGCGGGGCGGTCATCACCGAGGCGGCGGTGGGCGACGACGCGGTGAAGGGCCTCGTGTACGTCGCGGCGTTCGCACCCGACCACGGCGAGACCGCTCTGGGTCTCACCGGCCAGTTCCCCGGCAGCACGCTGGGCGAGACGGTGCGGGCGATCCCCCTCGCGGACGGCACGAACGACCTCATCGTCGATCGCGAGCTCTTCCCGAACCAATTCGCCGGCGACGTGCCGCTCGCCGATGCCCAGATCGCCGCGGCGACCCAGCGCGCCATCCGCGACTTCGCGCTCACCGAGCCGCAGCCGGCCGAGGTCTCCGCATGGAAGACCCTGCCGTCGTGGTTCGTCTACGGCACCGGCGACAAGAACATCCCCGCCGAGGGCCTGAAGTTCATGGCCGATCGCGCCGGCTCGCTGAAGACCGTCGAGATTCCGGATGCCTCGCACTCGGTGATGGTGTCGCATCCGGATGCGGTCGCGGACCTCATCGTCGGCGCCCTCGCCTACCTGTCCTGACAGAACCCCCGGAAGAGAAACGAGCGCGAGCGCGGCGCGGAGCCGTGACCGGCGCAGAGACGGGGCGTCACCTTCGGATGGCGCCCCGTTTCGGCTGCCGCCCGATCGGATCGTCGGCGGGTCCCGGCGCCTCTGCATAGACTCGCGAGGTGCGTCCTGTCTCCGTCATCCTCCCGTGGCGCCCCGCTCCCTCCCGCATGGACGCGTTCGAGCGCGTCACGGACTGGTACACGCGGATGCTGCCCGAGCTGCGGCTGTCGACCATCGACTCGCCGGACCCCGTGTTCAACCTGGCGCTCTGCCGCAACCTCGCGGTGGCCTCGCTCGACGATCCGGACGACGTGGTCGTCCTCAGCGACGCAGACACCCTGCCTGAGCCGGACGCCCTCCGCACCGCGGTCGACGCGGCCCGCACGTCTGACCGCGTCCACCTGCCCTACACCGCGTACCACTGGCTCGGACCGGTCGGCTCCGCCCAGTTCGCGGCCGGCGTTCCGCTCGAGGACTGCGACTTCGACCTCATCAACGGCGCGTGTTCGGGCGTCTACGTCACCACACGACGGGCGTGGGAACGGCACGGGGGACAGGATCCCCGCTTCCGGGGATGGGGCTATGAGGATGCCGCCTGGAACCTCGCGCACACGACGATGCTCGGAGCCCCTCCCCAGCGTCATGTCGGTCGCGTCTACGCCCTGCACCACCATGCCGAGACGCGGGCGGGCACGCAGTACGAGGCGAACGCGGCGCTGATGGAGCGCTACCGCGACGCCTCCGGCGACGCGCCGGCGATGGCCTCGCTCATCAGCGAGCGATAGGCGCGCTCCGGGCCCGACTCAGCCCGCTGGTCGGCAACGACGCGCCGGAGTATCTCCTCGTCGATCGCGCTTCGGTCGAGGACGCTCTCGAGGGCTTCGCGCAGTTCTGCCACCGTGGCGTCGTTGGGTGCGAGCGCCACGCCGAGCCGAGCGGCCTCCACGGCTGCAGCCCCCGCGAACTGGTCGGTGGAGAAGGGCAGCACCAGCAGCGGAACTCCGGCGCCGAGCGCCTCGGTCACCGAGTTGTTGCCACCGTGGGTGACGGCCGCGGCGGCGGCGCCCAGGATCCGGACCTGCGGGAGGTGCGACCGGACGAGCCAGTCCTCGGGCAGCGGCCCGAGCGCCGCGGGCGGGGTGGATCCGGTCGCGATCGCCGCGCGGGCGCCGGAGGCGCGGAGGGCATCGCAGACCCTCCGCAGCACGTCGTCGCGCACAGACAGGAAGCTTCCGAAGCTCACGTAGACGAAGGGAGCGGCATCCGCCAGCCATTCGTCCGCCTGCGGGTCGGCCGGCTCGTCCCGGCGGGTGGAGCCGAGGAACACCGCCCCGCGCACCGCTGTCGCGCCGGCGAGCTGCTGCGGGTAGTTGTAGAGCACGCGGGGCCCGTGCTCGCTGAAGCCGGACCGCGACGGACGCGCGTCCGGGTCGAGCGCGCGGGCGGTCTCGTTCCACTCGGCCGTGAAGTTCGCCGAGACGCGGGCACAGAGAGCGCGCAGCTCCTCGACCTCGGCGGGCCGGGGGTGGAAGGCGGCCGGCCACGCGGGCGGAAGGCCGTAGAGCTCGTCCTCGGCGGGAAGGGCGCTGGGATGCCCCAGCACCACGTCTGCGAAATCGTGACCCGCCACCGAGAGCGCCAACCGGGCGCTGAAGGCGAGGTGGTCGATGAGGATCGCATCCGGCTTCAGCTCTTCGACGATGCGCAGGGTCGAGGTGCCCGCGGTCACCGGATCCCACATGAGGTCGGTGAGCCGCTCCCGCGCCTGATATGCCAGCGTCGGGATCATTCCGTCGCGAGTGGCGGCGAAGAAGCCGCGCAGGGAATCGGCCTCATCGTCGGGCTGCTCGTCGGCGCTGATGATGCCGGGGTTCGATCCGCGGCCCAGCTGGAGCGCGACTCGTTCGAAGCCGAATGACTCCACGATGCCGGCGGTCGAGGGGCCGGTCGCGACGACGACGCGGTGACCGCGCTCCTTCCAGGCCGTCGCGAGCGTCGCGAGTGGCAGAAGGTGCGACGCGTAGTCAGGGCTGATGACGAGGAGCGTCATACGGCCCGCTCCACGGGCTTGCGCAGCTCCGCCTCTTCGGCGGCCACGGCCCGGTACACGCCGTCGAGGGTCGCCGCCATGCGCTGGATCGTGAAGCGGTCGCGCACCATCGCCCGCGACTCGTCGGCCCGCAGCTCGTCCGCTTCACCCCCGGCCTCCGCTAGTGCCGAGCCGAGCGCCGCCCGCAGCGCGCCGACGTTCCAGGTCGCGGTGAGCCGGCCTGTCACGCCGTCCTGCACGTAGGTCGCCGGGCCACCGGCATCCGGAGCCACCACATACAGGCCGCACGCCATCGCCTCGAGCAGTGCGATGCCGAACTCCTCCTTGATGCTCGCGCAGGCATAGATGCCCCGCGGTGCGTTCGCCCCGGGAAGCCCGAAGCGCGCGGCCGCCATCCATCGCGCCGTCACGTCGTTCGGCCGGTGCCCGGCCAGCAGGAGCCCGGAGTCTGCCCGCGCGCTCGCCGGGACGATGTGCTCGATGAGGTCGAGCTGCTCCCGTTCGTCCAGCGACGGGGAGTCCAGGTCGCCGCCGATGATCAGCAGGTTGGCGTGCTCGGCGAGGTCGCCGGCCCATGCTTCGACGAGCGTCGCCATGCCCTTGACCCTGTGCAGCCGGCCGACGCTGACGATCAGCGGAAGCCCGCGCCGGTGCGGGCTCAGCGTCTCGACCAGAGCGCGAAGCTCCTCGATCGCAGGGCCGGCCGCTCCTCCTGCGGCCGCCTCCGAGGCGTCGGCGACGGCGGCATCGATGGTGGACAGGTCGACGCCTTCGGGAACGATGGAGTGGCGTTCGGCATGCGCCGTCAGGTCGATGCCTACGAGCCGGCGCATGTCGTCATCCAGCCGGGGTCGCGGGAAGAGAACGGTGTGCGACGCGTTCGCGGCGAGCCGCTGCACGAGGCGCGTGCGGAACCAGAAGTGCTCCGCGATGTCGACATCGCCGAACGTCTCGCGCGTGAGCCTCCCGGCGCGATCGAGCGATTCGATGACGGCATGCGGATCGGGCGCCACAGTGAAAACGACCGGGATGCCGAGCTCGCGCGCGACGTCGGCGGCGGCGAGGCTGCCGACATCCGCCATCCGCAGGTGGAGCAGGTCCACGCCACCCACGGCTCGCAGCAGGCGACGGATGCCGCGCCGCACCGTGACGCGAAGGGGCCACGCCGCGGCGGACGGCATCGGAGCCGCGAACAGCGGGATGCGGCCGTAGACATGACCTCGATCGCCCCCGCGCAGCGAGATCAAGTCCGATGCGGCATCGGTGATCGAGCCGCGCGACAGCGTGATCACGCGGGCGACGGAGCCTTCGTCGATCGCGACGAGCGCGTCGCCCAGGCGGACGAGAAGCGTCGCGATGCCGCCGTTGTCTCCGGCACCCGCCGATCTCAGGGCGGGGTCGATGTCGGCGTGCAGGAAGAGCTGCGCCACTGTCAGCGCTCCGGGGTGTCGGACCTCGACGGGCATCACCGCCGCGTCGAGGTCGAGCAGGGCCAGCAGCGCCGCACCACCCAGCTGCCCCTCCTCCGTGGTGAGCGACTCCAGGGTCTCCACGAGGTCAGGTGCGGCGGTGCGCTGCCCGAGGGCCGCCGTCGCAGCGATGCGCACGGACTCCGCTTCTTTCGCATCCACCACGATCCGAAGGAGGGGAGCAGTGGCGATCGGGGAGCGCACGAGCCCGAGAGTCTCGACGAGACGGCTGCGCGGAGAGGGGCCGGTCACGCCCAGGAGCGCGGCCTCCACGCCCACGACGAGGAGCTCGGGCACGGCGGCCGACCAGCGCTCGAGCGAGCGCTGGGCGAGCATTCCGGTGAAGCCCCCGGCGACGATCAGCGACAGGAGCCTGGCCACGGCATCGGGCCGCGGCATCCCGCTGCCCAGCGCCCAGGCCGCGTGCTCGCGCACGAACGCGCGGTCGTCGTCGAGCAGCTGCACCAGCAGGCGTCCGGCCTCGCCGTCGTTGATCTCGGCGAGCGCATGGATGGCGGCGATCACGACGAGCTGGTCGGTGCCCTGGATGGCGCGGCTGAGCACTCGGAGAGTGCGAACACCGGGGTCGCGTCCCGCTTCGAACGCCAGATCGTCGGCGAGGCGCATTCCGTCGACGATGGTGGAAGCCTCGGCCACCGCGTCCAGAGACGTCTGAATCCCCACTATCGCTCCTCATCGCCGGCGCGGCAGCGCTGAGGGCGCCCGCGGGCTGATGATAGCCCGGGCGAGTGACCGGTGTACCGTGGAGCGCCCCTCTTGACACAGCCCTGGAGATCCGTGCACCTCATCGCGATCGGCGACATCGGCGTGACCGACCGGATGATGCACATCGGCGACGAGGCGATGTTCGAAGCCCTCCTCGACGAGCTCCGCCCGCGGGGTGCGACGGCGATCACTGCGCTCAGCGCCGCTCCGGGCGAATCCGCCGCGCGGTACGGCATCGCGGCGATCGAGCGCATCGGCTTCCCCATTGACCGGGCGGCGGGTGCAGCGCGGTTCCAGGCGGTGCTCGATGCCCTCGCAGGCGGGGGCACGCTGCCCGTCGACGATCCGTTCTGGACTGTTCGGGATGCTGTCGCCTCGGCCGACGGTGTGGTCGTCGCGGGCGGCGGCAATCTGGCGTCGAACTGGCCGCTCCACATCTTCGAGCGCTCGGCCCTCGCCCGGATCGCCGCCCACTTCGGCAAGCCGCTGGTCATCACCGGACAGACCCTGGGGCCGGCCCTCTCCGACGAGGACCGGCCGATCCTCGCGCAGACCCTTGCGTCGGCACGCCTGGTGGGCCTGCGCGAGCGCGCCTCGGGGGAGCTCGCCGCGGCCCTCGGCGTGGACGAGCGAGCTCGAGCCGTGACGCTCGACGATGCCGGGTTCCTCGGATGGAGCGAGCCCCTTCCCCCGCAGGAGGGATTCACCCTCGTGAGCCTCTCGACGCACCTGGGCGGGCGAGACCGCCGCGACGTCGTCGCCGGACTCGCGCGGGCGCTGGACGCGCACGCCCACGACACGGGGTGGACCACCGTCTTCCATGCGCACTGGGGATCGCTGCAGCAGGGGGAGCTTCGCGGGGATGCCGTGCTCCACGACGAGGTCCGAAAGGCGATGCGCACCGCTTCGACCGTCGAGCCCACGGGCGACCCGCGGTCGGCAGCATCCCTCGCACGCCGGGCGTCGCTGCTCGTGACGAGCCGCTATCACCCGGCCGTGTTCGCGGCTCCTGCGGGGGTTCCCATCCTCGCGCTGACCGCCGATGCCTATACGGCCGTGAAGCTCAGCGGGGCACTGGGGGCCTGGGGCCAGACGCAGGTCCACGATCTCGACATCGCGGCGGCTGACATGCTGGGCCCCGCACTTCGCGGCACGGCATCCACCGCCAGCCGCACCCGGGCGGCCGCGGAGAAGTCCCTGCCCGCGGCGCGGGCTGCCAGCGCCCGGTGGTGGGATCGCGTCGCGACCGCAGCGTCCACCCCCTGAGGCGGCGACGAGGGAGCCGACCCGCGCGCCAGGGGCGACGACCCTAGGCTGAGGGTCAACCCACCGGCCGCCAGGAGGCCAAGATGTCCGAGCAGCTCCCCCCATCCGAAGACGTCGACAGCCAGGCGCGGCCGTGGCTCGCGGCCTATGCGCCGGGAGTGCCCGCCGACATCCCGCCGGTCACCGAATCCCTCATCGACATGCTCGATGCCTCGGTGTCCCGCTACCGCAGCCGCGTCGCACTGGAGTTCTTCGGCGTGCAGACCACGTACGGCCAGCTGGGCGAGCAGGTGGCCCGGGCAGCCGAGGGCCTGCGCAAGCTGGGGGTGAAGGCCGGCGACCGCGTCGCCATCATCCTCCCCAACTGCCCCCAGCACGTGGTCGCGTTCTACGCCGCGCTCCGCCTCGGCGCCATCGTCGTCGAGCACAACCCGCTCTACACGGCACGGGAGCTGCGGCACCAGTTCGAGGTGCACGAGGCGGTCGTCGCGGTCGTCTGGGACAAGGTCGCCGACACGATCGCGGAGTTCCCCTCCGACATCGCGCCCCGCAGCATCGTCGCCGTGCGAATGACGGACGAGCTTCCCTTCGGCACCCGTCTGGCGCTGCGGCTGCCCATCCCGAAGGCGCGGGCCTCGCGGAACACCCTGACGCAGCGGCCCCAGGCGAAGGGGATCGTTCCCTGGAGCAAGGTCGCCGAGGCGCGTCCGATCTCGAAGTCCGTGCCCCGCCCTTCCGTGGAGGACGTCGCGGCGCTGCAGCTGACGAGCGGGACGACCGGACTCCCCAAGGCCGCCATCCTGAGCCACCGCAACCTCCGCTCCAACGCGGCGCAGTCGATCGCGTGGGTGCCTGACCTCACGCCCGGCCGTGAGGTCTTCTACGCGGTGCTGCCCCTCTTCCACGCGTACGGGCTCACCCTGTGCCTCACCTCCGCCCTCTCGGTCGGCGCACGGGTGGTGCTGTTCCCGAAGCCGGACGTCGACCTCGTCATCGCCGCCGCGCGCAAGACTCCGCCCACCTTCCTTCCCGCGGTGCCGCCGCTGTACGACGCCCTGGCGCGGGCCGCGGTGCGCGGCAAGCTCGATCTCTCGGGCATCCGCTTCGCCATCTCGGGCGCGATGAGCCTGCCGGTCCCGACGGTCACGCGGTGGGAGGAGATCACCGGCGGCCTGCTCGTCGAGGGGTACGGCATGACCGAGACCTCTCCGATCGCCCTCGGCAACCCGATGGGTCCGTCGCGGCGCCCGGGGACGGTCGGGGTGCCCTTCCCCAGCACCGACATCCGGGTCGTGGATCCGGATGATCCGGCTCGGGATGCGGCTCCCGGCGACCCGGGGGAGCTCCTCGTCCGAGGGCCCCAGGTGTTCCAGGGCTACTGGGGCAGGCCGGACGAGACGGCCGCTGTCCTGCTCGCGGGAGGGTGGCTGCGCACCGGCGACATCGTCACGGCATCCGATGACGGGTTCGTGACCATCATCGACCGGGTCAAAGAGCTCATCATCACCGGTGGATTCAACATCAGCCCGACCGAGGTCGAGCAGGTGCTGGCGCTGCACCCGGACGTCGTCGCGTCGGCCGTGGTCGGCCTCCCGCGCGAGGCCGGCGGCGAGGTCGTCGCAGCGGCGGTGGTCATGCGCGAGGGTGCCGTGTTCGATGCGAAGGCGCTGCGCGAGTTCTGCCGCACGAACCTCACGGCCTACAAGGTGCCGAAGAGCATCGTCCAGGTCGACGACCTGCCCCGATCCCAGATCGGCAAGGTGCTGCGGCGCGTGGTGCGCGACCAGCTGCTCGCGAACGCCGACTGAGCAAGGTCACTCCCCCGTCCCAGATAATCGGGCCCGTGCGCAACGGCGGAGATTCTGCGCGACACGCCGGCGACGCCCCGGCGCGTCGCGCGAAATCCCCGCGGTTGTGAACGGGGCGGGACCGGGCGGGTCGCGCGCGCCTTGCCCCGCAGGCGACGCATGGCGAAAATGCCGATATGGGTCACACGCTGAGCGCCGGTGAGGCGATCACGGCAGCTGTCGGGGAGCTGGTCCGTCGATTCGACGAGAGCGAGAGCGCGGCACTCGCTGGGCTCCCTGACGGCGTCCACGAGCACCGCACGGTCGTGCGGCGGCTGCGCAGCGTCCTGAAGGTGTTCGGCGAGCTGTACGACCCGTTCGCGGTGAAGCAGCTCCGCGTTCTGCTCAAGGAGTGGGGGTCCGCGCTGGGGGTGGTGCGCGACCACGAGGTCGCGGCCGACCTCGTCGAGGGACTGTCCGACGAGGTCCCGGCGGTCGGACTCGACGAACGTGTCGCCGATCGCCTGGTGCTGCCTGAGCGCGACGCAGCGTCCACGTCCCAGCGGCGACTCGCCGAGATCCACGACCTGAAGAGACTCGAAGAGATGCGTCGCCTGCTCCATGCCTTCGCCGCGGACCCGCCCTCTTCGCCTGCCGCCGCGGCGCCGGTGGACAGCATCCGGTCGACCATCATCAAGACGGCCAGTGTGGTGCTCCGCAAGTCCCGTCACCTGGAACGCTCGCTGGAAGACCGACACCTGCTCCGAAGGCGGGCCCGACGACTCCGGCACGCGGTCGAGGCGGTGACGACCGACCCGCCGGGACTGTTCGGCCGGAAGATGCGGCGCATCGGGCAGATCGCCAAGCGAATCCAGTCCGAACTCGGCGATCATCGCGACAGCGTGCTCCTGTCCAAGCGTGTCGAGCGGGCCCGACTCCTCGCAGGGCGCGCGGGGGAGGAGATCGCTCCCTACGACGAGCTCGCGGCGGCCGCCCAGGCGATCGCCGAAGACCGGCTCCGCAGGCTGAGCACCGAACGGCGAAAGCTGGCGAAGGCGGTGGACGCTGCCGACCGGTAGCCTCGTGCAGCCGCGGCCCCAGCGGGGCACTCAGAGCGCGGGCCGGCGCATCCGATTCGACAGGCTCGAGCCGGCCAGGACTCCGAGGGCGATCGCGACCATGGTCGACAGGGTGGCGACCAGCGAAGCCGCTCCCGCCGAGTCCCTGCCCAGAAGATCGGCCACGCCGGCCAGCCCCAGTGCTCCCGGCACGAGGAGCGAGAACGCAGGCGTGAAGCTCACGAGCGCGGCGGGTCCGGATGGCTGACGGGCGACGAGAGCGGTGACCGGCGTGACGCAGAGCGCACCGACGAAGGCCGAGATCACCCCGCCGAGGAGCACATCCCCGAGCACCTGGGCTGCGTAGGCGATATAAAGCACGAGCAGGATCCACGGAAGCGAACGCCTCGGGGCGGAGCGATGCACCGAGACGGCGACGCCGAAGACCGCCACGGCGATCCAGGGGGCGATAGGGCCGAGCAGCTCCGGATGCCTGCTGAAGTCGAAGTCCGGCACGCCGACCAGCGCGCCGGCGGTCACGATGCCCGCACTGAGCAGCACCAGCTGCATGGCGCCGGCGGCCGCTCGGCCGGCTCCGGAGATCATGTGTCCCATCGACAGTTCGAGCACCGCCGTGGTCAGCAGGGCACCCGGAAGCAGGACGACGAGCGGTGCGAGGAGTGCGGACAGGATGCCGGACCCCCATCCCGCTCGCAGGAGCAGGAAGACGGTGGTGGCGACGACGAAGGCGATCCCGACCGTGATCAGCGCGCCGTAGCGGCGCGGCACGCGCTCGCTCACCAGAAGGGCGGCTCCGGTCACGAGCCCCAGGCCCGCCGAGAGCAGGACCCCGGCCCAGGAGGCGCCGAGCAGCACCGACAGCGCGCCGCTGAGGAACGCGTATGCCAGCACGCGCAGGACACGCCCGTAGGTGGGCGCCATATCGCGGATGCGCTCGATCCGCTCGACGGTCGAACGAGGATCCAAGACACCGGTGCGCGCCGCGTCCACCGTCTGCTGCACCTCGTCGATCTGCGACAGCAGCAACTGCCCGTCGGTGGTCGTCACGGCTCCCGTGCGATGGTGTCCGCGCCCGCGCGCGGACACCAGCAGCGCGTTCGGAAAGACCAGCACCTCGCTCTCGGGCAGGCCGTTGACCTCCGCGATGTCGCTGAGGACGTCCTGCACCGTCTCCACCGTGTATCCCGCCTGAGTCATCGCGCGGCCGACCGCCTCCGCTGCCGCGAGCGTGGCGGCGGGGTCGGGCGCCGCACCGGGAACCACCGCATGCGCGCCGGTGATGAGGGCGGAGCGCGCGCTGACCGCGATGTCTCGCTCGGCGTGGGGCCGTACGGCGACCAGGATCACGCCCGCTGCCAGCAGCACCGCGAGCGCAATGAATGCCGAGATCATGTGCTGCCTGTCTGCCGAGGGTCGACTGGCATTCTCACATGGGGGATCCCCGGCAGCGGCCTCGGCGGCCGCGCTTGACAGAGCGGGCGGCGCCCCAGGGACGATCAGCGGTCCGGGTACTCGCCCTCGCGGAGCTTGTCGCCCCACACCGTCTCAGGTTCTCCCGTGTCGCCCGGCGCTTCCCAGAGCGCGAGGTGGCACATGAAGTTGTCGGCCGTGGCACCGTGCCAGTGCCACTCGCCGGGAGGCGTGTAGACGGTGTCGCCCGGACGCAGTTCGATCAGATCCTCGCCTCGGGACTGGACGTAGCCCTTGCCTTCGGTCACGTGCAGCGTCTGCCCGACCGCGTGCTTGTGCCAGGCGGTGTGCGCGCCGGGAGTGAAGCGCACGAGGTTCAGTCTCGTTCGGGACGGCTCGTGCCCGGAGTAGTAAGCATTGAAGTAGACGTCCCCGGTGAACCAGGCATCCGGGCCCTTCACGGTGGGCGTCTGGGGCTGCAGTTCGGTGCTCATGGCGATCCTTCTCTCGAGGGTGGGCGGTCAGACGGTGAGGAGCACTTTGGTGGCGCGGCGCTCGTCCATCGCGATATAGCCCTCGGCTGCCTGTTCGAGCGGGAGCGTGAGGTCGAACACCTTGCCGGGATCGATCCGGCGGTCCCAGATGAGCTGGATGAGCTCGGGCAGGAACCGGCGCACCGGAGCAGGTCCGCCGTGCAGATGCACGCCGGAGAAGAACAGCTCGAGGCCGTCGAGCGACACGTCGTGCGAGACGCCGACGTAGCCGACGTGCCCGCCGGGCCGCGTGGCGCGGATGGCCTGCATCATCGATTCCTGCGTGCCTACTGCCTCGATCACGCTATGCGCTCCGAGCCCGCCCGTAAGCTCCTTGATCTTCGCGACGCCCTCATCGCCGCGCTCCTCGACGATGTCCGTCGCTCCGAACTCGCGCGCCAGCTTCTGCCTGTCGGCGTGGCGGCTCATGGCGATGATCCGTTCGGCGCCCAGTTCCTTCGCGGCGAGGATCCCGAGCAGACCGACCGCGCCGTCACCGACGACGGCGACGGTCTTGCCCGGGCCTGCCTCGGCGGCCACCGCGGCGAACCAGCCGGTGCCCAGCACGTCGGATGCGGCCAGCAGAGAGGGGATCAGGTCGGCGTCGGGCTGTCCCGGCGTCGCGACCAGGGTGCCGTCGGCGAGCGGGATGCGTGCGTACTCGGCCTGCGTGCCGATGGCGCCCATGAGCTCGGCGTGCACGCAGCGGGACTGGTACCCGGCCTGGCAGATCTCGCACGTGTTGTCCGAGGCGAAGAACGATCCGACGACGAAGTCGCCGATCTGCACCGTCGTGACGTCGGCCCCGATCTCGGTGACGACGCCCACGTATTCGTGGCCCATCGGGCTGTGATCGGCCGGCTCCGCCCCGCGGTAGGGCCACAGGTCGGATCCGCAGATGCACGAAGCGCTGATGCGGATGATCGCATCGGTCGGTTCGATGATCGTCGGGTTCTCGCGGTCTTCGACCCGGACGTCGCCGGGCGCGTACATGATGACTCCGCGCATGGTGGTGTTCTCCTCAGTTCAGGTGGGCGGGAATGCGTGCCGGGGCCTCCGTCGCCGGCACGGCGTCGGTCGGTCGGCGGACAAGGAAGAGGCAGGCCACCGCGGCAAGCAGCACAGCGGTGGTCGTGACGATGCCGAGGGGAAGGATGCTGAGCGCACCGGCGATGCCGACGAGCGGCGCGGCGACGCCGCCGAATCCGAACCTCACCATCCCCAGCAGCGACGACGCGGTGCCCGCCATCCGGGGATAGCCGACCAGTGCAAGCGTCGTGGCGGGAGGCGAGGTGATCGCGACACCGCTCGCGAGCAGGAAGAGCGACGCGATCACGACCCAGAGCGGCACCGTGCTGACGCCCGCGACCAGCAGGCCGCCTGCGCCGAGACCGGCGACGAGGATTCCGATTTCGAGGGTTCCCCTGATGCTCCACCTCTCGGCAGCGCGGCCGGCGAGGTATCCGAAGGTCATGAACCCGGCCGAGTTGATGCCGAAGGCGACGGCGTAGCCGAAGGGCGAGAGTCCGTAGATGTCCTGCAGCACGAAGGTGGCACCCGAGAGGTAGGCGAACAGCGCGGCGTACAGGAACCCCTGGCCCAGCACAGCTCCCACGAACACCCGGTCCGACAGCAGGGTGCGGAAGTCACGCAGGGTGCGTGCGAATCCGCCTGTGGTGCGCTGGTCGAGAGGCAGCGTCTCGCGGAAGACCCGCAGCGTGACGATCAGGATGCCGGCTCCGACGGCCGCGAGGAAGACGAACAGACCGCGCCAGTCGGTGACCGTGTTGAGGATTCCGCCCAGCAGCGGCCCGACGATCGCGGCGAAGCCCCCGACGACGGTGAGGCGCCCGTAGAACCGGATGAGGGCGCCGCCGCTGTAGATGTCACGCCCCGCCGCTTGCGCGATGACGATCCCGACTCCTCCCGCGAGACCCTGCACGAACCGGGCCGCGATCAGCAGCTCGACCGTCGGGGTGATCGCGCAGAGCGCCGACGTCGCGATATACGCGACGATTCCGATCAGCAGGATGCTGCGTCGCCCGAACCGGTCCGACAGTGGGCCCGCGATCAGCTGTCCGGCCGCGAGGCCCAGCAGGCACGCGGTGACGGTCAGCTGGGCGACGGACGTGGCGGCTCCGAGCTCCGCGGTCAGGGCGGGAAGAGCGGGGAGGTACAGGTCCATCGAGATCGGACCGAACACGGTGAGCAGGAGCAGCAGGATCGGCAGCGAGCGGCCGAACGCCGGCTGCGATGAAGTGATCTGATCGGGCATGCGTCCAGCCTGACGAACCGCTCGGATCGGTGGGAGTCCCTCGTGAGGGGTGTACCGACAGGGGACCCCTTATTCGGATGCCGCGACCTACGATGGCCGCATGGACAACCGAGCCGAGGTGCGCGAATTCTTGATGTCGCGGCGTGCCAAACTCACCCCGGATGTCGCGGGGATCACCGCCGGCGCCAACCGGCGTGTGGCGGGCCTTCGCCGCACCGAGGTGGCGACACTCGCGGGTGTGAGCGTGGAGTACTACGCGAAACTCGAGCGGGGCTCCATCGCCGGCGCGTCCGCATCCGTGCTCGATGCCATCTCTCGTGCGCTGCAGCTCGACGACACCGAGCGGGCGCACCTGCTCGATCTTGCGCGCGCTGCCGACGGCATCCCATCGTCCGGTCGTCCCCGGCGCCGCGCCGTGAAGGCCGCCGCACCGCGCCCGAGCCTGCTGTGGGCACTGTCGGCTATCACCGACGCGGTCGCCTTCGTGCGCGACCAGCACCAGGATCTGCTCGCCACGAATGACCTCGGGCGCGCGTTCTACTCGCCGCTCATCGGAGACGGCGGCCGCACGCCGAACTTCGCGCGGTTCCAGTTCCTCGACCCTCAAGCGCGCGAGTTCTACCCGGACTGGGACGTCATGGCGCAGATGTGCGTCGCGATCATGCGCAGCGAGGCCGGCCGCGACCCCCACGACAAGGGACTGCAGGATCTCGTCGGCGAGCTCTCGACCCGCAGCGACACCTTCCGGCGCCTGTGGGGCGCGCACGACGTGCGCACGCACGGAGCCGGCACCAAGCAGTTCCACCACCCCGTCGTGGGCGATCTCACGCTCGCGTATGAGGAGCTGGCGATCACCGCCGAGCCCGGCCAGGTGCTCATGGTCTACACCGCCGAGCCCGGTTCATCCTCGGCAGAGCGCCTCAGGCTGCTCGCATCGTGGGGCGCCCAGCATCCCGTCGCTGCATCTCTCTGATCCTCACGAGGGGTGGTACCGGTGGGTGCAGATCTCGCCGTTCTCCATCTCGGGTCGCCGCTTCAAGCGCCAGCCCGAGCCGGATCGCTACGCCGCGTCAGCTGACGACGAGTGGACCTGACCTCGACATCCCCTGGCCGGTCCGGATGTTGCGGGAGCGGCGACTAAGCCGTCGTGCGAGGCAGCGAGATGCCTCCGGTCGGCACGGGTGCGTAGTGCGGAATCGGTGAAGGGCGCTCTGCGCGATTCCGCAGAGACGTGCTCACTGCCCCCATCGGCTCGTCCCCCGCGAAAATTCGCACGACGTAGGCCGGCCCGGTCGCGCGGGTATCGCTGAGGAGAACGGTCTGGCCGGCGAAGCCGAGATGACTGTCCATTGTTCTGCCCTTTCCTTCGCCTCAGTACACAGGTGCCGAGAGCTTCCGGCCAGGGGCGAAGGTCCCGTCGCGCTCGAGCAGCCATCGCCATCGGCAAGGGGCCTGGCTAGAATCGCGTCGACGGGAGCCGGCTATGACCGAGGATGCGGCATCAACAGGCCAGTGGGCCGGCGACCCGGCCGAGGACCCCGGCCTCCACCGCTCGCCGGACCGACTGCGCGACCTGCTTCGGGCGACGACGTCGGTGGTCGAGAGGCTCGAGCTCGAGGTCGTGCTCCGCCGCATCGTCGAGGCGAGCATGAGCCTCGTCGGTGCACGGTACGGGGCCCTCGGTGTGCTGAGGCCCGATGGAGGGCTGGAGCGATTCATCCATGTCGGAATCGACTCCGCGACGACGGAGCGCATCGGTCCTCACCCATCCGGTCGCGGCGTCCTGGGCGCGGTGATCGCAAGTGCGGAGCCGATCCGGCTCGACCATCTCGCCGACGACCCCCGGTCGGTGGGGTTTCCCGACCACCATCCCGAGATGAAGTCCTTTCTCGGTGTACCGGTGCGGGTCGGTGCCCACGTCTACGGCAATCTGTACCTGGCCGACAGCGAGAGCAGATCCTTCAGCGCCGACGATGAGGAGCTGATCGTCGCGCTCGCTGCCACCGCGGGCATCGCAATCGAGAACGCCCGGCTGTACGACATCGCACGCACCCGTGAGATCTGGAATGCCACCATCGCCGAGGTGATGGCCGCGATGCTGGACGTGCGCGGCGAGAACGTCCTCGATGTCATCGCGGAGCGAGTGGCGGCGCTCATCGACACCGATCTCGTAGCGGTCGCCGTCCCGCGCGGTGAGGGCGAACTCGTGCTGACGGCGGTGTACGGCTCAGGCTCGGATCAGCTGCGTGACCGCGTCTATCCGGCTGCCGGGACGCTCTCGGCCCGTGCCCTTGCCGCTCGTCAGGCGGTGAGCCTCGACGACGCGTCGCACCCCACCCGGCTGGACTGGCGCCCCGACGCCGGACCCGCGCTGGCGATTCCCCTCTATGCGGGCGAAGAGCCGCTCGGCGTGCTGAGCATCTCGCGACTGACCGGCGGGGCGGCGTTCACTGACGCCGACGTGGAGATGGCGTTCTCCTTCGCCGCACAGGCGAGCATCGCACTCGAGGTCGTGCGTGCCCGTGAAGATCGCCACCGGCTGGAGACCGCCCGCGACCGAGCCCGCATCGCCCGAGATCTGCATGACCACGTGATCCAGCGACTCTTCGGAGCGGGACTTGCTCTGCAGGCCGTCTCGGCCACCCTCGACCAGGGGAGTTCGTCTGCGATCGAAGTCCAGATCGACGCGATTGACGCGGCGATCCAGGACATCCGCACAGTCATTTTCGCCCTGAGCAGCGCGGAGCGCCGTGGTGTGAAGCGACTGCGCGACCGGCTGCTGGATGTCGTAGCGGAGGTTGCAGGGACATGGGCCTCGCAGCCGCGGATCTCCTTCACGGGGCCACTCGACAGTGTCGTGTCGGTCGAACTGGCCGACGATCTGGTCGCAGTTCTCAGGGAGCTGCTGACCAACGTCCTCAAGCACGCTCGTGCACAAGCCGTCGAGATCGAAGTGGCGATCCTCGACGACACGGTCCAGTTGGTCGTGGTGGACGACGGAGAGGGCATACCCGTATCCGCGCCTCGTCGTGGCCTTGCGAACGTCGTCGAGCGGGCCTCGCTGCGGGCGGGAAGCTGCCTCATCGACTCCCGAGCTGGAGCAGGAACCCGCATCCAGTGGAGCGTCCCGGCCGCTTCAGAGGAAGGGGACAGCCCATGATCCGCGTCTTCCTCGTCGATGACCACGAGATCGTCCGACGGGGGATCGCTCAGCTCGTCGATGCCGCAGCGGATCTCGAGGTGGTCGGGGAAGCCGCTACGGTGCACGAAGCGACGCGACGGATTCTCGCCACGCGACCGGACGTCGCGGTGCTCGATGTGCGCCTTCCCGATGGGAACGGCATAGACCTGTGTCGCGACATCCGTTCAGCGAATCCCGGGGTGTTCTGCCTCATCCTGACCGCGTACGACGATGACGAGGCACTCCGCTCGGCGGTGCTCGCCGGTGCCAGCGGGTACGTGCTCAAGGACGTCCGCAGTCGCTCGCTGGTCGAGGCGATCCGGCGCGCCGCGACCGGTGCCACCATCCAAGCCGCCGACGTGATGCTGCATGCCGCGAAAGCACTGCGCACTGAGCCGGACCTGGCACGCGAATCGCTCATCCCCGACCTGTCTCTGCGAGAGAACCAGGTCCTCTCACTGATCGCGGACGGGCTGACCAATCGCGAGATCGGCGATCGGCTCGGACTCGCCGAGAAGACGGTGAAGAACTACGTGAGCGGGCTCTTGGCAAAGCTCGGAATGGAGCGACGCACTCAGGCCGCCGTGTATGGCGCTGAGCGCAAGCATCAGCCGGATTGACCCGGCGACCGCCGCGACGGGACCTTCGACCTATGCGAAGGGAGCAGACCCGCCGAAACTCTTCCAACGGATAGCGCGACGTGTGCGAACCGCCCCGTCGCCGTTTCCGACCGACGACGCGGAACGCCCGACGTTCAGGACGCGAAGGGCTGCTGCATGGGAACCATCTACTACGGCGGCTCCGCCACCCCCATCCACATCGACGACCGTGCCCTCGCCCACCTCAAGGTGGTCATCTCCACGAAGCTGCGACGCCACGAGAGCTTCACCCTGTCGTGGCAGCACCCCGAGGATCAGGCCGGCAGCCGCAGCACCATCTGGCTGGCGGCATCCATTCCGCTCCGATTCGTCTTCGAGGATCCGGAGCCGGCAGAGCTCTCGCGAGAATGGATGGAAGAGCTCGTCAACGCCGCCAACTCCTCGGGTGGGATCATGCTCGCCGCCGAGCACTTCGCCGCCGCTCCGGCGCCTGCGACACAATCGACCACAACTCCGGCGTTGAGCGCGCCCCGCGTGTGACCGCCGTCGCGGAGGCGCCGAAGAGAGGTCGAGCGGGCGTCTAGAGCTGCCGCAGCCGTTCGGGCTGGGTCGGCACGGGGCGATAGCCGTCCCGGGCGACCTGCATGGCGGTGACGACGATGGCGACGAGCGCGAAAGCGCCGATCAGGATGAGCACGATGATTGCCATGACAGACCTCCGATACCGGATTCTTCGACTGTCTTCAGGCTCGTCGCTGAGGTAGGGACCGCGCATGAGGCATCAGCCCTATGTTCCTGGCGGTCCGTGCCAGCACCTCTGAGAAGCGGGCAGCGGGTGTCAGCGCGCTGAGTGGGCCGAGAGGTACGCCGCTTCGGTGCGGGTGGCGGCGCCRGTCTTGCGGAGGATGTTCGAGACGTGGACGCTCGCGGTCTTGGTGCTGATGAACAGCTGCTCGGCGATCTGACCGTTGCTCAGCCCGCGGGCGACGAGATCGAGCACCTGCCGCTCGCGCTCGGTGAGCAGCGCCTCGAGGGACGCGGCATCGGCGGGGGAGTCGCGGTGTTCGCCGCCGACGGCGCCCACGCGACGTTCGAGTTCGGTCACGCTGTCGATGATGAGCCCCATGCCGATGGCCTCTGCGGATTCACGCGCCGTGTGCGCAGCGACCCGTGCCCCGGCGCGATCGCCCGCGTTGGCGAGCGCTTCGGCGAGGCGGAACGCGGCATACGGCGCCGACTGGGCGGGGGCGACATCGCTGCGTGTCGCATCAACCGCCCGCTGCCAGAGCGCGGGGTCGGTGCCCGTGCCGCGGGGGCCTCCCAGCTCGGCGTCGACGATCGACGAATACGCGGATGCTGTCGGCCACACGCTCGCCGCGGCGAGGACGGACCGCACCTTCTCTTCGAGTTCGTCGGGGGAGCGAGGCTCTCCGTCGGCGCCGTCCAGCGTCATGCCGGTGAGGCGTGCAGTGCCGAGCACGCGCGCGGCGAGGGCGACGAGGGGGAGGTCGTACGCGGGGAACGAGCGGTGCTGCGGGTCGATCAGCACGCTGACTTGGCTCCACGCCTCGCGGGTCTCGCCGCGAGCGAGAGCGAGGCCGCCGTTCACCAGAGCGAGGCCGAGGACGGTCTGCACATCCAGTGTGCTCTGCTGGCGGAGCGAGCCATGCCAGCCGCGAAGAAGCCGCTCGGCGAGGGGACGATCGCCCGACCAGAGCACCGCTTGCACCTTGAGGAGTCTCAATGGCGCGCTGAATCCGATCGGGGCATCCAGTTCGAGCGCCCTATCGAGCATCTCGTCGGCGCGAGCGGTCTTGCCGAGTGCGTAGAGCGGACTGATCACGTTCGCCAGCAGCACTGCGCCTGAAGTGCGCTCGACACCTCGCTGCCGCGCGCGCTCTGCACCCTCTTCTGCGGTGCGCACCGCCTCGTCGTAGCGCCCCAGCAGGTTCAGGGCATCCGACTGGTTGACCCAGTACCGAAGACGCGCCGAATCGTTGCCGACGGCGAACTCGCGGGCCAGGGCGAGATCGGCGAGGCCCGCCTCGATGTCGCCTGCGGCGAGTCGTGAGAAGCCGCGGATGTTGGACGCGACCGACATCCTCGGCCTGTTCTCGACGGCCGTGGCCTCGGCGAAGGCGCCATCGGCCATCTCGATGGCTTCGTCGAACCGGGCGATGAGCATGAGGCGCGCGGCCAGCTCTCCGAGCACGTTGGCGCGAAGCACGCTGGGCGGCTCCTCCTCGAGCACCGTGAGCGCCTGGCGGAGCAGCTCGATCGATCCGGTCTGGCCGATGTTCGCGAGATACGACGCCTTGTGACGCAGCAGAAGCGCGTAGGCAGCGACGTCGCTCGGATCGCACAGGGCGATGGCCTCGTCGATCAGTGCGATGGCCCGTTCGCTCTCTCCCGCGTTCCGGAGCACGTACGAGGTGTCGCCCAGCAGCCCCACCTTTGTACGCTCGGCGAGGTCGCCGGCGTCGGGCACCTGATCCCACAGTTCGATCGCACGCTCGCCCATCGTCGCTGCGGTGGCGAAGGCGAACGAGGATCGGGCCTGCTCGAAGGCGGCGATCGATGCGATGAAGGCCTCGCGCACGTTGTGGGCGGCCATCCAGTGATACGAGATGGCGGTGGCGTCTGGCCCGCTTCGCCCCGATTGCTGGATCAGCGACTGCGCGTACCGGGTGTGGAAACGCACGCGCTCGCCGGGGAGCAGTTGATCGTGGATGGCCTCGCGCACGAGGGCGTGCCGAAATGCGTAGGCGGTGCCGTCGATCACCAGGACGCTGGCGGCGATCGCCTCGCTGGCTGCAGCATCGATGGCCTCAGGCGATTCGTCGCACACCGCGACGAGGAGCTCATGCTCGACGCGCACACCGCCCGCGGCAATCAGCCGGAGTATGCGCTGAGTCGATTCGGCGAGCTGGTCGTAGCGAGCGAGCAGGATGTCGCGGAGCGAGTCGGGGAAGCCCTGGATGCTGCTCACCCCGCTGCAGCAGACGAGCTCCTCGACGAAGAAGGGCACTCCCTCCGTGCGCAGGTAGACCTGACTGAGCTCGTCTTCATCGGGTGGCCCGTCGAGGATCGAGGTGGCCATCTCTCGCACCTGACGACGGTCGAGACGGGCGAGTTCGAGCCGCGCAACGCGGCGATTGCGGTCGAGTTCGGGCAGCAGTGCGCGCAGCGGACCGCCACGGCGGAGCTCGTCGCTTCGGAAGGTCAGCACGATCAGCAATCGGGCATCGTCGATGACCCTGATCAGAAAGCGCAGCAGACCGAGGCTCTGCGGATCGACCCAGTGGAGATCCTCGATGACGAGCACGACGGGCCGCACGGCGGCGACGTTCTCGAAGACCTCCGCCACGGCGTCGTAAAGCCGGTCGGCGCCGCCCCGCACCGGTGCGTCGGGGTTGGAGGTGCCGGGGGCGAGCTCGGGGAGGAGCAGGGCGAGCGCGTCGCCCGCCGGGCCTGATGCACGGAAGAGCGCCTCTTCGCCCACCTGTTCGGCGAGCGACCGGAGCGCCGACAGCATCGGAGCGTAGGGGGGCGCGTCCCGATCGAAGTCGACGGACTGCCCGCGCAGGATCAGGGCCTCGGCGGGGAGCCCGCTGAGGAACTCTCCGACGAGACGGGTCTTGCCGATGCCCGCCTCACCCCCGATGAGCACCGACCTGGTCGACCCCGCGCTCGCCTCGGCATACGCATCACGCAACCCGTCGAGGTCGGCCTCGCGGCCGACCAGCGAGGAGCTCACCGTGGCTCGCATGTATTCATGGTCCCACGGTGCGCCGACAGCGGGACGGATGGATGCAGCCTCGAGTACCGCTCGTCCGACGGGACTCGTCACGTGTGCGAGAACCGTCGGGGCGCGGGGCGGGGCGAGACCCGAAGCCTCAGCAAGACCCCGCGAAGGCCCCGGCGGGGAGCGGAAGCGGTGGTCGCGGCAACGCGCTCACGCGCGCGCCGGCGGAACTCGAGTTCGCGAAGCTGCCGCTCATCGGCGGCTTGGCGAAGGTGGGTGAAGCTGTCCTCGCTGACGTACATGGCGCCTCCTCAGGTGCTTTGTCACGAGTGACTCTGCTCGCTAAGGAGGCGCGCCTTCATCCGGAGGATGCCTTATTTCGGCCCGGCTCGGTACGACTGACCCTGAGGCATGCGCGGCCAGGCTAGGCCGGCAGTGCTCCTTGCCGGGGCAGCACCGTCAGAACACGCTGGACGTGCTCGCGGTACTCCGCCATGTAGTTGCGCAGGAACTCCTCGGTCTCCTTCTTCGAGATTGAGCCGTCCTCCCCGAAGACCTCAGGGGAGAACTGGATGTACGCCTCCGGCGCGGTCATCTGACGCGCGTTGCAGAAGCTCAGCACAGCGCGGAGACTCTGCTGGGCGATCGCCGTGCCGATTGCACCGACCGACGCGCCGATCACCGCTGCGGGGATGTGATCGAACGAGTTCTGCCCCCACGGCCGCGACGCCCAGTCGATGGCATTCTTCAGCGCGCCGGGGATGGACCGGTTGTACTCGGGCGTGACGAAGAGCACAGCATCCGCTTCGCTGATCGCCTTCTTCAGCGCCAGGGCCTCCGGCGGATAGTCGGCGTCGTAATCCGGGCTGTAGAGGGGAAGATCCCGGATGCCGATCTCCGTGAACTCGAGATCTTCCGGCGCGAGGCGGATCAGCGCTTTCGCCAGGGTCCGGTTGATGGAGGTCGAGGACAGGCTCCCGACGAAGTACCCGATCTTGTATGACATCTGCGCTCCTCGTGACTCGGTTGTGCCCGGTTCGGCCTGCCACTCGTGCGCACGCCCGCGGACTGCGGGAACAGCATCCCAGACAAGCGCCCGTCACGCCTCCGTCTTGACTTCGTGCGGACAAGGCTGCACTTGGGGGGTCGCTGCTCACCCTTCGATTCGCGATCCCGTCCCCGAGAAGCGGGCGTTCACCCTCTTGCTCAGCAGCGCTTCGTCCAGCTCCCACTCGTACGACGCGAGGACGTCGGGGTCAGCGGTCGCGACCTCGACCCAGAACTCGACCATGAGCCAGCCACGAGCGCAGGCGTCGGCGGAGCATGGCCGTGACGAGTAGCCCCACAGCCTCCACATCAGCCACATGACCTGGGTCGAGCTTCTCAACGGCAATGCCCGCGGCATCACGACGCGTCGCTTCATCGCACCTCCTGCGGGACTCCTCGATCCGGTAACAATCGGCACTCCAGCCGCGACCGCATCCTCCCTTTACTAAGTCAGCGCCGGGCGGTATACGTCTGGGAGCGTCGACTGCCGCGGGCTGCGCAGGCGTCGACTGGACGGCAACGCAGCGCACGTGGCAGGGAGTCGGGGAGGCGTCGCAGTAAAAGGCAAGTGCCCCGCTCTTGGCAACCCCCGATCGGAGATCCGCGTTCGCTCGGATGCTTTCCTGATGAACGGGGGGAGCGGCTGATGGCCTGGCCGAACGACATGGCCGTGTGGGAGGAGTACGCGACGGAGTTCGCGCTCGCCTTCGGAGACACCCCGTCCCGCGTGCGGGCCGCGCGCGCCGCCTACCTCAGCCACGGCTTCGACATCGAGCTGATCGCAGAGCTCAGTGGTCTGCCGACCTGGCGCGTCCGGCAGGTCATCCTCGGCGGCAACCCCCGACCGCCCATCGACTGACCGCGGGCAGACCACGCCGGCGGGTGCGCGCCGGCAGACCGCGACGGCTGTGGACTGGTCCAGGCAGACCACGACGCCGCCACCCCCACGGGTGACGGCGTCGTAGGTCAGGGTCCGGCTAGCGGTTCGTGCGGGAAGACGTGTCGTCCTCGAGTTCGATCTCCTCCTTGCGCACTTCGCCGCTGACGCGCTCCTGGTCGGTCACCGTCTCGGTGTCGAGGCGCACGCGCTCGACCGGCACCGTCTCCTTCTCGACGACGGGGCGCTCCTCGGTGAGGACGACCTCGTGCTCCGCCTCGCTGATCTCGGGACCACGGAGGGCGTCGCCCTGGTTCGCCTCGGTGATGGGCTCCCGCTCGAGACGAACCTCCTCGCGGCTCACCGGGACGGTGACGTTCTGCTCCTCCGTGACCACGTACTTGCGCAGGCGCGCACGCCCCGTCTGGACACGCTCCGTTCCTACGTTGAGTCGCTCCTCCGAACGGGTCATGGCATCGTCGTCCGAACCGCGTGTGGCAGAACCGCCGGCGCCCGAACCCGCGCGGGCGTAGGCGTCGTCATCGTGGTCGGTCCACGAGTCACCCGTGGAGCCCGTGTACCCCTGTCCGCGGTAGTAATCGTAGAGACGGTCCTCCTCGTCCTCGGACAGTTCGCGGTCGGGTTCGATGTTCGGAGCGCTCTTCACGATGTCCTTCGTGAAAGGGACCCGGATGCCGCCATCGACCTCATCGGCCTGGTCCAGGGGGACGAACGACTCCGACATTCCGAAGAACCCCGTCCTCACCGTCGCCCAGTTCGGGCGCGCGGTCGCCGGGTCGACGTAGATCTGCCCGATGCTCCCGATCTTGTCGCCATCCGAATCAGTCAGATCAGAGCCGTTGAGCCGGGCGATGTTCTGTTCGCTGATCATTTCGCTTCTTTCCTTTGAGGGTGGGATGCGAGGGGGTGGCGAGGGTTCGATCAAGAAGGCTAGATAAACTTGCGGATCTCATCTCGGGGTTGCCACCGGGAGATGGTGCGACGTATCCTCGCGCGCCCGGCTGCCCGGCGGGCGGCTGACTGGCTGCACGCCGCTCCGCCCTCCCGTCGGTCAGCGCAGGAGGACCGGGCCTGCGTCGATGGGGAGCCGGAACAGGTGGTACGGGTGAACGCGGAGGTCCTCGCCATCCTGGTACTTGTCCTGGCGGTGCAGCTGGTTGGCGGTGAAGTAGAGGTGCCCGTCGGTCGCGACCGACATCGTGTCGGGCCACAGCATCCGCGGGTCGTGGACCAGGGTCTGGATCCATCCGTCCGGCCCGCGCCGCGTGATCGAGTTGTGCTCCCAGTTGGTCGCGTAGATCCTTCCCTGGTCGTCGGTCTCGAGGCCGTCGGCCGCGCCGCCCTTGTCGCCTTCGTCGGTGACCGTCGAGGCGACGTCGTCGTCGCTCAGGCGGCGGTCACGAAGGGCCGAGGTCGCCACCGAGTACCAGCGTCGGCTGATGAGCGGGGAGTACCAGAGCCGCTCGCCGTCATGCGAGATCGCGATGCCGTCAGAGCCCATGCTGACCTGCTTCGGCGGCTGGTCCGGGGTGCGCTCCGCGAAGACCCGTCCTTCGGCCATCGGCACCATCTCCGCGAGCGAAGCTGCTTTGGTGCTGGGGTGGTCGTGCAGCCTCCGCCACGCCTCACCGCTCGCCAGGTCGACCACRATGATCCCGTTCGGCCCCTGGTCGGAGGAATCGGTGATGTAGGCGAAGCCGGCATCCCCCTGGCGCAGGTCGAAGCGGACGTCGTTCACGTAACTGGTGGGGAGCACCACCTCAGGGTCGAAGAGGATGGTCTGCACCACTTCGTCTGTCCCGAGATCGACGCAGACCAGTTTCGGCCCGCCGTGCTGGGTGGGCTGGAACATCGGGCTGCCCGTGTCGAGGATCCAGAGCCGGTCCGCGGGATCGACGACGATGCTCTGCACCGATACGAGTGCGTGGGGGTCGGCGTCGTTCGCCGGTTGATTGACCTCCGCGCTGGGGTAGGGCACCGCTTCACCATCGACCAGTTCGACGACGGTGGCCTTCACTTCGTCGCCCCACTGGGGGAAATTGACGAAGATGCGCCCGGTGTGGGACACGCTGACACCTGTCGGCATCGGCCCGTCATCAAAGGTGTGCACCACCTCGAGTCGGCCGCGCGGCGTATCCGCGGCGTCTGCGACCTGATCCTGCTCTGCGGCAAAGAACTTGTTCGTCATCTCTGACCTCCTTCGCCGGTAAGCAAAATGGGTCTCGGCGGTTGGGGCTCGGGGCTTGACGAAGTGGACGCAGCCTGCAGAGCCGCGGTCGGCGGGCCTGACAGCACGTCGAGGATGCTGGGGTGTTTCAGTGGCTAGGCGGCGGCCTGGTTCTTGCCTCCGAGGTCAGCAGCGATGTCGGGAACGAAGCGGAACTGCTCGATCGGGGGACGGTCGTAGTCGTCGGCCTTGGGTCGGTCAGGGATGGAGATCGCCTCGTGGTCGAGATGCCGGTACGGGATGCTGGACAGCAGGTGGCTGATGGAGTTCAGGCGAGCACTCCGCTTGTCGTCGCTCTCGACCGTCCACCACGGTGATCCAGGGGTGTCGGTGGCGGCGAACATGGCGTCCTTCGCGCGGGAGTACTCCTCCCACCGCAGGATCGACTCGAGGTCGGTCGGCGAGAGCTTCCAGCGCCGCATCGGATCCTCCAGCCGCGACTCGAAGCGCGCCTGCTGCTCGTCGTCCGAGACCGAGAACCAGTACTTGATCAGGATGATGCCGTCCTCGATCAGCAGCTGCTCCACGAGGGGGGTCTGACGGAGGAAGGTCTGGTACTGCTCCTCGGTGCAATAGCCCATGACCCGCTCGACCCCTGCCCTGTTGTACCAGGACCGGTCCATCAGAACGATCTCGCCCTTTCCGGGAAGTCGTTCGATGTAGCGCTGGTAGTACCACTGGCCCCGTTCCCGCTTGGACGGCTTCGGCAGTGCGACCACACGTGCATGCCGAGGGTTCAGGTACTCGGTCACGCGCTTGATCGCTCCGCCCTTGCCCGCGGCGTCACGTCCCTCGAAGATCACCAGCACCCGGGCGCCTGTCGTGGCGACCCACCGCTGCATCTCCACCAGCTCGATCTGCAGCCGTTCGAGCTCAGCCTTGTATGCCCGCTTGGACACGGGCTTCACGGACCGTTTGCTCCCGCTCTTCTTCGACATCACTTCTCCCTGCTTCTGCGGAGCGCGGAGATCGCGCCCCGACATGCTCGCACCCCGGCCGCGCTTCTGCTGTCAGGATCGCGAAGCGGCTCGTCGTCATCGACAGCCGCGTGTCGGCGGCAGCGGAGCTGCTCCGGTGGGGAGACTACGCCGGGGCGTTAGTCTGCTCCTCCGGTTCTGGGACGATGCTCAATCCATTGGCTCCACCCGCGACCATCATCAGCTCTTCGACCCATTCCCGGTTGATGCGGGGCTGCCGACTGCCGAAGAAGTGGAACTGGATCGGCACGGAGGGGCTCACCCAGAAGCTGCGACGACCGCTGCCATCACCGACCTCGACGTCGAACATGAACGACTCCGACCGGCGGAGCTTGTTCATGATCACGATGCGAAGGTGCGCGAGAGTGCGGTCCTCGATGTCCACCGAGTTGCCCGCGTGGTCGTAGATGAACCTGCCCATGCTCTGTCTCTTCCATCGGTTGAGCGGCTGGAGAACTCGTTGGGCTGTCGCGGGTGCTCGCACAAGCGTCAAGGGGAGTTCTGGGCCCCGCCGCGCTATCGTGCGCTTTTGCGTACTCTATCACGGCGTTATGGACCGCGTTTTGGCGAGATCGCCTTGATAGAACCGCGGCAGTGCTACGTTCAGGTTCATGCCGCGTCCTTACGGAGACCCCGTCGAAATCGTCACTGCCCCGATCCCGGCGCAGTCGCCGTTCATCCCTGCGAACGCGAAGATCGTGGTGGGAGCGGTCGCGCCGGCGTCGCCCGACCCGATCCCGCTCGTGCTGCTGCCCGGCTTCGAGTACCGCATGCGGGAGTGGCGGCATCCCACGACCCACGAGATTCACTGGCGGCTGGAGCGGCGGAGCGCCCCCCTCGCCGGTGAGGTGGAATAGGGGTCGACCCCCGCTCGGAGCGGGTGATCGGCGCTCCTCGGGTCAGACGGCGGTCAGCACGCTGACCGCGGCGAGCACCACCCACGCCAGGTAGGCGAGGAGGCAGAACCTGTCCGGCCATCCGATCCGGACCTCGGGCGAGCCGCCCTGCCCCTGCGCGGGGGAGGCGGCGATGAGGAACCAGACCAGGCCGGCCCACGGGACGACGGAGGCGATCGCCAGCGTCCAGCCGAACGCAGGCGCCACTCCGATCCCTGCCAGCAGCGCCGCAGGGGGAAAGCCGGCGAGACAGACTGCGCCGAGCATCGTGTGCGCCCTGCCCACGCGGGTGGCGTCGGCGCGCGAAGTCATGATCGGATCGGCGTCGATGAACGCGGCACCGAGGGCGCCCAGCGCCACGACGGCGAGGCCGACCGTCCAGGCGCCGCCGAACGGCCACAGCGCGACGCACGTCGCGGCGGGGCTGATGGCCATCGTGACGAAGGCAAGGCGCATGACCCAGCCGTGTCGGCCGAGGGAGTACTCGCTGATCATCCGCCACGAGGGGTCGTACTCAGGCTCGAGGACGTGAAGGATCGCGATCAGCACTGCGGTGATCCCGCCGGAGACGAGCGCCGTGACGGCGGCCACGGCCTCGACGCTCATTGCCACCGGGCGGTCATTTCGCTTCCGCCCAGGTCATCCAGTCCACGAGGGTCACGGACTCCAGGAAGAGAAGCTCGCCGGGGGTGCTGCGGCCTCGCTGTTCCGCTTCGCCCGCAAGCCCGATCCGGGCGCCCGGGTGCATCCCGAGGATCTCGAGGACGACATGCGACCGCTCGGTGATGAGCTGGTCATGCATGCTGATCACCCAGGTGCTGCCGTCCCAGAAACGGTCGGCCCGGACGACGCCGTCGACCACGAGTCGCGCGACATCTCCCGCCCACCGGATCTCGAGTTCGGCCGACGCCGAGCAGTCACTCATCCGTGGCAGCTCCACGAGGTAGCGCGTTGCGCCGGTTGCGAAATCGGCATCAGACGGAGCGGAAGCCCGCCCGGCCCGTTCTCCGTAGCTCGCCCTGGGGCCCGCTCCGGTGGACAGGACGGTCGTCTGCAGCGCGCGCTCGATCGGCTGTCCGCGCTGAGAGGCGACGCGGACGAACGCTCGTTGCTCGGTGTCGAACACGACAGCCTCGAGCGACGCCGCTCTCCGCCGCCCGCCCAGCCGGCCGTCCGGCTCCTCCCACAGCGGGTCTTCGCTCAGCACAAGACGCCGGCTCTCGCCGATCACCCACACGGCCTCGGCACACGAGGGCGGCAGGACCAGGATGTCGAGCGCGGCGCCTTCGCCACGGATCCGCGCGACACGCGCGCTCGGGCGTCCTGGGATGGGCACCTCGTGCGACTCGACATCGGCCGGTCCGGCATCCCACTCGACGGGTATGCCCTCCGATGCCAGCAGAACCAGCGTCGGCACGGCGCCCGGAAGAAGGGTCACCGGTGTGCCCGTCGCCCACCGCAGCCGAATGCCGCCGAGTTCGAGGTTGACGGGCCAGGTCGCGATGGTGCCGGCGGGCAGACGGATCGGAGCCGAGGGCACGGTCACCGGCTGGGCAACGTCGACGCAGACGCTGAACCCCTCCAGCTGTGGCAGTGGAGCGTGAGGCTGGTGCCAGGAGACGAAGACGAATCCTGCGACTCCATCGCTGCGGAGTGCCACTCGCGGTGTGGACGTATCGAACACATCGTCGGGCATGGTGTCGGGCAGGCTCGACGGCATGGCGGTGAGCGTTTCGCCGAAGGCCTCGAGGAAGGCATGCTGCACCCGGAGAGCGGCATGCGCGGGTGCAAGTCTTCCGGTGCTCCCCACCGGGGCGTGGAAGTCGTAGTCGAATCGAGGCAGGTCGTTGGGATACGCGGTGGCGTGGGATTCCTGCGTTCCCTGCGGCCCCGGCGGGTTCGAGCCGCCCACGTACATGTAGTAGCCCTGCCAGGCAGAGCCGTTGCCGAGTTTCGTATGCGCCACCGCGGCGACATCGGCGCCGGAGAGCCGCGGGCGTCGATGGTAGGCGGTTGCCATGCCCCCTCCGAGCTCGCAGGTCGCGGGCGGGAACAGCGGCGAGGCTGACGAGGCTCGCCGCTCGGCGTCCGCGCCGGGGTCGCGCAGGTCCGCTCCGATGCCGGGATCGTCCCACACGTCGCCGAAGAAGTAGTGCTCGCGGAAAGAGGCGTCCCAGTCCGCGTCCGCGTCGACCCAGAACCCGTCGCCGTATCCTCCGAACAGCGGCAGCACCTCGCCCGCGGGGAGCGCCGCGCCGCCCCAGGCGGTGGCCGTCCAGATCGGCGCGCTGAGCCCGGCATCCCGTGCCAGCCGCTTCAGCGTGCGGATGTGCTCGGGCTGGTCGTAGAGCTCGTTCTCGAGTTGGATGCCGATGATGTGCGAGGTGGGGCCGCACTTCGTGCTCAGCCGGCTCCCCAGCTCCGAGAACCATGCCTCGACCAGCGCAAGGTAGGCCGGGTCGTCGGTGCGGTGCCGCACGGAGGACGCCTGCACCCAGTCGGGGAACCCTCCGTTGCGCACCTCGCCGTGGCACCAGGGACCGATGCGGAGCACGACGTCGAGGCCCACCTGCCCGCAGAGGTCGACGAACGCCGCGACGTCGAGGTTGTCGTCGAACCGCGTTTCGCCCGGCTGCGGCTGGTGGTGGATCCAGAAGATGTAGGTCGCGACGACCGTCACGCCCCCCGACTTCATCAGACGGAGTCTGTCGAGCCACTGGTCGCGAGGAACCCGGGAGTAGTGCATCTCGCCGGAGACCGGCACCGCCCCCCGCCCGTCGACGACGATGCGACGATTCGTCAGCCGGTAGCGCTCGTGCGCGTCCTCGAGGTTGCTCATCCGTGGAACGACCTCATCGCCGAGCCAAGCGCTGGGGCGCAGGCGTACCGGGTTGGCCGCGGTGGCGGTGCTCATCGTCGTCTCCTCGATCGGGGGCCGGCCGTGGGACCCGCGGGGAAGCATTTCGTATGAAATTAATCGATTCAATCGGGTGGCGGCAATGTCGGTGAAGGGACCCCTGCCACCGGCCCTGGGTCGTCGGCTTCGCCCTAGTCTGGCAAGTGCGGTCGGGTGACAGCACCCGACTCTGCCAATTCGGACGGAGCTGCTCGGATGGACTACGGACTTCATATCGCGGACTTCACATGGAGCAGCGGCGCTCGCGACCTCGGGCCTGCCCTGGCCCGGCACGTGCGCAACGCCGAAGCGGCCGGCATCCAGCGAATGACCGTCATGGACCACTTCTGGCAGCTTCCCGGAATCGGTCCCGTCGAGCACGAGATGCTGGAGGCGTACGCGACGCTCGGCTTCATCGTCGCCCACACCGAGAAGGCGCTGCTGCACACGCTCGTCACCGGAGTCATCTACCGAGAGCCGGCGCTGCTCGCGAAGCAGGTGACGACGCTGGACGTGCTGTCCGGGGGTCGGGTCGGTCTCGGAATCGGCGCGGCGTGGAACGAGCAGGAATCGAAAGGCCTCGGTTTCACGTTCCCGCCGGTCGCTGAGCGGTTCCGTCAGCTCGAGGAGACGATCCAGATCTGCCTGCAGATGTGGTCTGACGAGGAGGAGCCCTACGAGGGTGCGATCTGGCAGCTGGAGCGTGCGCTGAACTCTCCGCAGAGCATCACGCGACCGCATCCGTATCTGATGATCGGCGGTGGGGGAGAGCGCAAGACCCTGCGGCTCGTCGCCCAGTACGCGGACGCATGCAACCTGTCGGCGATGGGCGAGCTGCCCGCGCACAAGCTCGACGTGCTGCGCGGCCACTGCGACGCCGTGGGTCGGGACTACGACGACATCGAGAAGACGGCGATGATCGGCATCAACCCCGCCTCKACTCCTGATTCGGTGGCTTCGACGGTGTCTGACCTCGCCGATCTCGGCTTCACCGCGACGTATGTCTTCGCCGTCGGAATCGAAGACCCCTCACGCGTGGTCGACGTGATCGCCGGCGCGATGGAGAAGACCGGATGACGGATGCTGTCGTCGGGCGTTAGCGCGCTCCGTGCGATGCACTGATCCGAGCACGGGCACGAGCGCGAGCACGAGCACGACGACTGATCCAGATCCCGGTGGCGGCGATGAGCGGCAGCTGGGTCGCGGCGTAGAGCGCGTGGAACGAATAGTGCTCGACGGTCTGTTCCGGTTCATACGGAAGGATCGGAAGCGGGAGCCCACTGATCGCGCCGCCGACGAGATTGATCACGGCCCAGGTGAGCAGCATCCAGGCGCCGGCCGTTCGTGTGGCTGGAATGAGCCAGAGAACCAGCGCGGCGATCCAGACCAAGGTCGGATAGAGCGACTCCGGACTCAGAATCGTCTGCCCGGGAAGCTCGGCCATGTTGTGGACGAAGAACCCGCACCACGCAACCGCTGTGGCGAAGACGACCACAGCAGCCTTCGGCCCATCACGCCTGGTCATCCGATACTCCGCCGGAAGTCACTGATGAGCTCACTGGTTCGCTCTGTCGCTCCAGATGATCAGCGGTGGCGGTGGCCTTCACACTCTCGGGACTGCGGGACAGGATCCGCACCGCGCCGGACACCCCGTCGACCTCGAGGTGATCGCCGTCGCGAACGAAGGCGGTACCGTTGCGCGTCGCGACCACCGCCGGGATCCCGAACTCCCGGGCGATGATCGCCGGGTGCGAGAGCGTTCCGCCGACGTCGGTCACGAGCGCCCCGATTCGGGAGAACAGGATCGACCACACCGGAGATGTGACGGGGCACACCAGCACGTCACCGGCCTGGATCCGGTCGAACTGCGACTCGTCCATAATGACCCGCGCCGTCCCGATGTAGCGGCCCGGAGACGCCGGGATGCCGGTGAGCACGTCGTCCCCCACCACCCCGCCTGCGTTGTTTTCCGCGAAGATCTGCGCGACGGCCCACGCCACCGCAGTGAGTTGCCACCGATTCGGCTCCGGAATGATCTCGAGCGGAGGCGGAGGCTGCTCGACGCCGTAGGCGGCAGCCGGTGTGCTCCGCCGCGCGCGTTCATGCTCCGCGCGACGGCGGATGACCAGATCCCCTCGGTCGGGCCCGGTCAGGAGCCCGGCTACCTCGTCGGCGGTGAGGAAGAACACGTCATCGGCATCGCGGATCACCCGGGCGACGACGGCGCGGCGCCCCACGGCGAGCGTCGCCTCGCGCACCAGTGCCGCCGGCCGGCTCACCGCATAGAACTCGTTCTCCTCGTGGATCGGATGAGCGAGGGTGGCGAGGGTGAGGGCGGCCTCGAAACGAGCACGATCCTCCGCCCCGCGAAGCTGCCGCTGCGCATCCGCGAGAGTGCGCTCGCGCTCCTGCCTTGCTGAGGCCGCACGCGCTGCGGGGTCGAATCCGAGGCGCAGTTGATCGCGCAGCGTCGCCAGCGTCAATTCCGGCCGTTCGCGCATGCTCAGCTCGGCGAAGTCGTAACGCAGCACGCGTGTCGCGTATTGACGCTGGTAGGCGTCGAAGGCTTCCGCGAAGGCGGGGTCAGCGGCTCTCATTCCAGCGACAGCCGCGCCATCTGCCCGGTCGACGAGCTCTCGCAGCGCTGGGGAATCGATCCGGGCGCCGAGTTCGGCGAGCGCCGCCGCGGCGTCGGTCGACGCGGTGGACAGTCCGCTCATCAGCTCGAACGTCCGTGCCTCGTCCCAGCCGAACAGCTCGCGGCAGATCTGCGCCAGCGTGAAGCGCGCGATGCCGATCGGCACGTGCAGCCGAAAGTGGCACCGTACGCCGTAGGCGTGCAGTTCGCGGGTGCGCTCCCAGTGCGCACGCAGCGTTCCGTCGTCCAGGCGGTCGGCGTCCACCTCCGCAAGGCTCTCCGCCTCCGCGATGAGACGAGGCCGCATGGTCTGGGACCAGTCCTGAAGAATGCGCTGGTCGAGCCGCTCGCGGATAGCGGTCCGCGCGACGGCCCTGCGCTCGCGGAATTCCGGCAGCAATCGCATGCCGAGCCATTGCAGCACGGGCGGGGCAGGCGGCCGGTCCACTCCGCCGAGCGGAACGATTCGCTGATAGGCCCAGCCGCGGATCGTGCGCATGTCGAGCCCGTCGATGAACATGCCGTGCTCCCCGAACCCCTCACGCAGGGCATCGCCGTTCAGATGCAGCAACGATGCGGTGAACGGAGTCAGTGGTTGCGGGAAGTGGGTGAGTTCCAGACTCCAGAAGCCAGGCGGAATCGCTTCGTCAGTGATCCCGGCCAGAGGGGCGGCATCCGCAGAGACGTGAGTCGTGATCGGTCGGGATTGCAGCAGCCATAGCTCATCATTCGCGAAGGCCCACTCGACGTCCTGCGGGGACCCGAACAGCAGCCCGAGGCTTCGCGTGAGCCGCGCCACCTCCATCGCCCTGGTGGGGTCGAGGAGCAGCCCGGATCCGTCGCCGGCGGCAGGGGCGCCCGCATCGGCCGCGGTCATCGTCGGATGACTCAGCATGCCGTCGATGCTCCAGCGTTCGGGCGTCGCTGAACCGCCCACAAGTGCATCGCCGAGTCCTGGCACCGCTTCGATGATGACGCGATCCGCACCCGTCACGGGATCCTGCCCGAACGCGACACCCGCCACCTCAGCGGGCGCCATCCTCTGGATCAGCAAGGCGAGGGGTGCGATGGCGGCTCCGCTATCGCTGGTCGTCGGGTCACCGGTCGCTGAGCGGTACACGCTGACTCGCGTGGCGTTCGCGGACTTCCGACAGACGCGCACCGCGTCGAGCACCGCATCGATCCCCTGAACACCGAGCACGGTCTCGTACTGACCCGCAAAGGAGGTACTGCCCCCGTCCTCGGCCTCGCCGGACGACCGCACGGCCACGGTTCCCAGCCGCCCGACCTCGGTGGTCAGCCGGGCCACGATGTCGGGCGTCATATCACCGGCGGTAAGCACCACGCCAGGCGGGACGCGATGACCGGCCACGAGCGCGGTCCCGAGGTTCGCGGCTTTCGCGCCACACCGGTGTATGGACCCCRCCGCATCTGAGAGCGGGATCAGCTCTGCGTTCATGAAGATTTCCCCTCTTCCTCCAGCCGCTCGAGCAGCGGCATCGCAGCGTCGATCAGATGCTGACCGGCGACGATCGCCTGTGCGCCGCTGAGGCGGCTCACCGTCGTCAGCACGTGCCATCCCACTCCGCCGATGGTGCTGCGCAGCACCGCGGCCATCGCGATGACGTCGCTGTCGGCGATATGCGGATAGCTCGACCGGATCCACCGCGCGAGGAGATCGTTCCGGTGCGCGCTTCCCGACGTGGTGTCACCCGTGATCAAGGTGTTCAAAGCGAGGGCGTGCGTGATGGCCGCGTGGCTCTCGAAGTGTGAGAACAGGACGGCTACCGCCTCGCGCAAGCCATCGATGGTGTCGGGGACCTGCAGGGTGCGCTCCAGGTCAGCCTCCGACCGCTCCGCCAGAGCCACGAACAGGTCGTCACGCGACGAGAAGTAGCGGTACACGGTGCGATGGGTGACACCCGATCGATCGGCGATGTCCTGCATCGTGAAACCGATGCCCCGCTCTGCGAAGGCTTCGAGAGCAGCGTCGAGGAGGGCTTCCTTTGCCGCCTGCGCTCGACGTCTTGTCATACTCTGTGTCACCATTGTCATAGAGTATGACTATGCGAAGACTTCCACAAGCGTCTCTCCTGCCACGGTCAACGGGCCAACTCCTCCCGCAGGGCGAGTGAGGTGGCTGTCTCAGTGCTGCGCTTCCGCTCTCAACGGCCGTACTCGGTGAGGATTTCCTGCAAGGTGGCACGTGCGGCCTCGAACCGCTCGTCGCCGACGATCTCCGCCCATTTCCGTTCGATCTCCACGACTTGAGTCATCGCGTCGCCCAGGAGGGYGCGGCCTCGCTGGGTCGGGACGATGAGCTTCGCACGCCCATCGCGTGGATCGGGACGACGCTCCAGGTAGCCGAGTCCGACGAGATTGTCGACCATCTCTGACGTCGCGGCCATGCTGAGTTGGCTCTGCGAAGCGAGATCGGTCAGTCGCACGCCCCGAAACGGGATGTTGCCGAGGATCAGCAGATGCGATTCACGGATGTCCGTATAGCCGGCCTGCGCCGCCGGTTCGTAGAGCTCCGTGCGGAACTCGCGCAGGAGGCGACCGAGCAGCTGGCCGATCGTCAGGCGGTCGGTCGGGAGATCTCTTGCAAGGGCCACGATTCAAGAGCATACTTCGGACACCGAAGCATTTAGTTCGGTATCCGAAGGAACGGACGAGACGATGGCTCTCTCAGCAGAACAGAACATGTCAGACCCATTGGAGGAATCGACCCGGCGTGTGGCGACGCGTCTCGGGAACCTCCACGTTCGAATCGTGGGCAAGGGTCCGACCGCCGTGCTTTTTCCTTCCATGTTCGTCGACACGCATACGTTCGATCCGCTGATCCCGCACCTCGCAGGCATTCGGCGCCTGGTCCTCGTCGACCCACCCGGACTCGGCGAGAGTGATCCGCTGGAGCGCTCCACCTCGATCGACGAGGTCACAGACGTGACGCGCGACGTCATCCGCGAGCTCGGCATCGAGGGTCCGGTGGATTTCATCGGCAACGCCTATGGCGGTCATGTCGGCTACAAGCTCGCCCGCGAGCGGGGCGTGCTGCGCTCACTCGTCGCGATCAGCGCGCCTCCGGAGGCCAATCCGCCCAACATCATCAGGATGACGAGGCTGATGCTCCCGCTCATGTGGATCCTCGGACGAGGGCCGCTTCTGAAGCCCGTCGGCTCGAAAATGCTCACGCCCGCATCAATGCGAGACCCCGCTATCTGGAACGTCTGGCGAGCGGGCTTGCTCGCTCCCACTCGCCGGAGCCTCACGAACTCCGTACGCTCCCTTGTCTGGTGCGCCCCGACGTGCGCGACGAGCTCCGTGAGATCGTCGTTCCCTCTCTCTATGTCGTATCCGACCAGCGCGGCGAGTGGGGGCCCGCGTCAGCCGAACGGGCAGCGGAGATGACGCCTGATGCGAGAGTCGCTGTCGTCACGGGAGCAAGCACCCTCGTCCCACTCGAACAGCCCCTGGCACTTGCCCGCGTCATCCTCGAGTTCTGGGACACCCTCCAACCCGACAAGCCAGCCGACCAGACCGCAGAGAGCGGGTTGCCGCAGTCCTAGCCTCGGAGCCCCGGAGCTCCCCCGTCGCCACTACGCTCAACCTGTGCCCGCCCGTCCGTCAACCAGCTCGGGCGCGGGCCTCGTGCGCTTCATCCGGGCCGTGCAATCCGCAGTCCTGGCGACCCTGCCCGTGCTCGTCCTGCTGCTGATCCCCTCGTTCGTGCTCGGCGGAGCGGATCGCTCGGCGCTCGCAGCTCTCGGCGGCCCTTGGCTCAATGGACTGTTCCTCGCGGCGATCATCCTGGTCCCGAAGGTCAACGGCGCGCTCGATCCCGAGGTGCCCGACTGGACCTGGTCCACTGCCATGGCCGCGACCGGGCGGGTGTGGCGCACGCGCGTGTGGTTCGCGATCCTGGCGGCGCTCGCACTGCTCGCGATCTTCGCCGCAGGGCAGACGGCCGCCTACTTCATCGGTCGACTCTCCCCGGCGATCGTCGACGGCGTGCTGAACTACGGCCGCTTCCTGGTACTGGAGATGGTGGTGTACCTGTTCGGGTACGTCCTGTCGCTGGTGGCGTACACGCTGATCATCCGCGCCCTCGTGAAGCCCGAGCCGAAGCCCCGCAAACGCTGAGCGAGGGGATGCCGGCAACCGCGCCAACCTTCGCCCACCCCGCGAACTCGCCCGCATCGCACGCCCGGCGCGCGGCTCGTGCTCACCAGCTGGGACTTCGATGGTCAGCCGTCGAATCGCGGGCGCCAGGTGTCGCACCACCCCGACATCCGCCGGGATGCGGGCTTCGGCGGGCGAGCACCGGCGCCGACTTCCCTGACGCGGTCGCGAGCCGGGCCGCTCTGAGACGACTGACGTGCCTGTTCGCCTAGGCTCAGGCGGTGATCAGGGTGCCGCGGTCGTTTCGTCGCATGCCGCGCTGGTGGGACGATTCCGCGGGCCGCGACTGGCTCGAGTCGATTCCTGAGCGCGTGGAAGATCAGTGTCGGCATTGGGGGCTGAGCGTGGACGGGCCCGTGATGCACGGGTCGAACGCGCTCGTGCTGCCGGTCCATCGAGGGGACGAACCGTTGATCCTGCGGCTCGCGCCTCCCGGCGATGATGTCGCGGCAGAGTCCGCCGCCCTCCGGTTGTGGGATGGCCGCGGGACGGTCCGTCTCTTTGACGTCGATGTGGACAATGGAGCGATGCTTCTGGAGCGTCTCGACCACGGTCGGAGCCTCGCCGGTGAGCCCCTGGATAAGGCGATCATCGCTCTCGCGGAGCTGGTGAACAGACTGGCCGTGCCGGTTGCGGCAAACGTGCGAGGAACCGATGAGGTCGCGTCCGAGCACGTCGAGTCGTTCGAGCGAGAGTGGGCGGCGCTCGGCGCTCCGATCCCGCGTCGCCAGCTCGAGGAAGCGTTGCGGTGCGCCGTGGACCGAGGCCAGGAGCGCCCCGCTCCGCTCGCCGTGGACGGCGACCTTCACTTCGCGCAGGTGCTGCGCGGCGTTCGCGCGCCGTGGATCGTGGTTGATCCGGTGCTCCTCCGAGGCGACCCGGAATACGATCTCGGCCGCATCCTCTGGAGCCGACTCGACGAGATCACCGACGGCGCCGAGATCCTGCGCCTCTTCAACCTCTTCACCAGCGAAGCCGACATTCCCCGAGAACGCGCACGGCAATGGGTGATCATTCGCTCCGCGTCCTACCTTCTGTGGGGGCTCAGCCACCGCCTTACCGAAGACCCACCAAGATGTCGGCGACTCCTAGACACCTTCATTCCGCCGCACTAGGCAGCTCCTCGCCCCGAGCAGAATCACCAGCCTGTCGGCGCACCTGAAGGATCCCGCTACGGGGTCCTCCCCGTCGGCCCCTCACCACGACCAGCACTGACACCGACCAGAGGGACTCGCCAATCAGTCGGTGAGCTGATTCCAGAAGCCGATAATCGCTGCGGCGAGGGCTGCGGGCTGTTCGAGCGGAATCAGCGTGCGGGCTCCCGGGATCGTCGCCACCTGAGCCCCGGGCGCGAGGGATGCGGCCCGTTCCGCGTCCGCGGGGCTCCAGTCACCGCGGTCGTCCGAGGCGACGAAGAGACTCGGCACACGGATGTCGGCGAGCCTGTCGGTGACATCGGTTCGGTCGACGATGAACGAACGCAGGGCAAGGCTCATACTCGCCCTTGTCGGGCGCGCCAGGCTGTCCAGCACCACCTGGAGGGTGGAGCGCGTCGACGCGGACTCTTCGGTCAGCATGGCGTCGACGATGGCGTCCCGCACCGGTCCGACGGGGCCGGCGACCCTCAGCAGAGGGTGAAGCAGACCGATCTTTCGTCGCAGGTCGGGCGCTATCGGCTCGGTCGGCGAGCTGATGGCCACCAGACTGCGAAGCGTCGCCGCATCCGTTGCCAGGTTCAGGCCGACATGACCGCCGAAGGCGTTGCCGAGCCAGTCGACGGGCTCAGTGGCGCCCAGCGCGACGAGAGCATCGCGGGCAGCATCCGCAGCCTCCCCGATCGTGGAGGGACGGATCAAGGCGTCGCTCAGTCCCAGGCCGGGAGGGTCGATGAGAACGAAGCGCCTCGGGATCGCGCTTCCGTCCATGAGAAGGGGGACGATGCGATCCCAGGTGTGGCTGTCGACGAACATCGACGACCAGAGCACTGTGAAGCGCCCGGTGCCAGACACGCGGGCATTGAGGTTTCCGAGGCGGGTCTCGATCCGCTCGGAGCGTTCCGTGAAGGTATCCATAGTTTTGACGTTAGTGCAACTAACACGAATATGTCCAGCGCGACTGTTAGCGTGACCGACATGAATACGAGGCCCTACCGCATGAGCGGGCGCGCGAAGGATGCCGAGGCCACAGCGCAGCGGATCGTCGACGCGATGCTGGCGCGGCTGGCATCGATTCCCTATGAGCACATCCGAATCGAAGACGTCGCCACCGACGCGGGCGTGACGGGTCAGACCGTCATCCGTCGGTTCGGCACCAAGGCCGCCCTCATGAACGCAACGGTCGAGCGGGAACTGGCTCGTATCGTTGCGGCCCGCGAAGCCGCAGCACATGTGTCGGCGGTCGAGACCATCCATGATCTGGTCGTGCATTACGAGCGCTACGGCGCACTGATCCTGAAGACCTATTCCGAGTCACCCCTCGTTCCCGGCCTCCCGGAGATCACGGCACGCGGGCGCGCGTTCCATGTGGACTGGTGCCGGCGGGCATTCATCCTGCCATCTCTGCCCGACCGCGAGGTGGCGAGGCGAAGTGCCCAGATCGTCGCGGTCTGCGACGCCACGACCTGGCGCATCCTGCGGTTCGACGGGGGGCTCGATCCGTTCGAAACCGAGATCGCGTTGCAGGAGCTGATCCTGCCGCTGCTCGCGTGAGAACGGGTCGGAGGCATCGGCGTGCATCGAATTTGTGTTCCGGCACCCGAGCGCGCAGAGGGATCGGCTTCAGGGCGTCACGCGGGAATGACCATCACCCCTAGAGTTTGACCATGACCGACGCGTCAACCTCGCCCAGTGCCGACGGCACGGATCGCCCCACTCCTCTTGCCGCGGATCCCGCGCGCGCAACCGATGCCGGCATGTCCGGCACCTCCCAAGTTCTGCGTGCCGAAGCTGCGGCATCGGTCGCCCTCGCCGAGAACGCGGTCGGCAGACCGTTCTGGGCACGTCTCGACAACCCTTTCACCGTGGGGCTGCTGCTGACGCTGGGCGGGCTCGTCGCCCTGCTGCTCGGAATCGCGCTGACCAACATCGCGACCATCCTCGTCTACATCGGACTCGCGGCGTTCGCGGCCTTGGGCCTGGACCCCGTGATCAAATGGCTCGGCAGGCACGGCGTCAAGCGAGGCTGGGCGATCGCCATCATCTTCCTCACCGGCGCCATCATCGCCATCGGCCTCCTGCTGCTCGTCGTCCCGACGCTGGTGACCCAGATCACTTCTTTTGTCACGGACTTTCCGTCGACGATCGCCAAGTTCGAGAAGACCCCCTTCTACGCGTGGCTGGAGGGGATCTTCGGCACAGGTCTCACCGACCTCATCAACGAGGTCGAGAAGTTCTTCAGCGACCCGAAGAATGTCGCGGCGATCGGCGGCGGCTTGCTCAAAGTTGGCGCCGGCATCGCGGAAGCCGTCTCGGGCGCACTGATCGTCGTCGTACTGACCCTGTACTTCACCGCATCGCTCCCCGGCATCAAGGACTCGCTCATGCAGTTCGCGCCGGCTCGGCGCCGCGTCGGGGTGAGGGCCATGACCGACCAGATCACCGACTCCGTCGGCGGCTACCTCATGGGCATGGTCATCCTGGCGTTCTTCAACTCCGTGGTGGCGACCATCCTGCACGCGGTGCTGGGGCTCCCCTACCCGCTGCTCATGGGTGTGCTCGCCTTCTCGATCACGATCATCCCGCTGATCGGACCAGTGCTGTACTGGATCGTCGCGACCGTGATCGCGCTGTTCACGAGTCCGGTAGCGGCGCTGATCTTCGCTATCTGCTATCTGATCTACATCCAGATCGAGGCGTACGTGCTGACTCCGAAGGTCATGAACCGGGCCATCGAGATACCCGGATCGCTCGTGGTGATCGGCGCGCTCATAGGTGGCACGCTGCTCGGCTTCATCGGCGCGCTCGTCGCGATCCCGGTCACGGCATCCATCCTGCTGATCATCAAACAGGTCTTCTTCAAGAAGCAGGACGCCAAGATCTAGCCTGCACCGCCAAAGCAAAACCCCCGCGATCCCCGTGTTTCCAAGGGGTCTGCGGGGGTTTTAGGTGGCGGTGACGGTGGGATTTGAACTCTTATCCGGGCTCCTGGCTCACCGATGATCGCGTGCGTTCGCGTTGATTTTCCGCGGTTCGCGCAGGTTGACCGCATCGCTCACGAAGGCTCGCAAGCGCTCGCGTCTTCTCAAATTCTCCTCAACCCAGCGGGAAGCGCTTGGCAAACCTCCACACCGTCCCWGAGACACCACTTATGTCGGGTCCCCTAAGGGCCATCGCAGGCGAAATCACTTGCGGTCATTGGGGAAACTATCCCCTTCGGGGCCCCGGGACGCCTCGCTTCGCCTCGTCAGACTCCCACTCCGACCGTTTCTGAAACTGGCTCCTCTGCAGCCGAGAGGCTGAGGGCGATCAGCTGGTCGAGCGCTTCGTCGGGGATCTCCACGCCGGGGAACCGGGCGAATTGGGCCATCGGCATGGACTCGACCATCTTGAGCATGGTGCCGTTGTCCTCGGCTGCGGCGAGCTGCTCCTCGGACGCTCCGGCCATCATGGCCTGCATGAGCGCCGGACCAACCACAGGATGACCGAACCAGTCCCCGACCGTCGAGTCGAGGCTGAGCGGTTTCGGCCGGTTGGTGTCTCCCGCGAGGGCGACGGCTGCCTCGTCGACGATCTCGACGGCTGAGCGTCCCAACTGCACCGTGTAGGTGCCCGGCTCAACCAGCCACCGATCGGCAGTGATATCCCAGAACGCGAACACCCGACGGTCAAGCTCCACCTCGACGACGGTCGACTCACCCGGTTCCAGGTGCACCTTGACGAAGCCCGCAAGTTCTCGTACCGGTCGGCGCACCCGTGACGGGGCCGGTGCGACGTAGAACTGCACGACATCGCCCCCGGCGACCTGCCCGGTGTTGCGCACCGAGACCCTCGCCCGAGCAGTGTCGGCACCGGTGGCGACGACGTCCAACCCCTCGTGCGAGAAGGTCGTGTAGCTGAGACCGTGCCCGAACGCGTACCGGGTCTCCCGCTGGGCTGTTGTGTAATACCGGTAGCCGACGAAGACCCCCTCGCCGTAGCGGACCGTGCAGTTCTCGCCCGGGAAGTTCAGGTAGGACGGGTTGTCCGCCACCGCGAAGGGGATGGTTTCGGCGAGCCGGCCGGACGGGTTCACGCTCCCGGTCAGCACATCGGCGAGGGCCCCACCCACGCCCTGCCCCAGCGCCCAGCCCTCCACGATCGCATCCACGGAGTCGTGCCACGGTTCGAGCGTCACCACTCCGCCGTTCATGAGCACCACCACCGTCCGCTTCGCGACGGCCGCGACCGCCTGGATCAGTTCGACGTGGGCGGGCGGAAGGTCGATGTCGTCCCGGTCGAATCCCTCCGACTGGTCCACCTCGTACAGGCCCGCGAAGACGACGGCGACATCGGCGGATGCTGCGGCTTTCCGTGCCTCTTCCAGCAGCGTGGCGGCACCGACGGTGGCGTGCTTCGAATAGCCCTCGGCATACGCGACGTTGTCGTCGCCGAGAACGCTGCGGAGCTCGTCCAGTGGAATGTCGACCTGGGTGGGGTTGACGTGCGAGCTCCCACCGCCCTGATACTGCGGGTCGACGGCGAAACCTCCGAGTACCGCAACGCGTGTACCTGTGCGCAATGGGAGCACGTCGTGCTCGTTGCGCAGCAGGACGACCGACTCGGCGCCGGCCCGGCGTGCGAGCGAATGATGCGCTGAGAGATCGACGGGCGCCGCCGCGCCGGAGGTGGTTCGCTCGGCGAGCCGCGCGACGCGGTCGAAGCTGCGTTCCACGCTTTGACGATCCAGGCGCCCCTCGCGCACTGCGGAGAGGATCGCAGCTGTGCCCTCATCGCCGGAGCCGGGCATCTCGAGATCCAGGCCGGCGCGCAGTGCCTCGACGCGGTCCTTGATCGCACCCCAGTCGGAAACCACGAGTCCTTCGAAGCCCCATTCCTCGCGGAGCAGCTCAGTGAGCAACCAGTGGTTCTCGGATGCGAACACTCCGTTGATGGCGTTGTACGCGCTCATCACTGTGGCGGGGTCGGCCTCGGTGACGACCCGCTCGAATGCGGGCAGGTAGATCTCGCGAAGCGTGCGGGCGTCGACCTCGGCGCTGATCCGCATCCGCTCGGTTTCCTGGTTGTTCACCGCAAAGTGCTTCAGCGACGCCCCGACTCCGGTGCTCTGCAGCCCTTGCACCCAGTGCGAGCCGAGCTCGCCGCTGAGGCGCGGGTCCTCCGAGAAGTACTCGAACGTGCGGCCGCCGAGCGGCGACCGTTTGATGTTCACGCCGGGGCCGAGGACGACGTGCACGCCGAGACTCCGGGCCTCCCTGCCGATTGCGGCACCGACCTGACGGATGAGGTCGCGGTCCCAGCTGGATGCAATCGCCGCGCCCGGGGGGAAGCAGGTGGCCGGTTCGCTCGCGTTCATGCCGAGGTGGTCCGCGCCCTCCTTCTGGAGTCGGACTCCATGGGGACCGTCGACGAGAGTCATCCCGCGGACGCCCTCACCTTCCTTCGTCCACCAGAAGCCGGCGCCGGTGAGCATGGCGGCCTTCGCAGCGAGCTGTGCATCGTCCTCGGCGGTCGGCGCAGGGGCGGTGATCACGTCGAGCGGAATGTCTTCTCCGGCCGATATCGCGGCGAATCCGCGCTCGAGATCTTTGAGGACGGCTACCGGGTCCGGCAGCATTCCGGAGATCTGCCGTGGCGTGACGTCCTCCTGACCCCGCAGACCTCCGGACATGTGCTCGGCCGCCTCCGGGATCCACTTGGTGATGACGCCGGTGAGCACTGCCATCGCCTGCTTGTCGTCGACGATGTCGGCCATGCGCGAGTCGATCGTGAAAGTCCGGGCGGTGACGGCATCCACTTCGAACGGCTCCGCGAACTCGTGGGAGCCGGCCACGACCTCCTGCGTGGCGCCGGAGGGGAGAACCACCTCGGCGGTTGCGCCGACCGGCACCGTCACGCGCAGGCGCAGCCGACCATCGGTGAGCTGCCATCCGGCGGCGGCGCGCCCGTACGGGGTGTCGAGGGCAGCGGATGCCGATGTCAGGCCACGCCGCGGAGGCTGCGGGACGATTCGCAGACGTCGGTAGCCGGGCGCGGCGGGGGCAAGTCCGGCGACGACGCGGTGCATCCAGTCGGCCACGGCGCCGAAGGCGTAGTGGTTGAACGAGGTCATGCCGCTCGGGTTGACCGTCCCGTCTGGCAGCAGCGAGTCCCACCGCTCCCAGATCGTTGTGGCCCCCTGTTGGACGGTGTACAGCCAGGATGGGGCCTCAGTCTGGAGCAGCAGGCGGTAGGCGACATCGGCGTGGCCGTTCGCGCTGAGCGCGTCGGTGATGATCGGGGTGCCGATGAAGCCGGTGGAGATCTTGTAGCCGTTGCCTGCGACGATCTGGGCGAGGCGGTCGGCTGCGTGCCGCCGTTCCGACGGGTCATCGATCAGATCGAAGACGAGGGCAAGTGCGTAGGCGGTGGCCGAGTCGGAGAGTACGCGACCGGATCGGGACACGTACTCGCGGTGGAACGCGGTCTTGACCTCGTCGGCGAGTGCACCGTACCGAGCGGCATCACCGGTGCGACCCAGGAGCGCGGCACTGTCGGCGACGATCCGGGCCGAGCGGGCGAAGTAGGCGGTCGCGACGATCTCGGGGTAGGTCTGGGCCTGTTCCGGTCGGTTTGCGGGGGCGGCGGGGTCGAGCCAGTCGCCGAACTGGAACCCGGCGCTCCACACCCTGTCGGTACCCGCCGCGGCGGTCACCTCGTCGACCCAGGCGGCCATGCTCTCGAACTGGGTCTCGAGCACGCCGAGGTCGCCGTATGCCTGGTACAGCGTCCATGGGACGACGGTCGCGGCATCCGCCCATCCGGCCGTCGGGCCGGAGTAGCCGGTGACGATCGCCGGGACGACCATCGGCGTTCCGCCGAGCGCTCGCTGCTCGGCAGCCAGGTCCTTCAGCCACGAGGTGAGGAACCCCGCGCAGTCATACAGGTAAGTCGCCGTGGGCGCGAACACCTGCAGGTCACCTGTCCAGCCCAGCCGCTCGTCCCGTTGCGGGCAGTCGGTGGGGATGTCGACGAAGTTGCCGCGCATCCCCCAGACCACGTTCTCGTGCAGGCGTGCCACCAGCGGGTCGGAGGCGCTGAACCAGCCGGTCCGCTGCATGTCGGAGTGCATCACCTCGGCGACGACGGAGGCGGGGTCGAACTCGCCCGGCCAGCCGGTGATCTCGGCGTACCGGAATCCGTGGAAGGTGAATCGGGGAGCCCAGGACTCTTCGCCTGCGCCGGCGAGTGTGTAGGTGTCCGTGGCCTTCGCGTCGCGCAGCGGCTCGACAGCGAGTTCGCCGCGCTCGAGGACCTCGGCGTGGCGCAGTGTGACAACGGTGCCCGCGTCGCCGGTGACGGTGATCCGCAGCCGGCCGACCACGTTCTGGCCGAAGTCGAGGATGGTTGCGCCAGAGGGCGAGGTGCGGACGTTCTGCACGGCGACCGTCTCGGTGACTCGCACCGGCGGCCCGTCGGGGGCGACCAGAATCTGCGGGTCCAGTTCCCGTACGACAACGGGCGCCCATCCGTCGCTGCTGGCGGTCACCGTGGACCATTCGGGGTGGAACAGGCGGGCGTCGAAGTCTTCGCCGTTGTATATGTCAGCGGAGGTGATGGCACCGGTTGCGGCGGTCCAGTCCCGCCCCGTGGCGACGATCTGCCGGGTGCCGTCGGCGTAGTCGATCTCGAGCTGTGCGAGCAGACCGAGCTGCGAACCGTAGAGCGCCTTCTTCTTTCCCCAGCCGAGGTGGCCGCGCCACCACCCGTCGCCGAGCCATGCGCCGATCGCGTTGTCTCCCGTTTCGAGCAGCTCGGTGACGTCGTACGTGGCATAGCGCAGCCGCGATTCGTAGGCGGTCCACCCTGGAGCCAGTTCATCGTCGCCGACCCGGTGCCCGTTGATCTCCAGTTGGAACAGCCCGTGCGAGGTGGCATACACCCGAGCTCGGGTGATCGCGGCATCCGTCGTGTGCAAATCCGTGCGCAGCAGGGGCGCGGCGATCGAGTCGTCCGAAGGGCCGACGAGCTGGGCGCTCCAATCCGAGGGCTTCAGCAGGCCGGCCTCGACCACCGACGGGTCCGACCATTCGGACGGGATGCCGTCCTCGCCGATGACACGGACCCGCACCTCACGCCGCTCCCGGGACTGCAGCGCAGCGAAGGGCCAGGGAACGAGCACCGTCTCGGAGTCATCGACCCGGATCGTCTCTGCATCCGATTGGAGCTCATACGCCGCCTGCGCCCATCCTGACGGGGCGTCCACGATCTTCCAGCTCAGCCGGGGAGTGGCATCGCCGATGCCGATCGCGTCGGTGTGGTGCTGGAAGCGGGGAGGTGTGAGCGCGAGAGGCATGCGGGTCCTTGAGGGATCGGGGTCGGAGGCCGAGGTGGTCAAAGAGACGACCGTCAGCGGGCCGAGCGGATGCGGAGGATGACGAGACCGCCGAGGAGCACGAAGGCGGCGGCGATGATGAACAGCAGCGAGTAGTTCTTGTCGGCGCCGCTGACTCCGATGAGGAGGATGCCGGAGGCGATGAACGGGGCGGCTGCCTGCGGGATGGACGTGGCGAAGCCGGTGATACCCATGAAGCGTCCGGCATCCGTCTGCTTCTCTGGCAGCACGTCCAGCAGGAGGGCCATGTCCACGGCGGCGAACAGGCCGATGCCGAGTGAGACGGTCAGTGACCCGGCGAAGAGGAACGGCAGGTTCGACGACAGAGCCATCGTGACCATCCCGATCGCCATGATCGCACCCCCGAGGACGAGGAAGATCTTGCGGCGGCGGAAGCGGTCGGACATGAATCCGCCGCCGAGCGCGCCGGCGGTCGTCGCGAGTACGCCGATGCCACCCAGAGTGCCGATCACGCCGGAGACTTCAGTGATCGAGAGGCCGAGACGGTCGGCGAAGAAGAAGGCCGTGAAGGTCGTGTTGAGTGTCAGGCCGAAGTAGAAGAGGAACCGTCCGAGCCAGTTCCACGAGAAGTCGGGGTAGGTGCGTGGGTTGTAGACGTATTTCCGCAGCACCCCGGCGGCGCCGAGGCGCTCCAGCGGAAGCCCGCGGCTGTCGTCCTCATGCACGAGGGTCACGAACAGGGTGACGAGCACGACACCCACGACACCCGGGACGAGGAAGAGCAGCAGCGCGTTGCCTGTCAGGCCCATCGTCGCGATCACGCCGATCACCGGGGCGACCTGTGTCGCGAATCCGGTGAGCCCGGCGACCTTGCCGCGCTGGGCTTCAGGGAGGCGGTCAGCGGTGGAGTTCTGCAGGTTGCCGAGGACGGTCCCCCATCCCCACTGCGCGAGGATCCATCCCGCCCCGAGGATGAGCACCGATGGCGCCGTCGCCATGACGATCAGCGAGATGACGCCGACGATCATGCCGCCGATCATGAAGGGCCGGCGCCGCCCGATGCGGGTGCGGGTGCGGTCGCTCCAGATGCCCATGAATGGCGCGGTCAGCATCACCCAGACGGCACCGGCACCGGTGATGTACCCGAGGTACTCCTGATGGGTGGGCGCGAGCTCCCCCAGCCGCACGGCGAGGGAGATCGCGATCGGAGTGATGAAGGCCATGAAGACGCCGAACTGCGCCAGCACCATGAACCAGATGTAGCGAGCGTTGACCGGCGGGAGATCCTCGTTCGGCGAGCCTTCAGCCAGGAGCACGTCCGGATCGACAGGCGGCGTGGGAATCGGCGCGGGCATCGGAACGACGATCGGCTCGTCGCGGCTCGGGGTGGTCACAGCAGGACTCCATCGTCAGGGTGGCGGTCGTTGCTAGCACGCGCTAGCTAGTGAGATAGTACATACTGGTGCTAGCGCGCGCAAGTGAAAGGGGATGCGGTGACACTGCAGGACACTCCAGCCAAACGGGTGACGGCGGCCGATGTTGCCCGGTCACTGGGGATATCGCGAGCGACCGTTGGTTTCGTGCTCAACGAGACCCCGGGACAGACGATCTCTGCCGCTACGCGCGACCGTGTACTGGCCGAGGCGAAGCGCCTCGGCTATCGGCCGAACAACGCCGCCCGCGCGTTGGCGAGCGGGCACAGCCGAATCATCCTTCTGGTGCTGCCGGATTGGCCGCTGGACTACAGCATGCGGGCGAACCTCGACGAGGCGTCGCTCGCGCTGGACGAAGCCGGCCATTCGCTYGTCACCATGACCCCTCATCCCGGGGGCCATGCTCTGCCACTGTGGGAAACACTTCGCCCAGACGTCGTCATGGGGATGATGCCGTTCTCGAGCCAGCAGCTCGAGCAGATCCGTGCGAGCGGCGTCCCCCACATCATCCCCAACATCAGCGCCGAGGAATTCACACCTGAACAGCAACTCGGGTTCGCCGCCGGACCCCGGCTGCAAGTCGCCCACCTCGTCGACCGAGGCAGGCGCCGCCTCGCCTTTGCCGGATCAACCGACCCCCGCATCGCCGACCTCGTGCAGCAGCGGCGCGCACTCGCCCAAGCGAGCGCGTTCGACCTGACCGGAGAACCGCTGCGCGCAGACGAAGACGTCACCGAAGCATCCGTCGCGCGAGCGATCGCCGAATGGGTCGATGCCGGGGTCGACGGAATCGTGGCGTACAACGACGACATCGCAGCGCTTGTCACCGGCGCTGCCGTCCGCGCCGGCATCCAGGTGCCCAGCACATTGGCGATCATCGGCCATGATGACACCCCGCTCGCGAAGCTCTTCGTGCCATCTCTTTCCAGCGTGCGCATCGACAGTGCGGGGCTCGGGCGCTACATGGCCCAACTCGCCCTCAGTGCGGCAACCGGTTCGCCCGCTCCTGCGGCGGGCCCGGAATCCGAAGCCGTGCTAGTAGCCCGGGAAACAACCTGACGACTGCGGGCGGCGACTGGCCCCCAAACCAACGTGTGTCTGGTTCAGCACATCGTGAACGGTTCTCTCAGGGCGGCGGGAGGCCCAGCGCCTCCTGATCACCACCGATCTGAACTCTGCGGCGATCTCGGCGAAGGCGGGATTCCACTCGCTCAGTTCGTACCACGACACGTTCGCCAAGATCTGCGGAACCACTCCGGGCAACTGGCGCGAGCTCGACGTCGGTGTCGGCGCCTCGCACTGAAGGTCGGCACCCCTACTTTGGGACAGCTACCCACCGTAGGGGGCCGGCAAGCCGCGTGATTCCGCGGATCTCCGACGGCTTGACAACAATCGAGAAGAGACCGGGAACGGAGTTGACAGTGCGATTGTCGCCGCTAACCAAGAAAACCCCTGATGAACAGGGGTTTTCATGGCGGTGACGGTGGGATTTGAACCCACGGTAGGGGGTTACCCTACACAACTTTTCGAGAGTTGCACCTTCGGCCGCTCGGACACGTCACCGCCGAAGAGTTTACGTCACCCCGGGCGGCATCGCGAATCGGCAGCCCTACAGCGCCAGCCGGCCTCACGCCTCGGTCGAGCCGCGGACGATGAGCTCAGGCTGGAACACCGTCTGCCTGGGCAGGCTCACCGGATCGGCGGCTTCCTCGAGCAGGATCCGGAGGGCCGTACGGCCGATCATCCGGCTCGGCTGCCGGATCGAGGTGAGCGGCACGACGGCAGCGGCGGCGAACGAGATGTCGTCGAAGCCGATGAGGGCGATGTCGTGGGGGACCAGCATCCGATTCCCCACCACGAGTGATTGCAGCAGCCCGAGAGCGAGCAGATCGTTGGCGGCGAAGATGGCGTCCGGTCGTTCGCGGGCGGGCCGGGCGAGCACCCGTGCGCCGACGGCGGCTCCTTCCTCCACGGTCATGGCGGTGGTCGCCAGCACCTCGAGCGCGACGCGCTCGGTCGCGTTCTCGGCCGCGACGCGCGCGCCGGCGAGCCGGTCGGTGACCTGGCGGATGTCGAGCGGTCCGCCGACGAAGGCGATGCGGCGCCGGCCGCCTTCGATCAGGTGCTCGACCGCCATCGTCCCGCCCACGACGCTGTCGACCGAGACGGATGAGAACTTGCCGTCCCCGCTGAAGCGATCGACGAGCACAGCGGCGATCCCGCGGCTGCGGAGGCGCTGCAGCCGTGTGGTGACATCCCCGTACGGCGCGATCAGCAGCCCCCGCACCTGCTGCTCCTCGAACAGATCGAGGTACATCTTCTCTCTGGCGACGTCCTCGTCCGTGTTGCCGTACAGGATCGCGATGCCGTGACGGGATGCTTCGTCCTCAGCGCCGCGGACGACCTCGTTGTAGAACGGGTTCTGACCATCGAGCACGACGAAGCCCACGGTCGTGCTCACTCCGGCACGGAGCTTGCGCGCCGCGTCATTGCGGACGTAGCCGAGGTCCTCGATCGCGCGCGTCACGCGATCGACCGACTCCTGCGACACCTCGTCCGGGCGGTTCAGCACGTTCGAGACGGTGCCCACCGAGACTCCGGCGCGGACTGCGACGTCTCGGATGCTTGCAGGCACGAACTGCTCCACTTCGTCGGGGTCACGATTCGGTCACCAGCGCTGGGCTGACTTGACCACTGTCACGAGCGTACCTAGAGTAGCCTGAAACCTCCTGAATCGATTCAGGTCACTTTCATGTTCACCTCGATGAGGAGGATCCGTGTCAACGGACCAGACACAGCAAGCGCACCCCGCGGCGCTGGAGCTTCGCCGGGTGGTGAAGTCCTTCGGGCCGGTGGTCGCCCTTCGCTCCGGCAGCCTCACGCTGCACCGCGGGTCGATCCACGCCCTCATCGGCGAGAACGGCGCGGGCAAGTCCACGCTCGTCAAGATCATCGCCGGCCTCTATCGACGCGATGCCGGCGACTTCCACCTGGACGGTGAGTCGGTCGACTTCACCAGCACCGCCCAGTCGAAGGGCGCGGGGATCGCGGTCATCTACCAGGAGCCGACGCTGTTTCCCGATCTGTCGGTCACCGAGAACATCTTCATGGGTCGCCAGCCCACCGGCCGCCTGGGTCGGATCGATCGCAAGGCGATGCGCGCGGAGGCCGTCGAGATCTTCGAGCGTCTCGGCGTCGCCCTCGATCCCGACCGGGTCACCGAGGGGCTCTCGATCGCCGACCAGCAGATCATCGAGATCGCCAAGGCCATCTCGCTCGATGCGCGGGTGCTGATCATGGACGAGCCGACCGCGGCTCTGTCGGGCGTCGAGGTGCAGCGGCTGTTCGCCGTCGCGCGAAGCCTCCGCGACGAGGGCCGTGCGCTCCTGTTCATCTCGCACCGCTTCGACGAGGTGTTCGACCTCTGCGACACGGTGACCGTGATGCGTGACGGCTCGTACATCGACACGACCGCCATCGCCGAGACGACTGTCGATGACCTGGTGCGCCAGATGGTCGGACGCGACGTCACCGAGCTCTTCCCGAAGCTTCCCGCCGAGGTCGGCGAGGTCGTGCTCGAGGTCGACGGACTCACCCGCGCCGGCGTGTTCCGCGACATCTCGTTCACCGTGCGCGCCGGCGAGATCGTCGGGCTGGCGGGACTCGTGGGCGCAGGCCGCAGCGAAGTCGCCCGCGCAGTGTTCGGCGTCGACACCTACGAGAGCGGCAGCGTCCGGCTGGGCGGGATGCCGCTCCCGAAGGGGGATCCCCGCAAGGCGACCGCGCGGGGCATCGCCCTCGTGCCGGAGGACCGGCGCAAGCAGGGCCTGGTTCTCGACGACGGCGTCTCGCGAAACATCACGCTCGCCATCCGCTCCAAGCTCTCGAAGTGGGGCCTCATCTGGGGCTCGCTCGAGAATGAGGCGGCGAAAATCTGGGCCAGCAAGCTGGAGGTGAAGACCGCAGCTCTGGATGCCGAGGCGGGCACCCTGTCCGGTGGCAACCAGCAGAAGGTGGTCCTCGGCAAGTGGCTCGCCACGGAGCCCAAGGTCCTCATCGTGGATGAGCCCACGCGCGGCATCGACGTCGGCACGAAGGCCGAGGTGCACCGCCTGATGAGCCAGCTGGCCCAGCAGGGAATGGCGATCCTCATGATCTCGTCCGAGCTCCCCGAGGTGCTCGGCATGGCCGACCGCGTCCTCGTCATGCGCGAAGGTCGCCTGACCGGCGAGTTCGCCCGCGCGGACGCAACGCCGGAAGCCGTCATGTACGCAGCGACCGCCGATGCGGAGGCCACCCGATGACCACCACAGCCACAACGGTGCAGCCGGGCTCGAGCGCGGCATCCAAGATCGTCCGGAATGTCGTCACCGCACGCGAGACCGGCATCCTGATCGCCCTCCTCGCGATCATCCTGTTCGCGACAGTGCGCAACCCGACGTTCCTCTTCTCGTCGGACGGCTTCCGCGACCTGCTGCTGACGCCCTCGCTCCTGCTGCTGGTCGCCGTCGGAGCGGCGATCGTCATCATCACCCGCAACGTCGACCTCTCGGTCGGCTCGATCGTGGGGCTGACCGCGTACCTCACCGGTCGGCTGTTCATCGACATTCCCGGCATCCCGGTCATCGGCGTCTTCGTCGGCGGCGTGGTGCTGGGCGGCCTGCTCGGCGCGATCAACGGCGGGCTGGTCGCCTTCGCCAAGGTGCCGGCGCTGGTGATCACGCTCGGCACGATGTACATCTACCGGGGCATCAACGTCGCGTGGACCGGCAGTGACCGGATCAACGCGTCCGACCTCCCGAAGGAGTTCCGCGGCCTCGGCACCGACCAGATCCTGGGCATCCCGATCCTGACGATCATCGCGTTCATCGTCCTGATCGTGGCCGCCTGGTGGCTGCGCAACCTCCGCAGCGGCCGCGAGCTGTACGCGATCGGGTCGGACCCCGCCGCCGCGCACCTCTACGGCTTGCGCACCACGCAGCGCGTCATCAGCGCCTTCGTCGTGAGCGGCGCGCTCGCCGGCCTCGCGGGAGTGCTGTACGCCGCCCGCTACGGCACGGTGAGTTCAGGCGCCGGCTTCGGCTGGGAGCTGCAGGCCATCGGCGCCGCGGTGATCGGAGGCGTCGCCATCTCGGGCGGCGTCGGCACGGTGTGGGGTGCCGCCATCGGCGCGTTCCTCCTCCTGACCATCAACCGCGCGCTGCCGATCCTCGGCATCGACGACTTCTGGCAGCGCGCCGTCGTGGGCGTCCTGATCCTCGGCGCCATCGTGCTCGACCGCGTCCTCGCGGTCCGGCAGCACCGACGACTGATCGCACAGAGGGAGGAGACGCGATGACCGCCGTCACCGAGACCGCGTCCACCCGGGTCTACAAGGCTCACGCGAAGCCCGCCTGGCGCCGCATCCTGCTCACCCGCGAAGCCGCGATCATCGCCATCCTGCTCGTCGTGATCGTCGTGGCGCTCGCCTCGGTGCGCAACTTCGACAGCCCGCTGACGGTCACGTACCTGCTTCGGGATGTCGCGCCCATCCTGCTGATCGCGCTTCCGATGACCCTCATCATCATCACCGAGGAGATCGACCTCTCGGTGGCGAGCATCGTGGGCCTCTCGAGCGTCATGACGGGCATCCTGACGCACGCCGGCATCCCCTTCCCGCTGGCGGCGCTCGCCGCCGTCCTCACCGGAGTCGTCGCGGGGGTCATCAATGGATTCCTCGTCACCGTGGTCGGGCTGCCCTCGCTCGCCGTGACGATCGGCACGCTGGCGCTGTTCCGCGGCATCGCCGTCGGGCTCCTCGGCACCACGGCCATCACCGAGTTCCCCGAGGAGTGGACCGATCTCGCCAAGGCGAACATTCCGGGAACCCCGGTGCCGGTCATCATGATCCCGTTCGTCGTCCTCGCGATCGTCTTCGCGGTCGTGCTGCACTTCACGCCCTTCGGCCGCTCGCTCTACGCAATCGGGCTGAACAAGGAGGCGGCGTCCTTCTCGGGCATCGACGTCGGACGCACGAAGTTCCTGCTGTTCGTCCTCAGTGGCACGGTCTCGGGCTTCGCGGGCGTCTACTTCACACTTCTCTACTCCAACGCCCGCGGCGACAACGCCATGGGCATGGAGCTGCAGATCATCGCGGCGGTGCTGCTCGGCGGCGTCTCGATCTTCGGCGGTCGCGGAGCGCTGCACGGCGTCATCGCCGGCGTACTGCTCATCGGCGTGCTCGGGTCGGCCCTGCGCCTGGCCGGCATCACCAGCGACGTCATCAACATCATCACGGGACTCCTGCTCGTCATCTCCGTGGTGTCCTCCAGCCTCCTCGCATGGCTTCAGCGCCGACGCGGCGCCGCCATCGGGAAGAGAAAAGGCCGGCGCGAAGCGCAGCTCGAAGCGTCTTCGTCGGCACGATAAACCACCGCAGTCACTGCACACCGCAACTGCACCAAGGAAGGAAACAATGATGTTCGGACTTCAGCGCAAGGGGCGCCTCGCGGTCGCTGCCACCGTGCTCGCCGTCGGCGCGCTTGCTCTCGCCGGCTGCTCAGGGGGCTCGGATGATTCGGGAGACGGCAGCGGCGGCGGAGGCGACTCGTCGAACCTGTCGATCACGATGCTGCCGAAGAACCTCGGCAACGCGTACTTCGACACCTCGACGAAGGGTGCGACCGAGGCGGCCGACGAGTTCGGCGGCACACTCGATGAGGTCGGCCCCTCGGAGGCGAGCCCGACCTCGCAGGTGCAGTACATCCAGACCGCCGCACAGCAGGGCGCGGGTGCGCTGATCGTGTCGGCGAACGACCCCGAGGCGCTCTGCGACGCTCTGGGTGAGGCGCGGGACGCCGGGGTGAAGGTCGTCACGTTCGACTCCGACACCAACCCCGACTGCCGTGACCTGTTCATCAACCAGGCCACCGCCGACGGCATCGCCAAGGTGCAGGTCGACCTGATCGCGGAGCAGATCGGKGATGCCGGTCAGATCGCSGTGCTKTCCGCRTCGGCGAACGCGACCAACCAGAACGCGTGGATCGACACGATGAAGGAGATGCTCGCCGCCGACCACCCGAACATCGAGCTCGTCGAGGTCGTCTACGGCGACGACGACGACCAGACCTCGTTCGACAAGACSGCGGCGCTGCTGCAGACCTACCCSGAGCTGAAGGGCATCGTCTCGCCCACGACCGTCGGCATCGCGGCGGCCGCGCGCTACCTCTCCACGTCGGAGTACAAGGGCAAGGTCGCACTGACCGGGCTCGGCACGCCGAACCAGATGCGCGAGTACGTCGAGGACGGCACCGTCACCGCGTTCGCGCTGTGGAACCCGGCTGACCTCGGCTACCTGGCCGCGTATGCCGCGCAGGCGCTGATCGCGGGTGACATCACCGGCAAGGAGGGCGACTCGTTCGCCGCCGGCAAGCTCGGCGACTACGAGGTCGGCGCTGACGGCGTCGTCCTGCTCGGCGAGCCGTACGTCTTCGACGCAGACAACATCGGCGACTTCGACTTCTGAGTCAATGAGCCGGGAACGCCCGGTCCGCTTCGTGCGGGCCGGGCGTTTCTCTGTTCCGGATGCCGCTCCCGCCGCCCGCGACGGCTTCGGGCAGCCTGGCGGTGAGCAATCCCTGAGCTCGGCCGCGAGCGTCGGCTCGGCTCCGGGCAGCCGCCAGGTCAGCCGTGAGTGAGCTCAGCCGCGAGCCGAAGGGCGTCGGCGGCGAGAGCGGCCGAGGTCTCGGCATCCCTCATCCACAGCGGAACCGCACGGGCGGCGATGCCCGCCCCCTCGATCGTGCCCACAGAACCCGCGTCCTCCTCGCCGACCAGCCACCCGTCGAGCATGCCGCCGGCCGATCGCGCGCCGTAGTGCAGCGCGACCGCCGCGGCATCGGTCTCGACGCCGATGGCGGTGAGGCACGCGTCGGCCATTCCGCGCACGGCTGCTCCGCCGATGATCGGCGAGACGCCGACGACGGGGGCGCGGCCGTTGCCGGCCGAGAGCACGGCGTCGCGCATGCCGGGGACAGCCAGCACCGGGCCGATCGAGACGACCGGATTCGAGGGTGCGAGCAGCACGACATCGGCCGCCGCGAGGGCTGCAAGTGCCCCGTCGGACGGGCGCGCGGCGGCGATGTCGTGCTGCTCGAACCGGGCGACGGGCAGCGATGCGCGGTGCCGCACCCACCACTCCTGGAAGTGCAGGCGCTGACCATCGGTGGTCACGACGTGGGTGTCGATCTCCTGGTCGGTCGCCGGATGCAGGGTCGCCCCGAGCTCCCAGCGCGTGCCGAGCCGCGCGAAGACCTCCGAGACGCTCCGGCCCTCGCGCAGCCACGCGGTGCGGGCGATGTGCGTCGAGAGGTCGAGGTCACCCAGCGTGAACCAATCGGGCGTCGCGTTCCACATGCGGAGCTCCGCCGAGACGCGCTCGGTCTCGTCCCGTCGGCCCCAGCCGCGCTCGTCGTCGTTCTGCCCGGCGAGCGTGTAGAGGATGCTGTCGTGGTCGGGCGAGATCCGCAGCCCCGAGACCCACCAGTCGTCGGCGGTGTTGACGATGACGTCGATCGACGCATCCGCTCCCGAGCGCTGCTCCTGCTCGCGCAGCCCCCGCACGTATCGAGCACACCCGACGCCCCCGCCGATCACCACATAGCGCATGGTCCAACGCTAACGGCGGCGATGCCGCACGCCTGCCACTGCCGCCGGGCGCGGCATCCGGTGCGCACAGCTGCGGGGATTTCGGGCGACACGCCGGCCGGGCCCCCGCGTGTCGCAAAGGATCCCCGCCGTTGCGTACAGGCTCCGGGGAGGCCGGCCCGCCGCATCCACCCGTCCAAGAAGCCCCGGGCGCGGCATCCGGTGTGCACAGCTGCGGGGATTTCGGGCGACACGCCGGCCGGGCCCCCGCGTGTCGCAAAGGATCCCCGCCGTTCGGTACGTGTCTCCGGCCCCGCCTCAGCTCGCCCGGTGTGCTGCCGGCGGTGCCCGGACGTTGACGTGGAGGCGTCTTCACCGCTTGCATCGGAACGTCGGCTTTCGGTCCGACTCATGGAGAGGTGCGACGATGACCGGTTTCCTTCCTCGCGCGGCGGACCTCGGGTCAGCGCAGGCTGACCCGACCGCGATCTCAAGGCAGGCCGCCGCCCCGGCACCCCAGGGCATCCGGTTCTCGGATCTGGCCGAGCTGGTCTCCCGGCTCCCGCTCGCTCTCGACCGCATCGACACGCTCGAGACCTTCCAGTCCATCTCCACGCTCGCGGGCGACCTCGTCGCCAATGGCCGAGTGGCGAAGTTCCTCATCGACCGTCGCAACCCCGCCACGCCCGCGGTGCGCTTCGTCAACGGCGGCTTCGAGGAGGACGGACGGATTCCGGATGCCGCGAAGTACCACTACTACTTCGGCCGGGCCGTGTTCGGCATCGGCGAAACGCTCGACGCGTTCAACGCCCTCACCTACTTCACCGAGGACAAGCGCTACATCGCGGGGAGCATCCGCACCTACCTTCTCGACGGTGCGAGCGAGCCGGTGTTCGGCCTGCAGTTCTATCCGCAGGACCTCATCCGCGAGCGTCTGATCATCGAGGCATTGCGGGTCGTGCGCGCCGAGATCGGCATCCCGAATCCGCGGTTCGCCTTCGTGCCGACCGGTGCGCAGCAGACGACGGCGACAGTCGCGGAGGATCTCGCGGGTCTCGAGGTCGAGGTGCTGCCGCTCGATCGGATCCTGGGCGCGGTCGATTACCTGCCGCTCAATGCGGGGGAGGCGTGGGGGCACCTGCGGATCTTCCCCGAAGACAACGACGAGCTGAGCGCGACCGACATCCCGGTGTTCGAGGAGCTGCCGCTCGACCTCTCGGTGGTCGCGGGCGTCTTCACGCGCGCCGTGCAGGACACCAACTCCCACGTCAACCTCAAGTCGAAGGAGCGCAACACTCCCAATGCGGTCCTCCGCAGTGCGGGGCCGGATCATCCGCGCCTGGCCCCGTTCGCGGGACGGCCGATTCACCTGATCATCCGCAAGGACGACTTCGTCATCGAGCCGACGACCGAGGAGGTCGTCGCGGCCAAGCTCGCCGAGCGGATGGACCGGCCGCTCCAGCCGCTGGAGTGGGATGCCGAGACCGAGCTGCGCTCGTACGACGAGCTCGCCGCCGGCACCACGCGTCAGGCTCGAGCCTTCGCGTCGCGGTACGGATCGAAGGCGGCGAACCTCGGGTTCCTCGCCCATCGCGAGGTGCTGGGAAGGATGAAGGATGCCGCCAGCCCCAGCGGTCAGCGCGGGTATGACCTCGTGCCGCACGGCTTCGCGGTGCCGCTGCAGGCGTATCGCGACTTCATCGACCATCCCCCGAACAGCGACGTGAAGGCCCTGGTCGAGGTGTTCGTGGCCGACGAGCAGGCGGGGCGCCTCTCGTCGAAGGACCGCGCCGAGCGCACGGAGGAGATCCGGGCGGGGTTCATGGCGGCATCCTTCCCTCCCGGTGCACTCGAGCGCGTGCGGGCGAAGCTCGAGGAGGTGCTGCCGGGGGTGAAGAAGGTCAAAGTGCGATCGAGCGCCAACGCCGAGGACATCCCCGACTTCGACGGCGCCGGCCTGCACGACAGCTACGCCGCCGATACGTCCAAGCGGGATCGCCCGATCGGCCCGTGCCTGGTCGAGATCGACGACTCGGACGGCGAGCTCAACCAGAAGGTCAAGCCGAAATCGCTCGGCTGCGCGATCAAGGGCGTGTACGCGAGCCTGTGGAACAAGCGCGCCGTCGAGGAGCGCTCCTTCGCCCGCATCGACCAGTCGACGATCGCGATGGGGCTCGCCGTCGTGCCCGCCTACGATTCGGATTCGGATGTCGCAGCCAACGCCGTCGTCGTCACGCGGGTGCTCAACACCGACCACGTGTTCGGCTATTCGCTGTCGGTCCAGGCGGGGAACAACCTGGTGACCAACCCGGATGCGGGAACGTGGTCCGAGGTGACGGTCGCCGCCTTCATCTCCGACGACGAGCCGACGAGCCTCACCACGACCCGCTACGCCAAGCCGACCCGTGAGACTCCGGAGCGCACCGAACGGGTGCTTCCCGATGAACGGATGCGGGAGCTCGTCGACCTCGCCCGCCGAGTGGAGCGGGCGTACTGCCGCGCGACCCGCGGCTACTACCGCAACTGCCGCATCGTCACGTCCGCCGCCGACAAGCCGCGCTCGCTCGACCTCGAGCTGAAGATCCTCGAGAACGGCCGACTGGTCTACAAGCAGGTGCGCGAGTTCGGCGGGCGCTGACCAACCGGACCGCTCGGCCTGTGTCGCCTGGGGGATAACCCGAAGAAATGACTCCGGGTGCCTCGGGCGCGCTCGCGAGCGCCCCGGCCTAGCTTGGAGGCATGACTTCAGGCACTCCCCTCTCGGCGCCGGGACCGGCGCCCTCTCTCGCGCCGCCGCGACCCATGAACGTGACCTCGCCGGTCCGCGTCCTGGGTGCTGCCGCGCATCTCGCGGCGCTGGGCGTTCTCGGCCCGGTCGTGTTCACCGTGCTCTTCACGTTCCTCGGGCTCGGACTCGGGCTCCTGCCCGTCCTCGGCATCGGACTGCTGCTTCTCGTCGCTTTCGTCTACGTCCTGTTCGGCGTCGCGTGGGCCGAGGCGGCTCGCGTCGACGGCCTGTACGGGTTCGGCCTTCCGCCGCGCAGGCTGCGCCCGCGGCCACGCCCGGGCTTCGGCGGCTGGCTGCTCGGACTCTGGCGCCAGGCCATCGACCCGTCCGTGTGGCGCGGCATCGCGAGTCTCGCGGTGGCCACGATCCTCGGCTGGATCGTCGTCCTGCTCCTCAGCGTGTTCTCCTCCGGGATCGCGATGGCGTTCGCCCCGCTCTACGCCACGGGCGACAGCCTGCGGATCGCCCGCACAGGACTGACTGTCCCCGTCTCGTGGGCCGTGCCCGTCGGCATCCTCTCGGCAGTCCTCGCGCTCGCCGCGATCGTCGGCCTCGCCATCCTGCACGGCGTCCTGGCCCGGGCCATCGTCGTGCCCTCCCAGGAAGCGCAGCTCGCCGAGGCGGCCCGCACCTCCAGCGCACAGCGCGCCGGGGCGGTGCGTGCGGCCGATGTCGAGCGCACCCGCATCGAGCGCGACCTCCACGACGGCGTCCAGCCGCGACTCGTCTCCGTCGGCATGACGCTGGGGCTCGCGCAGCAGAAGATCGACACAGACCCCGCCGCCGCGAAGGCGCTGATCGACGAGGCCCACACCTCGACGAAGGCGGCGATCACCGAACTTCGCCAGCTGGCCCGCGGAATCCACACCTCCGTCTTGGACGATCGGGGACTGGATGCTGCGCTCTCCGCGCTCGCGGCCCGATCGGTCGTCCCCGTACACCTCGACGTGCGGCTCGACGGACGCTGCAGCCGCGACACCGAGGCTGCCGCCTACTTCGCGATCGCGGAGGCGCTCACCAATGCCGCGAAGCATTCGCGGGGCACCGAGAGCCGTGTCGTCGTGCGGCTCCGGGACGGCAGCACGCTGTGGGCGCGCGTGGAGGACAACGGCATCGGCGGCGCGCGGGTCCTCCCCGGCGGCGGCCTCGACGGCATCGTCAACCGCGTGGTCGCGGCCGGCGGCCAAGCGCGGATCGACAGCCCGGCGGGCGGCCCGACGAGCGTGGAGGTGAGCATCCCGTGCGCATCCTGATCTGCGAAGACTCCGCGCTGCTGCGCGAAGGGCTGGTGCGGGTGCTCGAAGACGCCGGACACGTGGTCGTCGCCTCGGTGGCCGATGCGGTCCGCATCGAGGACGTGGTCGCTCAGTCATCGCCCGAGCTCTGCATCCTGGATGTGCGGCTGCCGCCGTCGTGGACGGATGAGGGCATCCGTGCGGCACTGTCGATCCGCGCCGTGCGGCCTGACCTGCCTCTGCTCGTCCTGTCGCAGTACGTCGAGGAGCGGTATGCGTCCGACCTCATCTCGGCGAAGGGCGGTGCGCTCGGCTACCTCTTGAAGGATCGGGTCGCCGACGTCGGGGACTTCCTCGAGGCGATCGAGCGGATCGGCTCGGGTGCCACGGTGCTCGACCCGGAGGTGGTCGCCCAGCTGCTCAGCCGAAGGACCCGGGACGATCGGATGCTGCGGCTGACGGATCGGGAATCCGCGGTGCTCGCGCTCATCGCCGAGGGGCGCTCGAACCAGGCCATCGCGGCGGCACTCCACGTCTCGGAGGGCAGCGTCGAGAAGCACGTGACGGCCGTCTTCCAGAAGCTCGACCTCGAACCGGACCAGTCCGGCAACCGGCGGGTGCTCGCCGCGCTCGCCCACCTCGAACACGGCGGCCCCCGGCCGCAGGAACAAGGCGGCCCCACGCCGCAGTCAGGAGCGAACCGATGACCACCACCATGACCCCGCCTCCCGCGGGGACCGATGCGCCCCCTCCGGGTCACCGTCCGACGAGCGGTGCCGCACGCGTCATCGCGATCCTCATCGCCGTCTTCGGCGCCTTCGTGATCATCGGGGCGATCATCTCGGCGCTCGTCACGACGATCGTCTCGGCATCCGTCGACACCACTACGCGCACCGCCGACGTCACCGACGTCACGGACCTCGAGGTCGACATGGCCGCCGGCACGCTGCGGATCGAGTTCGCCGACATCCAGGATGCCGAGCTCGAGGTCACCGGCACTGCCGGCGCCGAGCGGTGGACGTTCAAAAACGAGGACGGCGAGCTCGTCGTCTCCTCGCCCCAGGGGTGGTTCGACGGCGGCTGGCCGTTCGGAGGGTGGCCGTTCGGTGAGCGGGCCGCGGACGACGCCACGCTGGTGCTGCCGGAGTCTCTCAAGGGGGCGGATGCCGATCTCAGCCTCGCGGCAGGTGAGCTGATCGTCGATGACGGCGACTTCGGCGAGGTGTCTCTCGACATGGGTGCCGGCCGCACGCGGATGACGGCATCCGTCGACTCCATCACCGCCGACGTGAGCGCCGGCGCTGCAGAACTCGAGCTCGAGGGTGCCCGGGAGGCCAGCTTCTCGGTGAGCGCCGGTGCACTGCAGGCCGCACTGTCGGGCGTCCAGCCCCGCACGCTCGAGCTCGACGTGAGCGCCGGGTCGCTCGATGTCACGGTGCCCGAGGGCGAGTACGACGTCGTGTCGGACGTCACAGCCGGCAACTTCGACAACCGGGTCGGCTCGACCCCCGGCGCCGACAGCAGCGTCAACGTGCAGGTGTCGGCCGGCAAGGCGGTGCTCACCGCGGACTGACCCCGCGGTCGATGGGCGCGGACAGAGAAGGAGCCCTGCCTGGCGGCAGGGCTCCTTCTCTGTGCTTCAGGTGCTAGCGCACGTACCGCACCTCGGTGAGCGTCTCGCCGAGGAACGGCTCGGTGTGCGAGGCGCCGTCGAGCGTGAAGCCGTTGCGCGTGTAGAAGCGGTGCGCGCGGGGGCTGTCGTCGGCCACCCACAGGTAGAGGGGCTCATCGTGCTCGACCACGGCGTCGAACAGCTTCTGGCCGATGCCGGTGCCGTGCCACGCGTCGAGGAGATAGATGAAGTACAGCTCGCGGAACCGCGGGGAGTCCTTGTCGCGTGCGGGGCCGGACCCTGCGAACCCGACGATCTCGCCGTCGACGAGCGCGGCGAAGATCTTGAACTCCGGTCCCTGGGCGGCCCAGTGGGTCCAGAGCTCGGCGAGGCGTCGTGGCGACACCTTCTCGAGGGCGGCCTTGCTGATGAGGTGGTCGTAGGTCTCGTGCCAGCAGGTGGCGTGGACGCGCCCGAGGGCCACTGCGTCGACGTCACGCACCGGACGGACGACGATGTCGGTCTGGATTTCGGCTTCCATGGGCTGACTCTACGCTCGGGCTCCGGTACCGCGAAATCGGCGGGATTCGGCGGCGGAATCGAACCCAGCTGGTCGCCGAATCGTTACCTTCGTGTTGTTTTCCCGACACCGGAAGCGGGAAAGGGGAGCCACCCCCTGAGAGACCATGTCGGTTCCCCACAACCGAATCACACCCGGCCTGCAGCGATGGCTAGCATCACTCCTCGTGAACGTGTGGTGGCGGACCCTCCTGGTGATCATCGGCGCACGCCTGCGCATGAGGCTCGGGCGCAGTCTGGCGCCGTCCGAGGTCGGGCGCATCAGGCTCACCACGCTGCCCACCGACATCGATCTGCTGCGTCACATGAACAACGGGCGGTACCTGTCGCTGTTCGACCTGGGGCGATGGGACCTGCTCACCCGCTCGGGGCTCATCGATGCGATGCGGCGGCGTGGCTGGTACGCCGTCGTCTCGAGCGAGACGGTCACCTTCCGCAAGTCGCTCGAGCTGTGGCAGCAGTTCACCGTCGAATCGCGCTTCATGGGCCACGACGACAAGGCGCTCTACCTCGAGCACCGCGCCGTCGTCGACGGCGAGATCTACGCCCGCGCGATCATCCGCGCCCGGATGCTGAAGCGGAAGGGCGGCACGGTCCCGCACGAAGAGCTGTTCGCAGAACTCGGGCGCCCGGAGGGTCTCCCCGACGTCGCTGAGTGGGTTCATGACTGGGCCGCGGCATCCGCCCTCCCGCCCACTCGCGCGGACGCGCCGAGTCACTGGGACTGAGCCGGTAGCGCAGGACCTGAACCCTCGCAAGGGGTTTGTCGTGGTCGCGCCTGTCCGGTTGCCTGGAATGAGCACAGCCGCCACCCGTTCGGCTGTCGCTCGAGAGGAGGGTCCATGGACAGCACCGCAGTCATCTGGATCATCGTCGTCATCGCCGTCGCGCTCATCGCGGTGGTCGCGATCGGCTTCTTCGTGTACCGCCGCAATCAGGGTCAGCGAGACCAGCGGAGGCACGAGCAGGCGGAGGACATGCGCCGTCAAGCGCGCGAGTCCGCCATCGCCGCCCAGGAGGTCGAGGCGAACCACGCACGGAAGCAGGCGGATGCGGCCACCGCAGCCGCGGAGGCGGAACGCGCGAAGGCGCGCGCCGCTCAAGCCGAGGTCGATGCTCGCCGCTATGCCGACGAGCATGCTGACGACGCCGACCAGCATCGAGCCAAAGAGGAGGCGATCCTCCAGAAGGCGGACGCACTCGACCCCTACGGGAACAACGGACAGGACGGTGCTCGTGCGAGCGCCGCACCGGTCAACGACACGCGCGTCGCTCGCGACGACCGTGTCGATCCCGCACAGGGGGACACCTCAGACGTTCCGTCGTCCCGCCGCGTGCGGACCGACGAAGCCTGAGACCTTCCGCCGAGCGCCCCGGTTCCCTCGGAACCGGGGCGCTTTCCCGTGAGCGCATGTCGGTCCCACGAGCGAATACCGGACACGTCAGCCTGAAGAGACCTGGTCGGCCAGGAATGGCGGATGCTGGAAGCATGCCGTCGACACCGCTTCCGGCGCCCGCCGGGCTTCCTGCCGAACTCGCCGATCGCGCGGTCGCAATGGCCGAGCGCTGGATCGCCGAGAGCGACGGCGGCGAGATGGACCGGTCGGCCCAGCGCCTTGCCAGCGTGCTCAAGGATCCCGACGGACTTCCGTTCACGATCGGCTTCGTCGATGGCGTCATGCGGCCGGAGAGCCTGTCGGCAGCGGCATCCGCTCTCCATCGCATCGCGCCGCGCGTGCCGGAGTTCCTCCCCTGGTACCTCCGCGGGGCGGTGCACGCCGGAGGGGCTCTCGCACCGGTGCTTCCTGCGCCGGTCGTGCCGATCGCACGGAGGGTGCTGCGCGAGATGGTCGGCCATCTGGTGGTCGATGCCCGACCGGAGAAGCTCGGACCCGCGATCGCCGCGCTGCGCGAGGGTGGCGCGCGGCTGAACCTCAACCTGCTCGGTGAGGCCGTTCTCGGGGAGGCGGAAGCCCAGCGGCGGCTCGAGGGAATCCACGACCTCATCCGGCGACCCGACGTCGACTACGTGTCGGTCAAGGTGTCGGCGATCGCGAGCCACGTGTCGATGTGGGCATTCGACGAGGTCGTCGACGGCGTGGTCGCGCGGCTGCTCCCGCTGTACCTCACAGCTCTCGGAAGGGAGGGCGCTTCTGGGGATTCGGGCGCAGAGGAGGCGCCCGTGGCGCCGGATCAGACCTTCATCAACCTCGACATGGAGGAGTACCGCGACCTCGATCTCACCGTCGCGGTCTTCATGCGGCTCCTCGAGGACCCTCGACTGCACCAGCTCGAGTCGGGGATCGTGCTGCAGGCGTATCTCCCCGATGCGCTGGGCGCACTCGAACGACTCACGTCCTGGGCGCGTGACCGCGTCGAGGCCGGCGGCGCGCCCATCAAGATCCGGCTCGTCAAGGGCGCCAACCTCGCGATGGAGCGGGTGGATGCCCTCATGCACGGCTGGCCGCTCGCGACCTACGACGCCAAGGTGGACGCCGACGCGAACTACCTCCGCTGCCTCGATGCGGCGCTGGACCCGGCGTCGACCGCCGCAGTCCGTATCGGCGTCGCCGGGCACAACCTCTTCAACATCGCCTACGCGTGGCTCCTCGCCGGCGAGCGCGGGGTGCGCGACCGACTCGAGTTCGAAATGCTGCTGGGCATGGCGCAGGGCCAGGTGGCGGCGGTCGCGCGAGAGGTCGGTCCCGTGCTGCTGTACGTGCCGGTCGTGCGCCCGGACGAGTTCGATGTGGCGATCAGCTACCTCGTGCGGCGCCTGGAGGAGAACGCCTCGGGGGAGAACTTCCTCTCCGCCGCGTCCGATCTCGCGACCGATCGGCCCACCTTCGAGCGCGAGCGCGACCGCTTCCTGGCGTCGGTCCGACGTGCAGACGACCCGAATCTCGGCTCGGCGCCGAATCGCACCCAGGATCGCTCGGCCGAGCCCTCCCCGCAGGCGCTGCGCGCGGGCTCCCGCAGCCTCCGCGGGGCCACGCCCGAGGTCGACTCCGCCCTCACGCAGGTCGTCCTCGGGATCGCGCGCAGCGCGGCGGCCGACGACGCGTCCGAGTCCACCGGCTCGCGCTCTGCCGACACGCCCGGCGGCCCTCGCGAAACCGGCGGAGACACCGAGCCGATCGAACCCAGTCCCGAGGCTCAGCTCTTCGGCGGTCAGTCCTTCGTCGAGACGGCCGTCTTCGCACGTCGAGAGTCGGGCGCGCGGGCGACGGGTGCGCCGGGCTTTCGCAATTCGCCCGATTCCGATCCGGCGCTGCCGGCCAATCGGGCGTGGGCGCGCAGCATCCTGTCTCGTATCGAGACCTCGACCGCCGGCGACGCGACGATCCACGCCGCCGAGATCACCGACGAGGATGCCCTCCGGGCGACGATTGCACGGGTGCGGGATGCCGCCGCCCTGTGGGGCGCGATGCCCGCGGCCGATCGTTCCGCCGTGCTCGTCGCCGCCGCTCGCCAGCTCGAGGCGCGGCGCGCCGAGCTCATCGAGGTCGCGGCATCGGAGACCGGGAAGGTGCTCGCCGAGGCCGACGTGGAGGTGAGCGAGGCGGTCGACTTCGCGAACTACTACGCGGCGACCGCGCGCGAGCTCGACCGGGTGAGCGGAGCTGTCTTCGTGCCCTCGCGTGTCACGGTCGTGACGCCTCCCTGGAACTTCCCGCTTGCGATCCCGGCCGGGGGAGTGCTCGCCGCGCTCGCCGCGGGCTCGGGTGTCGTCTTCAAGCCGGCGCATCAGGCCCGGCGGTGTGGGGCCGTGCTCGCGGAGGCGCTGTGGGATGCCGGGGTGCCGCGCGACCTCCTCGCCCTCGTGAGTGTGCACGAGGGCGCGCTCGGCGAACAGCTCGTGTCGCATCCCGACGTCGACCGAGTGATTCTGACCGGGTCGTGGGATACGGCGGCGCTCTTCCGCTCCTGGCGTCCAGAGCTGCCGCTGCTCGCCGAGACGAGCGGCAAGAACGCCATCATCGTCATGCCATCCGCCGACCTCGACCTGGCGGTGGCGGATCTGGTGAGAAGCGCCTTCGGCCATGCCGGGCAGAAGTGCTCGGCGGCGTCGCTCGCGATCCTGGTGGGATCGACCGGCCGGTCCAGGCGGTTCGCGCGCCAGCTCATCGACGCCACGACGTCGCTGCGCATCGGTCCGCCGACCGACCCTCTCGCGGAGGTCGGACCCCTCATCGAGGCACCCCGCGGCAAGCTGGAGTGGGCGCTGACGACCCTCGACGACGGCGAGGAATGGCTCGTCCAGCCACAGCGCCTGGATGACGAGCCCGAGACCGCTGGACGGCTGTGGAGTCCCGGCATCCGGACCGGCGTGCGACCCGGATCGCGCTTCCACCGGGAGGAGTTCTTCGGCCCGGTCCTCGGGGTCATGCACGCGACCTCGCTGAGTCACGCGATCGAGCTGCAGAACGCTGTGGAGTACGGCCTGACTGCGGGGCTCCACACTCAGAACCCCCACGATCTCGCGGTGTGGCTCGACAGGGTCGAGGCCGGCAACCTCTACGTCAATCGCGGCATCACCGGAGCGATCGTGCAGCGGCAGCCGTTCGGAGGGTGGAAGCGGTCGTCCGTCGGCGCCGGCGCGAAGGCGGGTGGCCCCAACTACCTCATCGGCCTCGGATCCTGGCGACCGAGCGCAGGCGTGCAGGGCTCGACGACCCTGCATCTGCGTGGGCTGGACTCGCGCATCGCCGACGTCATCGAGGGGGCGCAGCCCTCGCTCGACTACGTGGCCTTCGAGTGGCTGCGCCGTGCGGCATTGTCGGACGCGATCGCCTGGGACCGCGAGTACGGGCAGGTCAAGGACGTCTCGAAGCTCGGCGTCGAGAGAAACCTGTTCCGCTACCGACCCGTCCCGCATACCGCTGTGCGCGCTACGGCCGACGCCCCATGGCATTGGCTGCTGCGGGTCGCGCTCGCCGGGGTGCGCTCCGGCTCGACCCTGGCGATCAGCGCGCCCGCCGGGCTCCCCGCGCCGGTGCGGCGAGTGCTGGCAGACCAGGGCGTTCCGGTGTTCGTCGAGACCGACGAGCAATGGCTCGAGCGGATGTCGGCCTCCGGTCCCACCGACTCCTCCACGTCGACCGATGCGGCATCGCCTCGTCCGACGCGTGCACGGCTCGTCGGCGAGACGGAGTCGGTCGCCGCGCTGCACCGCGCGCTCGCCGAACGGATCGACGGCGACCCCGATCTCGCCGTGTACGACGGTGATGTGACCACCTCCGGCCGGCTGGAACTGCTGCCCTTCCTGCGGGAGCAGTCGGTCACGATCACTGCGCACCGCTTCGGAAACCTCGACGACTGGTCGGACGAGGTCATCTGACGGGAGGATCGCTCGATTGCTGGGCGAATCGTTCGGGCTCGCGCTGTCTACAACGTTGTACACCCCGCTAGAGTGTTTCGGGACAGAGGGAGGCCCATGGCGGCTACAGTGCATGACGTCGCTCGCCTCGCCGGTGTGTCGATCAAGACCGTATCGAACGTCATCAACGACTACCCGCATATCCGGCCGACGACGCGGGAGAAGGTCGAGCAGGCGATCGCCGAGCTCGGCTACACGCCGAACCTCACGGCGCGAAACCTGCGTTCGGGTCGGTCGGGGTCGATAGCGCTGGCCCTTCCCGAGCTCAGCCTCAGCTACTTCGCGGAACTCGCGGACGCGGTGATCGCGGCCGCCGAGAAGCGCGGCCACACCGTCACGATCGAGCACACCGGCGGGGACCGCGCGCGAGAGCTCGACGTGCTCCGCAGCCCGCGTCGCAAGCTCAGCGACGGACTCATCTTCAGTCCTCTCGGCATGGGTCAGGATGATGTGCATCTGACGGCGGTCGAGTACCCGCTGGTCCTGCTCGGTGAGCGCATCTTCGGTTCGCCGGCCGACCACGTGACCATGAAGAACGTCGAGGCGGGGCGCGCGGCGACCGAGCACCTCATCGCCCAGGGGCGGCGAAGAATCGCCATTGTGGGCGCCCATGACGGCGAGGTCATCGGCTCGGCCGGACTCCGGCTGCGCGGGTACCGCGAGGCCCTGGACGCCGCCGGCATCGAGTTCGATCCCGCGCTCATCGCCTACACCGAGCTCTGGCACCGTGCGAACGGAGCCACCAGCATGCGCGAGCTGCTCGCGAGCGGTGTGCGCTTCGACGCCGTGTTCGGGCTGAACGACACCCTCGCCCTCGGCGCGATGCGTGTGCTCCAGGAGGCCGGACTGCGAGTGCCCGCCGACGTGGCGGTCGTCGGCTTCGACGATCTGGATGAGGCCCAGTACTCGCTGCCGAGCCTCACGACGATCGATCCCGGACGCGAGCAGATCGCTGACACTGCTGTCGAGCTGCTGCTCGACCGGGTGGAACAGCGAGCCACCGGACCCTCGCGCGAGATCTTCGCCGACTTCCGCATCGTCGATCGGGAGTCGACCGCTCCTTCCACTTGACACCGGCCGAACCGGTCGGCATGATCATCTACAACGTTTACTTTACAACGTTGTAAGTCCGCCGGGATCCCGGGGTGACGAGTCGAAGAGGATTCGCTGCGGCGCAGAGCGCGCCGCCGGCACCTCCCGACACGAGCGCTCCTCGGGTGTGCACCGACAAAGATGTCCTACCCCCACTCCGAAGGGAACCCACCACAGTGAACAAGAAGCTCGCACTGGCCGCAGCATCGGCCTTCGCGATCACCGGCCTGCTCGCAGGCTGCTCAGCCGACGGCGGCGACGACGGTGCCACTGGCGACGCCGCCGACACCACGAGCTGCACCAACACCATCACCAAGACCGACCTCCCCGTCGTCTCGGTGTGGGGCTGGTACCCCAACATGGACAAGGTCGTCGACAACTTCAACGAAGGCAGCGACGACGTCCAGGCCTGCTGGACCAACGTCGGCCAGGGCAACGACGAGTACGACAAGTTCCAGACCGCCATCTCGGCCGGGACTGGGGCGCCCGACGTCATCATGCTCGAGGCCGACCGCATCCCCAATTACGTCGTGCAGCAGGCGCTCGTGGACATCTCGGACTACGGCTACGACGACGTGAAGGGCAACTTCAGCGCCGGTGCGTGGAAGGACGTCTCGGTCGGCGACGCGGTCTACGGCGCCCCGGTCGACGGCGGCCCCATGGGCATGATCTACCGCACCGACGTCTTCGAGCAGTACGGCGTGACCCCGCCCACCACCTGGGCGGAGTACGAGGCCGCCGCACAGGCCGTCAAGGACGCCGGTGGACCGCTCTTCGGCGATGTGGGCGCGAACGTGCCCGCCGTCTACATGGCGCTCACGATCCAGAACGGCGCGCAGCCCTTCACCTACGACCCGGCCAAGCCCGAGGACATCGGCATCAAGGTGAACGACGACGCTTCCAAGGAGGTGCTCGACTACTGGGCGGACATGGTGAAGAACGGGCTCGTCGGCACCCAGGACCAGTTCACGCCGGAGTACATCTCGGGCGTCGTCGGCGGCGACTATGCCACCTACGTGTCGGCCGCGTGGGCTCCGGGATACCTCACCGGCGCGGGCGTCGGCGAGGGCGAGGATGCCGGCAAGTTCGCCGTCGCACCGCTGCCCCAGTGGGACACCGCGAACCCGGTCTCGGTCAACTGGGGCGGATCCGCGTTCTCGGTCACGTCGCAATCGACCCAGCCCGAGCTCGCCGCCAAGGTCGCCTTCGGCATCTACGCCGACGACGCATCGCTCGCGGACGGCTGGCAGAACCAGATCATCTTCCCGCTCAACAACAACGTGCTCACCTCGGATGAGTTCGTGAACGCAGAGGTCCCCTTCTTCAATGGGCAGCAGGCGAACAAAGAGGTCTACGTGCCGGCGGCGGATGCCTATGAGGGCTTCACCTACAGCCCATTCGGCTCGTTCTACTACGCCTCCTTCACGGAAGAGCTCGCTGCCATGAACAACGGTGAGAAGACCGGCTCGCAGGCGGCCGACGACCTTCAGAAGAAGCTCGTCGACTACGCCACCGAGCAGGGCTTCACCGTCACCGAGTAGGCACCGGAACCCGGGCCGACCCCCTCGGGGGTCGGCCCGGCCCGCACCAGGCAAGGATTCGCATATGACCACTTCGACACTCGCGCCGCCGAAACCGCGCGCCGCCGTCGTCCGCGCACGTCGCCGACGCTCCGCGATCGGCTGGCTCTTCATCGCCCCGTTCGGGGTCGTCTTCGCCATCTTCCTGATCGCGCCGCTCGCCTACGCCTTCTACCTCTCGCTGTACAAGAAGGCCCTCATCGGCGGCACGCAGTTCGTCTGGTTCGACAACTACCTGAAGGCCTTCACCGACGAGCACTTCCTCAGCGGCGTCTGGTTCGTGATCAAGTTCTCGATTGTGCTCATCCCGCTCCAGATGCTCATCTCACTGGGGATCGCGCTCGTCCTCGATGCGGTGACGACCTGGTTCACGCGGTTCGCTCGCCTGATGGTCTTCCTCCCGTACGCGATTCCCGCCGTCATCGGCGCGCTCATGTGGGGGTTCCTGTACAGCAAGAACTTCGGCCCGCTCGGCGACCTCTTCGGCATGTTCGGGCTTACGGCACCGGACTTCCTCAGCCAGCAGCTGATCTTCTTCGGACTCCTCAACGTCGTCACGTGGCAGTGGGCCGGGTACTACATGATCATCTTGTACGCGGCCCTGCGCGGCATCGACCCCAGCATCTATGAGGCAGCCCGCATCGACGGCGCGAACAGCTGGCAGATCGCGTGGCGCATCAAGGTGCCCATGATCAGCAGTGCGCTGGTGCTCATCCTCGTGTTCGCGCTCATCGGGACGCTGCAGTTCTTCAACGAGCCGACGATGCTCAAGTTCCTCGCCGCCGGTTCGATCGGGCCCGACTTCACGCCGAACATGTACGCGTATCAGCAGGCCTTCGCGCTCGCGAACTTCAACTACGGGTCCGCGATCTCGTTCGCGCTGGGCATCGTCGTCTTCATCTGCGTCTACATCTTCATGTTCGCGACGCGCAAGCGCGGAGGGTTCCTCGGATGACCGCCCCCACCACCACCAAGGTCCGGCAGGACGCTCCTGCCACGCTCGAGGGAGCGCGCAAGGCACCCCGCAAGAGTCATCTCGGCACCCATATCGTGCTCGGGGCGCTGCTCGTCTACTTCCTGATCCCCTTCTACTGGATCCTGGTCAACTCCTCGAAGGA